>NZ_DASRVN010000269.1:0-2100 GCF_035655035.1 Kribbella sp. | reverse complement strand
CCTGATCGTCACGGTCGGCTGCATGTACGCGACGCTCTGGGCGCAGCCGTTGCCGGACATCCGTGCGGGTGCGTCCGTGCTGACGTCGGTGTGGGCGGCCGGACCGGTGCTCGCGCTGGCGATCTCCCGCGGGCGGGACGGGGGTCTGCTCGGCGCGGTGACGATCAGCCTCACGTTGCTGTCGCTGCGCGGGGTGGAGCATGTGTCGAACATTCTCGGCAATGTGCAACTGCTCCTGGTGTCCGGTCTGGTCGTCGGGTACGCCGCCACCACGATGCGCCAGGCGGGGGAGCGGCTGCGTTCGGCGATCGCCGCGGAGAGCGCCACCGCGGAACGGCTGCGGCTCAGCCGATCGATCCACGACGGCGTACTGCAGGTGCTGGCACAGGTCCAGCGACGCGGTACGGCGATCGGCGGCGAGGCGCTCGAACTCGCCGCGCTGGCCGCCGAACAAGAGGTTGCCCTGCGCACCTTGATGTCGTCGCGGCCCGCCGTCGCCTCGGACGGGAGCCGGGTCGACCTGTGCGGGTTGCTGTTGCCGTTGGCCACCACCCGCGTGGACGTCGTCGTACCTGCCGGACAGGTACTGCTGCCTGCGGCGACCGCCGCCGAACTGGTTGCCGCGGTCAAGGAAGCGCTGAGCAACGTGACCGAACACGCCGGGCCGGCTGCGCGCGCGTGGGTGGTTGTGGAGGAACTGGGGGAGAAGGTGATGGTGTCGATCCGGGACGACGGCCTGGGTACGACGCCCGCGCGACTCGAACGGGCCCGCCTGGACGGCCACCTCGGCGTCAGCCAGTCGATCCGCGGCCGCATCACCGACCTCGGCGGCACCGCCACCGTCCGCACCGCCCCCGGCGAAGGAACCGAATGGGAGCTGAAGCTGTGACCCGTGTGATGATCGTCGACGACCACCCGATGTGGCGCGAAGGTGTCGCGCGCGACCTCGGCAGCCGCGGGTACGACGTCTGCGCGACCGCGTCGGACGTGGCGAGTGCGGTGAAGATCGCGCTGGCGACCCGCCCGGACGTGGTCGTCATGGACCTCCAACTGGGCACCGGATCCGGCGTCGACGCGACCCGGTCGATCACCACCTCGCTCCCGGACACCCGCGTGCTCGTACTGTCCGCCAGCGCCGAGCAGGACGACGTACTCGCAGCCGTGAAGAACGGCGCGTCCGGCTATCTGGTGAAGTCCGCCTCGCTCGACGAGTTCGACGACGCCGTCCGCCGCACCGCCGAAGGCGACGCCGTCTTCAGCGCCGGCCTCGCCGGGCTCCTGCTCGGCGAGTACCGCCGGCTGGGCACCACCGGCCCGCAACTGACCGACCGCGAAACCGAAGTCCTCCGCCTGGTGGCCCGCGGCCTCACCGCCAAACAGATCGCCACCCGCCTGGTCCTGTCCCACCGCACCGTCGAGAACCACGTCCAGAACACCCTCCGCAAACTCCAACTCCACAACCGAGCCGAACTGGTCCGCTACGCCCTCAAAAACGGCCTGGCCGAGTAACCCCCGCGTACTGCCCGCCTGCTTGGCGGGCATCCGCCGGTTAGGGGTGGGTGGTGATGTGGTGAGTGTGGTTGCCCCCCGCGTGCTGCGCAGCCGCTGGCTTCGTCGCTACGCTCCTCAGGCGCGTCTGCTCCGCGCGCTCCCACCCGCCCACCGGCTAGCGCCGGCAGTGCCCGGCTGGCGCCGGGTGTTGCGAGCTGCCGCTCGCGTGCGACTGCTTGGCGCGCGTCCGTGGCTGCCGGTGGAGGTGGTGCCGGGTGGCTGTGGATCGCCCCTTACCTGCGGCAATCCGGCAGGTTTCGGCGCGGTTCAGGTGGTGTGGGCTGATGACGTTACGGTTGCGACTCGGTCGCTTGTGTGATTGTGGGTGGTTCGTACACTGGGCGTTCCACGGCTGCGTGGATGCTCTGTGTCATGACACCTGTACTGCGGGTGCCCACCTCCGGAGGCTTCGGTGAACCGGTCGTCCCTTGTCCGTGCTCTGCTCGCGTTCCTGGTGCTGGCGGCGTCGACGTACGTCACGCTGACGGCGAAACCACAGCTCGGTCTGGACCTGCGCGGTGGGACGCAGATCGTGCTCGAGGCCAAGGA
>NZ_DASRVN010000268.1:0-1959 GCF_035655035.1 Kribbella sp. | reverse complement strand
TGGACGGGGTCCGGCAGGCGGCACCCGCGCCGCGCTTCGACCGGACGCCGACCAGCGTGGACAGGCCGCCCGCGCGGCCGGGGGAGCACACCCGGGAGGCCTTGGCCGACTGGGGGATCACGGACGTCGACGTACTGCTGGAATCCGGCGCCGCCCAACAGCTTTGAAAGGAACCCGCCCGTGGAACGTCAGCTCTTCGACGCCGATCAGGATGCCTTCCGGGAGACCGTCCGGGCGTTCTGCGACCAGCGGATCGCCCCGTACCACGACAGCTGGGAGGAGGCCGGCATCGTCCCGCGCGAGCTCTGGACGGCCGCCGGTGCCGCCGGGCTGCTCGGGTTCATGATGCCGGAGGAGTACGGCGGCGGTGGAGCGCGCGACTTCCGGTTCAACGCCGTACTGATCGAGGAACTCACCCGGGTCCGGGCCAGCGGGGTCGGGTTCACGATCCATACGGACATCAACTCGGCGTACCTCCTGGACTACGCGACCGACGAGCAGAAGAAGCGCTGGCTGCCGGACTTCTGTTCCGGCGAGACGATCACCGCGATCGCGATGACCGAACCCGGCGCGGGCAGCGACCTGCAGGGGATCCGGACCACCGCGCGGCGCGACGGCGACCACTACGTGCTGAACGGGCAGAAGACGTTCATCTCGAACGGGATCCTCGCCGACCTGGTGATCGTGGTCGCGAAGACCGACCCGGACGCGGGCGCGCAGGGGATCTCGTTGCTGGTCGTCGAGCGCGGGATGCCCGGGTTCGAGCGCGGGCGGAACCTGGACAAGATCGGGCTCAAGGCGCAGGACACGGCCGAATTGTTCTTCTCCGACGTCCGGGTGCCGGCCGAGAACCTGCTCGGCGAGGAGGGCAAGGGCTTCGTCTACCTGATGGAGAAACTGCCACAGGAACGGCTCACGATCGCGGTCGTCGCGGCCGCTGCCTGCGAGAACATGCTCGACGACACGCTGCGCTATGTGAAGGACCGCAAGGCGTTCGGCCGCCCGATCGGCTCGTTCCAGAACAGCCGTTTCGTGCTCGCCGAGCTGGCCACCGAGACCCAGATCGCCCGGGTCTTCGTCGACCGCTGCATCCAGGAACTGAATGCCGGCACCCTGACCGTCGCCGAGGCCGCGATGGCCAAGTGGTGGACCACCGAGCTCCAGAAGAAGGTGGTCGACCGCTGCCTGCAGCTGCACGGCGGTTACGGGTTCATGACCGAGTACCCGATCGCCAAGGCCTACCTCGACACCCGGATCCAGACCATCTACGGCGGCACCACCGAGATCATGAAGGAGATCATCGGCCGGACGATGGGAATCTGACGGTTCCGTGGTTGACTTCCTCCAGGAGCGAGGAGGGTCGTCATGGGCATCGTTTCGCCGGGGTTCAGCGGACGGCGGCGGGGTGGGTCGGACCTGCCGCCGGGGCAGTACCTGACCCACGAGTTCCCGGTGCTGTCGGCGGGGCCGACGCCGCACATCCTGCCCGAGCACTGGGAGTTCACGGTCACCACCGAGACCGGTGAGAAGCACAGGTGGGACTGGGCCGCGCTGATGGCCCTCCCGGCCGAGGAGATCACCAAGGACATCCACTGCGTGACGCGGTGGTCCAAGCTGCAGACGAGCTGGCAGGGCGTCTCGCTGGACACGCTGCTGGCGGACGTGGAGACCGGTGCGGACTTCGCGATGGCGCACAGCTACGGCGGCTACACGACGAACGTGCCGCTCGACGACCTGCTCGACGGGCAGTCCTGGATCGCGTACGAGTACGACGGCGACCCGCTCGACCCGGAGCACGGCGGACCGGCGCGGCTGCTGGTCCCGCACCTGTACTTCTGGAAGAGCGCCAAGTGGGTCCGCGGCCTGGTGCTGTCCGACACCGAGGACCTCGGCTTCTGGGAGACCGCCGGCTACCACGAGTACGGAGACCCATGGAAAGAACAGCGATACGCCGGCGAC
>NZ_DASRVN010000267.1:0-13996 GCF_035655035.1 Kribbella sp. | reverse complement strand
GGCCTCGGTTTCCTCGCTGAGAGTGACGTCGAGTGGCGGCCAGGTCGCCAACTGCGCGAGTACGGGTTGCAACTCGACGTCCTCGTCGAGTTTCCGGAACGCATGGATGCTCTCCTGCAGGCCTTTGGTGATCGGGAGGTCACGTGGCTGGAGAACGTCGCGCCCGTTCGCGTTCGCCGTGGCCTGCCCGGCGAGGAGCAGGTCGTACAGCTTTTCGGAGACGAAGTCGCTGTGGCGTTTGACGTCGTCCTTGTCCACGTTCAGGCTCGCTGCGAGGCGGAAGAACCGTTCGAACCTGTTGACTGCCATCACGGTCATGGGGAGTCCTTTCGGGCTGATGAGTGTTGCGGGGTGCCTGCGGAGGTGCGGCGCCAGGCGACGCGGAGGGTGATCAGGCCGAGGAGTGCGACGACTGCGAGTGAGAGCAGGCTCAGGATGGTGAAGATCTCCGTCTGCTCCGCGGTCGGCTGGGGCAGGTAGCCACGGGACAGCAGCTCGTACTGCCACGGAGTCCCGGTGAACACGAAGGTCAGTGCAAGAGCGATGCTGTGGGAGTAGTCCCACAGCGCGTGGAGCACCGAGACCAGCAGATAGGTGAGTACGACGCGACCGGTGAGGCGGAAGCGCCCGTCGCGGGCGTAGTGGAACAGCACGCCGCCCAGGATCGCCGTCCACAGGCCATGGCCGAACGGTGTAAGGATGCCGCGGACCAGCTCGGTTTGGACGAGTGCGCTCAACGACAGACCTTGCACGGTGAGCACCGCGTTGAATGCGTACCCGGCGGTCTCGAAGGCGGCGAACCCGAGCCCGACCGCCGCTCCGGCCACGAAACCGTCGCGCGCATGCCGGTACGGCAGGTGTCTGGTGACGACGATCAGCGCGCCGAGCTTGGCGGCCTCCTCGATCAGCCCGACGCCGAGGAACAACCCCGGCGAGGGATGCAGGAGGTAGGCCTCCAGCAGGGAAGCGGCGAGGATCCCGAGGATGCCTCCGCCGATGAACGCGCTGACGAGCAGTTCGGCGGTCAGATGCCGATCGTGCCATCGCTGGTACACCCACATCATGACGGCGACGGGTACGACGAAGCTGCCGAGCAGGATCAGCGTGGGGACAAGGTTCACGTTGCCGGTCAGCAGGATCACGACCAGGCAGGCGATCCACAACGCCAGCCCGGTCAGCAGCAGCCGTGCCCAGGGACGACGACGACCTGGGGGACGGGTTCGGTGCACGGTCAGAGTCATGACAACCTCTTGGCGGGACAGGGCCGACGGTCTCGGCCGCAAGACTCCAGCCTGCTCGGATGCGGGCAGGCCACGCATCCCGCGATCAGGTGGTTGTCCGGTAGCCGGTCGGTTCCGGTTCGGACGATTCGCATCCGCCCGGATGGGTACCTCGTGGATGACTCCAAGTCAGCGCGCCGTGCTGGATCCGTCAGTGTGGCCAGGGGGTCGTACGACCAGCTCGACTTGTCGCGCATGGAGCAGCGGATGTTTGCAACGGCATCGTCTGCCTCGGCCCGGCCGCTCCGGGGCCGAGAGCGGGAGTGGAGATCGGTTCAGGCGGCTTTGGATACAGCCGCGGCCGGGCGAGGCGGGCTCGTCCTGGTCGACGGGCCGGCTGGAGCCGGCAAGTCGCGGCTGCTGGCTGCGACGGAGGACGGCGCCGCCGGCCGCGGGTTCGCCGTGGCACGAGTCGGTGCGGAAGATCTCGCTCAGGCCGGAGCCGAGCGCGGTAGGAGCGACGCCCGCCGCCCGCGGTTGATGTCGGTCGACGACGTACCAGGTTCCGCTGACGGCGTCAGTACGGCGTTGTCCCTGCTGCCGGCCCTGCTGACGCACCAGGCCGTCGTGTGGGTGGTGGCCCGCCGTACGGGCACCGTCTGCGTGGATGATTGGCAACCGCCGGGCGCCGTGCTGCTCGAGCTCGGGTCCCTTCCGGCTGGGGCCGTCTCCGATCTCAGCGCAGACATTCTCCACGGCCGGCCTGATGACGAGCTCTCGTCCCTGGCGGCCGGCGCCGCGGGCAACCCGTTGCTGCTGGTGTCGCTGTTGGAGGGGATCCGCGAGGAGCGATTGGCGACTGTCGCCGACGGAATTGTTCGACTGGTGCATCGACAGTTGCCCCGCCGCATGGAGGACGTCGTCGGCGGTTGGTTGCGCTCGCTCAGTTCAGCCGCGCGCAATCTGCTCGAGGTCGCGTCGTGCCTCGAACGGACGTTCACGATGGACACGTTGGCCGCCCTGTTCGGTGGGTCGCCGGCGCGGTTGCTCGCGCCGCTCGAGGAAGTGGTCAGACACGACCTGCTGCTGATCGGCCTGCAGGGGGTCTTGACCTTCCGGCACGAGCTGGTCCGTCAGACGGTGCTGCACCAGGTCCCGGGTGCGATCCGGGTCGCCTTGCGGGACGAGTCGCCGGGCCGGATCGGAGAGCTGCCGGCCACGGACGGCAGCGGCTGGGAGCTGCTGTCGGAGTCCGAGCGGAGTATCGCCGAGCTGGTGGCGGAAGGGATGACGAACCGGGAGGCCGCGGAGCGACTGTTCCTGTCGCCGCACACGGTCACGTTCCATCTGCGCAAGGTCTTCCGCAAGCTCGGCATCGATTCCCGCGTCGAGCTGACCAGAATCGCTCTTGAACGCGACAGGTGCGGCGACGGCCTGGATGCGACGTCCGGCGGATAGGAAGCGAGATGCCCGGCTCCTCGAGTTCCCCTCACCCCCGGCAGTTGGGATCGGCCGATCCGCAGACCCAGCGCCTGGTCGAGGTCGCGTCGGAGTTCGAGTACGTCGACGTCCGGCAGGTGGCGTCAACGATGCACCGGACCGTTGCCGAGCTCCTTCCGTCGGTGCATGAGGCATTGGACATCGGAGTCCTGGTCGAGGAAGGGCAGCAGCTGGCCTTCAACAACAATGCCGAGCATCCGTCCTTCGGGTGGGGAAGCCTGACGGAGGCCGAGTTGCGGGTCGCGCGGCTGGCTGCGGAAGCGTTGACGAATCAGCAGATCGCGGACCGGTTGGAGTTGTCCAGGCACACCGTCGAGTCCCACCTGCGGCATGCCTACCGCAAGCTGGACATCGGTTCCCGGGTCGAGCTGACCCGCCTGGTCGTGATCCACGAACCGTCCCGGTAACCACCTCGGGACTCCGCGATCTGGGGATGTGCCGCGCCGCGTCGGGGAGCAGGTTGGGAACCGTTCCGTGACCCAACGAGCACTCAGCGAGCGTCTGGAGGCAGACATGGCCAAGGCCGTCGGTATCGACCTGGGAACGACGAACTCGGTGATCGCCGCGATGGAAGGCGGCCAGCCGACTGTCGTGCCGAACGCCGAGGGAGCCCGGACCACCCCGTCGGTGGTGGCGTTCACGGACTCCGGGGAACGACTGGTCGGGCAACTCGCCCGGCGTCAGGCGGTGATGAACCCGAAGGGCACGATCACGTCGGCCAAGCGGTTCATCGGCCGCCGGTACGACGAAGTGGCCTCGGAGGCCCACGCCGTGTCGTACGACGTGGTGGACGGACCGGACGGCGCCGTACGGTTCAAGGTCCGCGACAAGCTCTACGCACCGGAAGAGATTTCGGCGCTGGTACTGCGCAAACTCGCCGAGGACGCCGGCCGTTTCCTGGGGGAGCGGGTGACCGAGGCGGTCATCACGGTTCCGGCGTACTTCAACGACGCGCAGCGGCAGGCGACCAAGGACGCCGGCAAGATCGCCGGTCTCGAGGTACTGCGGATCATCAACGAGCCGACCGCGGCGGCGCTCGCGTACGGCATGGACAAACTCGACAACGAGACCGTGCTGGTGTTCGACCTCGGCGGCGGCACCTTCGACGTCAGCGTGCTGACGGTGGGCGACGGCGTGGTCGAGGTCCGGGCGACCGCAGGTGACACGCACCTGGGCGGCGACGACTTCGACCGCCGTGTCGTCGACAAGCTGGCCGACGACTTCCAGCGCGAGGTCGGCGTCGATCTGCGTCAGGACCCGCAGGCGCTGCAGCGGCTCTTCGAGGCCGCGGAGAAGGCGAAGGTCGAGCTGTCCTCGGTGTCCCAGACGACGATCAGCCTGCCGTTCATCACCGCCAACGCCTCCGGGCCACAGCATCTCAACACGACGCTGATGCGGTCGACCTTCGACCAGCTGACGGCCGATCTGGTCGAGCGCTGCCTGGAGCCGGTCGAGCAGGCGATGGCCGACGCCAAGGCGACCGCGAACGACATCGACGAGGTCATCCTGGTCGGCGGCTCGACCCGGATCCCCGCGGTCCAGCAGCTGGTTCGCCGCCTCACCGGTGGCAAGGACCCGAACATGACCGTGAACCCGGACGAGGTGGTCGCCATCGGCGCCGCCGTACAGGCCGCGATCATCAAGGGCGAGGTCAAGGACGTCCTGCTGCTCGACGTGACCCCGCTGTCGCTCGGGCTGGAGACGATGGGCGGCGTGATGACGAAGGTCCTGGAGCGCAACACCACGATTCCGGCCCGGCGGACCGAGGTCTTCAGTACGGCGGAGGACAACCAGACCGCCGTGGACGTCGTCGTACTGCAGGGCGAACGCGAGCTGGCCGCGGACAACCGGGTGCTGGCCCGGTTCCGGCTGGAGAACATCCGGCCGGCGCCGCGCGGGGTGCCGCAGATCGAGGTCACCTTCGACATCGACGCGAACGGCATCCTGCACGTGTCGGCCCGGGACAAGGACACCGGCGCCGAACAGAAGGTCACGATCAGCGACACCTCCACGCTGGATCAGGCCGAGGTCGAGCGGATGGTCGCCGACGCCGAGGCGCACCGGAACGAGGACGTCCGGTTGCGCGAGCTCGTCGATGCCCGGAACACGCTGGACCAGGTCACGTATCAGGTCGAGAAGCTCCTCGCCGACCGCGGTGACGCCGTCGCGCAGCACGACCGGGCGCGGGCCGAGATGCTGGTCGGCGATGCCCGCCAGGCCATGCAGTCGCAGGACACCACGATGGAGCGGTTCCGTGAGCTGACCGGTGAGCTGCAGCAGATCGGGCAGGCGTTGAGCACCTCCGGCGGGCAGCCGAGCGGGGGCGGCCAGCAGCAGGGCGGCCGGTCCGGTGACGGTGGGGACGACGACGTGATCGATGCCGAGTTCTCGACGAGCTGATCGCCATGACGCAACAGGACGCTGACCAACGCGCTGAACCGACGCCTGAGGAGGACAGCGCCAACACCGAGCAGACCGCCGAGGCCCGTGATCTGCAGGCACAGGTCGAGGAGTTGGAGGACCGTTGGCGGCGCGCCGTCGCCGAGCTGGACAACTTCCGGAAGCGGACGGCACGGGAAGCCGAGCGGCAGCGCGAGGACGAGCGGGCGCGGGTGAGCCGGCGCTGGTTGCCTGTCGTCGACAACCTCGAGCTCGCGCTGGACCACGCCGGTGCCGGCGCCGATCCGGTCCTGGAGGGGGTGCGGGCGGTGCGGGACCAGGCGCTGGCCATCCTGGCCGAGTACGGCTATCCGCGGTACGACGACCTCGGCCGGGAGTTCGACCCGGTCCTGCACGAGGCGGTCGGCACGGCTCCCGCGCCGGGCTCGCCGCCCGGCACGATCGTGCACGTGGTCCGGCCGCGGTACGGCGACGCGCAGCGATTGCTCCGCCCGGCCGCGGTCATCGTGGCAGGGGACCACTGATGCCTTCCGACACCGACTTCTACTCGGTTCTCGGAGTGTCCCGGGGCGCGAGTCAGGACGAGATCCAGCGGGCCTATCGCAAGCTGGCCCGTCAGTACCACCCGGACATCAACAAGGACCCGTCCGCGGAGGAGCGGTTCAAGCAGATCTCCGAGGCGTACGACGTACTGAGCGATCCGAAGCAGCGGGAGCGGTACGACGCGTTCGGGCCGGACTTCCGCCGCGTTCCACCGGACATGGACCCGGCCGACTTCGCCCGGGCCCGGGCCGGCGCCGGGCGTCGTACCGGCTCGAGGGGCGATCCGTGGAGCGGCGGGACGGGAACCTGGGAGGAGTGGCCCGAGGGCGTCCGGTTCAGTACCGGATCGGCCGAGGGCATCGACCTGGACGACCTGCTGGGTGGCATCTTCGGCGGCCGCGGACGCCGCGGTGGCCCGATCCCGGGCTCGGACCAGGAAGTCGAGATCGAGCTGTCCGTCGAGGACGCCTACCGCGGTGGCAGCCGGTCACTGACGATCGAAGGGCCTGGCGGCACCCGCACGTTGACCGTGAAGATCCCGCCCGGCGTCGTCAGTGGCCAGCGGATCCGTCTCGGCGGCCAAGGAGCCCAGGGCTCCGGCGGCGGCGCGGCCGGCGACCTCTACCTGATCGTGCGGATCGCCGACCACCCGCGATACCGCCTCGACGGCCGCGACATCCACGTCGACCTCCCGCTCGCCGCGTGGGAGGGCGCACTCGGCGCGTCGGTCGAGGTCGCGACCCCGGGCGGTCCGGCAACGGTGAAGGTCCCGAAGGGTACGTCCACGGGCCGCAAGCTCCGGCTCAAGGGACGTGGGCTGCCCAACCCCAAGGGGCAGCCCGGTGACCTGTACGCCGACGTGAAGCTGATGGTTCCGCACCGGCTCACCCGCGAGGAGGAAAGGCTCTTCGAGGAGCTGGCCGGTACGTCGAAGTTCGATCCCCGGAGGCGGCGATGACCACCTACTACCTCGCGCGGCCGGACCGGCTGGCCCTGGACGACTTCGCCCGGCTGGCCGATCTCCACCCCGAGCTGGCCCGCCGGTTCGTGACGCTGGGGTTGCTGGAGGCAACGACCGGTGCGGACGGCGACCTGTGGTTCCGGCCCGGTCAGCTGAACCGGCTGGCCCGGATCCGCCGGCTGCGGGCCGGATTCGCGTTGAACTACGCGGCTCTCGGTCTGGTCCTCGATCTGCTGGACCGGATCGCCGTACTCGAAGCGCAGCACCGTCGCGACACCAGAGGAGGAGCCACGAGATGGACATGAACCGGTTGACGCAGAAGTCGCAGGAGGCGCTGCACGACGCGCAGACCAAGGCGCTGCGGTTCGGGCACAGCGAGGTCGACGGCGAGCACCTGCTGCTCGCGCTGCTCGACCAGGCCGACGGCCTGACACCGCGGCTGCTGTCCAACGCCGGTGCCGATCCGGACAAGCTGCGGACGGAACTGGAGGAGGAACTGTCCCGCCGGCCCCACGTCAGCGGCCCCGGAGCCCAACCCGGTCAGGTGCTGATCACCCAACGGCTGTCGCGCCTGCTGGATTCCGCGGACCGGGAGGCGCGGCGGCTGAAGGACGAGTACGTCTCGATCGAGCACCTCGTGATGGCGCTGGTGGACGAAGGACAGCAGAGCACGTCCGGGCGACTCCTGGCCGGACAGGGACTCACCCGGGACAGCTTCCTGGCGGCGCTGACCGCCGTACGCGGCAACCAGCGGGTCACGTCGGCAACCCCCGAGGGATCGTACGAGGCGCTGGAGAAGTACGGCCGGGATCTGGTGAAGGATGCGGTCGACGGGCGGCTGGATCCCGTGATCGGGCGGGATCCCGAGATCCGCCGGGTAATTCAGATCTTGTCCCGCAAGACCAAGAACAACCCGGTGCTGATCGGCGATCCCGGCGTCGGGAAGACCGCGATCGTGGAGGGCCTGGCGCAGCGGATCGCGAACGGCGACGTACCGGAAGGGCTGCGCGACAGGACGGTCTTCGCGCTCGATCTGGCGTCGCTGGTGGCCGGAGCGAAGTACCGCGGTGAGTTCGAGGAACGGTTCAAGGCCGTGCTCAACGAGGTCAAGGCCGCCGAGGGCCGGATCCTGCTGTTCGTCGACGAGTTGCACACCGTGGTCGGCGCGGGCGCGACCGAAGGCGCGATGGATGCGGGCAACATGCTGAAGCCGATGCTCGCGCGCGGCGAGTTGCACATGATCGGCGCGACGACGCTGGACGAGTACCGGATGCACGTCGAGAAGGACGCGGCGCTCGAACGGCGCTTCCAGCCGGTGATCGTCGACGAGCCGTCGGTCGAGGACGCGATCTCGATCCTGCGCGGGCTGCGTGAGCGGCTGGAGGTGTTCCACGGCGTGAAGATCCAGGACGGCGCGCTGGTCGGCTCCGTCGTACTGAGTCACCGCTACATCTCCGACCGGTTCCTGCCGGACAAGGCGATCGACCTGGTCGACGAGGCGTGCGCGATGCTGCGGACCGAGATCGACTCGATGCCGGCGGAGCTCGACGAGCTGACCCGGCGGGTACGGCGGCTGGAGATCGAGGAGGCCGCGCTGGCCAAGGAGGACGACAAAGCCAGCCAGTCCCGGCTGGACGAACTGCGCAAGGAGCTGGCCGACCTGCGCGGCGAGGCCGACGCGATGCGGGCGCAGTGGGAAGCCGAGCGGAACGCACTGCGGAAGGTGCAGTCCCTGCGGCAGGAGATGGAACAGGTGCGTCAGGAGGCCGAGCAGGCCGAGCGTGACTACGACCTCAACCGGGCCGCCGAGCTGCGGCACGGCCGGTTGCCCGAGCTGGAACGTCAACTGCAGGGGGAGGAAGAACACCTGGCCGAGAAGCAGCACGGCCAGCGACTCCTGCGGGAGGTCGTCACCGAGGAGGAGATCGCCTCGATCGTGTCCCGGTGGACCGGCATCCCGGTGCAGCGGCTGCAGGAGGGTGAGCGGGAGAAGATCCTGCGACTCGACCAGGTGCTGCACGAGCGGCTGGTCGGCCAGGACGAGGCCGTGCAGCTGGTCGCCGACGCGATCATCCGGGCCCGCGCCGGGATCAAGGATCCGCGCCGGCCGATCGGGTCGTTCATCTTCCTCGGGCCGACCGGGGTCGGCAAGACCGAGCTCGCCCGGACGCTGGCCGCGGCGCTGTTCGACACCGAGGAGAACATCGTCCGGATCGACATGAGCGAGTACCAGGAACGGCACACGGTCAGCCGGCTCGTCGGTGCGCCACCTGGGTACGTCGGCTACGAGGAAGGTGGCCAGCTGACCGAGGCGGTACGCCGCAAGCCGTACTCGGTGGTGCTGTTCGACGAGATCGAGAAGGCGCACGTGGACGTCTTCAACACCTTGCTGCAGATCCTCGACGACGGCCGGCTGACCGACGCGCAAGGCCGGACGGTCGACTTCCGCAACACGGTCATCATCATGACCTCGAACATCGGGTCGGCGTTCCTGCTCGACGGCGTCACCGACGACGGCCAGATCAAGGACGACGCCCGGGACGCGGTGATGGCCGAGCTGCGCGGCTACTTCCGGCCGGAGTTCCTCAACCGGGTCGACGAGATCGTGCTGTTCAAGCCGCTCACCCGGACCGAGATCGAGCGGGTCGTCGACCGGATGCTCGACGACCTGCGGACCCGGTTGGCCGACCGGCGGATGACGCTCGACGTGACTCCGGAGGCGGCTCGGCACATCGCGGCGGAAGGCTTCGACCCCGTGTACGGCGCGCGCCCGCTGCGGCGGTTCATCGCGCGGGAGGTCGAGACCCGGATCGGCCGGGCGCTGCTCGGCGGCGACATCCTCGACGGGGCGGTGATCCGGGTGTCGGTGCGGGACGGCGAGATCGTCGTACAGCACGAGAATCCGGCGGAGGCCGCGGCATGAACACGATCGAGTGTCCGCACTGCGGGCAGCGCAACCGGGTGCCGGCGGCGGCCGACGGTACGCCGCGATGCGGCCGGTGCAAGAACCCGTTGCCGTGGATCGTCGATGCCGGCGACAACGACTTCGCCGAGGTGGTCGAGCGATCGAGCATCCCGGTGCTGGTCGATCTGTGGGCGCCGTGGTGCGGGCCGTGCCGGATGGTCAGCCCGGTGCTCGAGCAACTCGCCACCGAGAAGGCCGGCGAGGTCAAACTGGTGAAGATCAACGCGGACGAAGCGACTGTCCTGTCGCGGCGGTTCGACGTCCGCTCGATCCCGACCCTGATGGTGTTCCGCGACGGAAAGGTCGTCGCGGAACAGATCGGTGCCGCATCGGCCCACGCTCTGCGGCCCTGGCTCGAGGACGCGCTGCACAAGAACCCGGTGTCGTGATCCAGGGGGCGTACCGATGAAGGAGACGCCGGATCTGTACGGCGCGTACCCGCGGCTCGAGGACTACCAGCTGGCGGAGCTCGGCCGGTTGGGAGATCGGCGAGCAGCCGGCGCCGGCGAGGTGCTGTACCGGGCCGGGGACCTGCCTGACGAGTTGCTGGTGGTTCTCGAGGGGCAGGTCGTCGTACTGGAGGATCTCGGGTCGCACCGGCGGATGATCGCGGTCCACGGTCCGCGCCGGTTCCTGGGGGAGATGGGGCTGTTCACCGGCCAACCGCTCTTCCTCACCGCGGAGGCTGCCGAGCCGGGCGAGGTCCTCGCCGTACCGGTCGACCGCTTGCGGGAGCTCGTTGCCCGGGACCAGCCGTTGGCGGATCTGATCCTGCGGTCCTTCCTGGTACGGCGGTCGCTGCAACTGTCGCTCGGTGCCGGCTTCGCGGTGATCGGGTCGCGTTTCTCGGCGGACGCCCGGCGGATCCGCGAGTTCGCCGCCCGGAACCGGTTGCCGCATCGCTGGATCGATCTGGAGCACGACGCGGACGCCGAGCGGCTGATCCGCGAGCTGGGTATCGAGCGGCAGGACACCCCGGTGGTCATCTGGCGGGGCGACGTACTGCGCAATCCGGACAACGACCAGCTCGCCGCTGCCGTGGGTCTCAAGCGGGCGGCGCCGGCGACGGCGGCGTACGACCTGGTTGTGGTCGGCGCGGGACCCGCCGGCCTGGCGGCCGGTGTCTACGCGGCATCGGAAGGGCTGGCTACGGTGGTTCTCGACGGGATTGCCACCGGAGGGCAGGCGGGTACGTCGTCGCGGATCGAGAACTATCTGGGGTTCCCGGCCGGGATCAGCGGTGCCGAGCTGGCCGATCGCGCGGTTGCCCAGGCGAAACGCTTCGGCGCCGACCTGGCCGTGCCGGCCGCGGTGACCGGATTGGAGCGGCGCGGTGGCGATCACGTGGTCCGGCTGGAATCGGGGGAGGAACTTCAGGCGCGCGCCGTCCTGGTTGCCTCAGGCGCCCGTTACCGGCGGCTCGACATCCCCGGACTGGACCGGCTCGGCGCCTCCAGCGTGTACTACGCCGCCACGGAACTGGAGGCGAACCTGTGCCGCCGGGACCCGGTGGTGGTCGTCGGCGGCGGCAACTCCGCCGGCCAGGCATCGGTGTTCCTGGCCGATCGCGCAGCCCGTGTCCGCCTGGTCGTTCGCGGTCCGGAGCTCGGCGCGAGTATGTCCAAGTATCTTGCCGACCGCATCGAAGCGACGCCGTCCATCGAAGTTCTGCTGCACAGCGAAGTGCGAGAACTTCGTGGCGACTCCACACTGGCCTGGGTCGTCATCGAGGATCTCGGCTCGCACCGGAGGCGGCTCGCACCGGCCGGCGCGCTGTTCGTCTTCATCGGCAGCGATCCGCACGTCGACTGGCTCGGTGGTCAGGTCGAGCTCGACGACCGCCGGTTCGTGCTCACCGGCAACCAGTTGCCCGGGGCCCGCAAACTTCTGGAGAGCAGCAGGCCTGGTGTGTTCGCGGCCGGCGACGTCCGCAGCGGCTCGGTGAAACGCGTCGCGGCAGCGGTCGGCGACGGCGCCTTGGCCGTCCGACTCGTCCACGAGTACCTCACCCACACCTGACTCGGCCCAACGGCACTGCGATCGGGGCCGGTGATCTTGTTCTGGCTCATCAGTCCTGAGGGCCAGGTCGATTGGATGCTGACACTCGCGCCCCGTCCCGGAAGCTCCTGGGTGATGAGCCGACCACACGACGGAACGCGGTGCTGAACGCGCTCTCGGACAGGTAGCCGGTGGCCCGGGCGAGCTCCGAGATCGACAGGGTGTCGCGAGTGAGAGCGTCACGTGCGAGTCTCATGCGCCACTGGATCAGGTATTCCAGCGGTGAGGTCCCGACCTGATCCTTGAAGGCCTGGGCGAACGCGGACCGTGACATGTGGCTGACGCCGGCGAGTTCGCCGACCGTCCAGGAACGTGCCACGTCCGCGTGCATGGCCCGTAGGGCGGCACCGATCCCGTCGTGGTTGAGGGCACCCATCCAGCCGATCGGCTGGTCGGTCTGACGGGCGTGGGCGCGCAGCATGTGCACCAGGAGGACTTGTGCGAGATGGTTCTGCACCAGTGGTCCTCCGGCGTCGGTGGCCTCGACCTCGGTGGCCAGCAGGTCGATCAGTTGTGCGAGCTGCCGGCCTCGGGGGTCGGCCACGCGGACGATCACCAGGGGCGGCAGCAGATCGGTCAGGATGCAGGCGTTCGCGTCGTCGAACGCAAGGTGCCCACTGCAGAGGTACGTATCTTCCGCGGGCTCCGGGCCGATGCGGACGACGCCGGCCTCGGCGCCTTTCCACAACAGCTCCGCCGGACGCGGGCTCGCGTCGAGAGTGCTGGCCAGGACGTAGGACGGCGGGTTGATCCCCAGACCCACTCGCTCCTGTGCCCGAAGCACCGGCACGGGACCAGTTGCTCGCGCCGGCGACCTTCCGGGCAGTTCACGCCGCCATGGCCTTGCCTTCCCCTGCCACTGACGCTTCGCGGTCTGTCGACGAGGGGATGGATTACGGCGTGGGCGTGTTATTGGACGCGGCCTACTGCGCCTACGAGGCAGCGGCGGATGGATGCGTGGTCGGGGGTGGTGCTTGGGGTGGGGCGCCAGTCGTCGCAGGGGACGAGGCCTGGTTCGAGGAGGGTTTGGGCGGGGAACAGTGCGGCGATCTGGTCGATGGGCCGGAACCAGCCGGTGCCGATGGGGCTGTCGACGAATGCGGTCTGCGCGGTGCTGGCCAGTTCGCGGAGGGAGTCTTGTTCGGGTACGGCGAAGTGGGAGATGACGGTGTACGAGCCGGGTGGCAGCGCGTCGACGTACCCGCGCATGACCTCGACGGGGCCGCGGTCGTCGGGGCAGTGCGGCAGTGTCGCGGTGTGGAGGAGGGCGACGGGTCGGGACCAGTCGAAGAAGTTCCGGACCGTGTCGTCGTTGAGGACGGCCTTGGGGTCGAAGATGTCGGCTTCGATCACGTCGACAGTGCTGCCGGCGAGGAGGGCGCGGGTGTGGGTAAGGACCATCGGGTCGTTGTCGACGTACAGGATGCGGGCGTGTGAGGCGATCTGGTGGACGATGGTCGATGTGCTGGTGGGGTTCGGGAGGCCGGGGCCGCAGTCGAGGAACTGGGTGATCTGGCCAGGCCCGGCGAGCCGGCTGAGGGTGCGTCGGCGGAAGTCCGCGTTGGCCGCGACGAGGCTGCTCATGCAGGTCAGTCGTTCCATGCGTTCGGCGAGGTGACGGTCGGGGGTGAGGTTGTCCTTGCCGCGGCTCAGGGCGTCCCAGACGCGGGTCAGGGTTGGTTCCTCGGGCGCCGGTCGGGCGTCGTCGTCGCGCTCGCTGCCCATTGGCTCACCACTTCATGTCGGGATTTCACCGGTGCGGAAATCACCGGCTGACATCTAGGAGACGGGCGAGCACCGAGTTCATGACGCGCAGCGGTCGTGACGGGAAGAGTGTCCCGGTGTCGGGAGGCGAAAGCCCTGCTCGGGACGGGAATGACCGGGAATCTCTGGTCGGTGGAGAGTGGGGTCGGACGGCTGTGGTTCGGGGTCACAGTGCGCGGCTGTCTCCTTCGGTAACACGTCCAGCACGCGCCGCTGCCAGTGAGCCCGGCAGGGCAGAAGTCCTCGGCTTCGGGGGACCGGACGGCCCTGGTGTGTGGGCGCCCGTCGTTCGACGATGGGCGCGAGAGCAGATTCTGGTGGAAGGAACGAGACGATGAGTACGACGATCACGAGTAGGCGCTGGCGGGTCGACATCTTCGTCGACGAGCACGAGGACGACCGGACCACGCATGCGGAGGCCCGCCTGCACACCAACGACAAGACGCACCTGGTGGGCCGGGGAGCTTCGCACCGGAACCCGGCGGACCGGGAGATCGTCGAGATCGGCGCCGAGCTGGCCGTGGCACGGGCCCTGTCCGACCTGGCGCACAAGTTGCTGCACGCCGCCGCGTCCGACATCGAGGC
>NZ_DASRVN010000266.1:0-2056 GCF_035655035.1 Kribbella sp. | reverse complement strand
GGAGACGATGCTGCGCGCGTTCCGTGGGTACGACGCGTGGGAGCAGCGCTCCGGTATCCGGACCTGGCTGTACCGGATCGCCACCAACGTGTGCCTGGATGCGCAGCGGGCGGCGCGCCGTCGACCGCTTCCGGCGGCGGTCGGTATGCCGACGAACGACATCGACCCGACCCGGCTGGCCGCCGCGGACCCGGAATTCCTGTGGATGAGCCCGGTCGCGGACGCGGTACTTCGTGGCGACCGGGACCCGGCCGATCACGCCGAGGCGCAGGTCGGCGTACGGCTCGCGCTGATCGCCGCGCTGCAGTACCTGACGCCGACGCAGCGCGCGATCTTCATCCTGCGCGACGTCCTGATGTGGCACGCCGACGAGACCGCCGAGGCGCTCCGGTTGACGGTGCCATCGATCAACAACCACCTGCTGCGGGCGCGCCGGCGGATCCGGGACGCGGATGTGCGCCGGGACGACCTGCGCGAGACTCCTGATCAGCGTCGTGCGGTCGAGGGCTATCTCGGGGCCTTCGTCGACGCGGCGCCGGATCGGCTCGCCGCGCTGCTGACGGAGGACGTCGTGTTCGAGATGCCGCCCCATACTTCGTGGTTCGCCGGCCGGGAGACGGTCGCCGCGTTCCTTCGCGACCGCGTCGCCGGGGGAGCGTGGCGCGGTGTGCTGACGAGGGCGAACGGGCAGCCCGCCGCCGCGCTCTATTTGCGGGAGAGTTCCGGGGAGTTCCGGCCCGAAGGCATCCATGTCCTCGATGTGACGGCCGCCGGGATCGCCCATGTCGTGGCGTTCCGCGACCCGGGGCTGTTCGGCAATTTCGGGCTACCCGGCAGCCTGACCGAACTCGGGAGCTGAAGGAGACGGCACGGTGATGACGCAGATCGTCCGCTACCGGACCGCCGACTGGGCCGCGGACGCGAACCAGTCGGCGATCGAGAGCGTGTTCGCGGAGCTCGCCGTCGAGGCACCTGAGGACCTCAGCTACAGCGTCTATCGGCACGGCAACGAGTTCGTGCACATTGTTGCCTCGGGCGCTGATGTGCTGGGACGGCTGCCCGCGTTCCAGGAGTTCCTGACCGGCCTGCGGACCCGTCTCGCAGTCGAACCGACGTCCTCGCCAGTCACCTTGATCGGCACATACCGCTCAGAAGGTCTTGGCGGTGGAGCGGGCGGTGGATAGAGCTTCTTCGCGGGCTTGCGGGGCGTCGCCGGTGAGGGTGGGGTGGTAGCGGATTTCGGTGATGTCGTGGATGCCGGTCCAGCGGAGCCAGTCGTCGAAGAAGGTGGACTGGAAGTTGGTGCCGAAGGCGGGGCCCAGTTGTGGGCCCCAGACGCCGCTGGTGTAGATGACGGCTGCTTTGCGGCCGGTGCCGGCTAGTAGGGGCTGGTAGCCGGTGTGCGGGTCCAGGCCCCAGATCGTGCCGGGCTGGGAGATCACGTCGATGAACTGCTTGAGGATGTAGGGGACGCCCGCGTTCCACATCGGCACGCTGAACAGGAGGCGGTCCGCGGCGAGGAAGCGTTGGACGGTTGCCTGTACGGCGTCCCAGGCGGCGGCTTCTTCGCCCTCGAGGGCTTCGCCGGCGATGAACGTCATCTTGGCGCCGGCCGCCGCCGGGCCGAACTCCGGGAGCGTGCCATCCCACAGGTTCCAGGTGACGACCTCGTCGCCGGGGTGTGTCTCGCGATAGGTGTCGACGAACGTGTCCGCGATTCGCAAGGACTCCGACTTGTCCCCACGGGGCGACGACGCGATGTGCAGCAGGGTGCTCATGGTGATGCCTTCCAGGTTTATCGGACTGTAGTCCGGTTACGTTCGAGAACGATACGGACTCCGGTCCGTTTGGTCAACGGAGCTCGGCAAATGGGGTTGACCACGTGCGCATGATGGGGGACATGACTACGACTTCCGGACTGTTGCTGATGGGACCTGCGGCCGTTGCGGCTCGGGTTCAGCAGCAGGCCGGTCGTTGCTGGAGGTCGATGCCCGGTCAGTCGTGATCGGGCTGGTCGTCGCGGGGCTGCTGGCTGGGTACGGCGTTGCCGTGCCGG
>NZ_DASRVN010000265.1:0-1793 GCF_035655035.1 Kribbella sp. | reverse complement strand
TTCGTGTTCCCGGCGTACGACCAGATCATCAGCCAGGTCGCGAAGATGCACTACCGGTCGATGGGCAAGATCCGGATGCCGGTCGTCATCCGGATCCCGTACGGCGGTGGCATCGGCGCCGTCGAGCACCACTCGGAGTCGCCGGAGACGCTGTTCTCGCACGTCCCCGGGCTCAAGGTGATCTCCTGCGGCGACCCGGTGGACGCGTACTGGATGATCCAGCAGGCGATCGCCTCCGACGACCCGATCGTGTTCTTCGAGCCGAAGCGCCGGTACCACGAGAAGGCCGAGCTGGACGAGTCCACGCCGCCGTCGCAGCCGCTGCACGGGGCGAAGGTGGTGCGTGAGGGTACGGACGCGACCCTGCTCTGTTACGGGCCGATGGTGAAGACGTGTCTGCAGGCCGCCGAGGCGGCGGTCGAGGACGGGCGCAACCTGGAGGTCGTGGACCTGCGGTCGATCGCGCCGCTGGACCTGGCGACGATCTTCGCCTCGGTTCGCAAGACGCGCCGGGCGGTCGTGGTGCATGAGGCGCCGCTGTCGCTCGGCACCGGGTCGGAGATCGCGGCGCGGGTCACGGAGGAGTGCTTCTACCACCTGGAAGCGCCGGTACTGCGCGTGACCGGGTACGACACGCCGTATCCGCCGTCGCGGATGGAGGACGACTACCTGCCGGACCTGGACCGGGTCCTGGACGGCGTCGACCGGGTGATGGAGTACTGATGGGCATCCAGCAGTTCCGTCTCCCCGACGTCGGCGAGGGGCTGGTCGAGGCCGAGATCGTCAGCTGGAAGGTCAAGCCCGGCGACACGGTCAAGCTCAACGACACCGTCGTCGAGATCGAAACCGCGAAGTCGCTCGTCGAACTCCCGGTCCCGTTCGCCGGCACCATCACCGAACTCCTGGTCCCCGAGGGCGAGACGGTCCCCGTCGGTACGCCGATCATCTCCGTGCAGACCGAATCCGCCGGCACCGAGCCCCTCGCCGACGACATGGTCCCGACGATCCCGGAGCCCGATCCGTCCGGCGGCCGCACCGCGGTCCTGGTCGGCTACGGCCCCAAAACCACCGAAGCCAAACGCCGCCAACGCAAACCCACCCCCGGCACGCCCGCCGCTGCGCCCACCGCCACCGGCGCTGCGGCCGCTGGTGCTGGTGGTGCGGCCAGCGGTGTTGGTGATGCGGGGAGCGCAGCTGCTGATAGCGGTGCTGGTGCTGCGGGCGGTGGTGTACTCGCAGCGCCTGCGGCCGGTTCAGCCGGCGCAGCTGCTCTGGCGACGACGCCCGTCCCGCCGGCAGCACCCGCTGCTGCTCAGCCCTCGGCACCCTCCGCGCCGCCCGCAGCGGGCTCACCCTCCGCTCCGGTGGGGAACGGGGTTGTGCACGTGCTGGCGAAGCCGCCCGTGCGGAAGTTGGCGAAGGACCTGGGGATTGACCTGGGAGCGGTCACGCCGACCGGTGCTGGTGGGGTGATCACCCGCGCAGACGTGGAGGCGCACGTCGCGCGCGGACCGGCGGACACGTCGTACGCGCCTGCTGAAACGGCGTACGAACCTGCCGTCGCCTACGAACCGGCGCCGGTGGTGAGCGGTCAGGGCGACACCCGCGTACCGGTGAAGGGCGTGCAGAAGGTGATGGCGCAGGCGATGGTCGCCAGTGCGTTCACCGCGCCGCACGTCACCGAGTGGATCACCGTCGACGTCAGCGCCACCATGGACCTCGTCGAACGGCTGAAGAACGACAAGGCGTTCAAAGACCTCCGCGTCTCCCCGCTCCTGATCGTCGCGAAGGCC
>NZ_DASRVN010000264.1:0-7067 GCF_035655035.1 Kribbella sp. | reverse complement strand
GGTGGCGGACGTGGTCAGCAGGCGGTCGTGTTCCCACGTTCCTTCGACCATGATCCGGCCGGGCGAACCGTCCTTGCGCAGGGCGAGCAGGTCACGGACACGGGGGTGCTGCGCGCCGATGGGGCGGGCAGCGGGGTGCCCGAAGGGATGCACAGTCATGTGCAGGCTCCGTACGGAGAGAATCAGCAAGCGCGCCGGGGACACGACGGCCCACTCCGGCGGGGCGACACCCGTGGGTGCCGTGGTACAGACGCGGCCTTCCCGACCGCATCAACCAAGGATTCTCATCACACCCCGGATCGTAAGCACCCGGCTCACCGCCGTCATCCGGTTTTCCACAGCCCGCCGCCACCGCCGCTCCCCGCCCGGGGACATCCCCTCAGTTGTCCACAGGTGGTGGGCGGGTGGGTTTTGGTCTGCCGGTACGGGTGGTTAGAGTCCTTGCTCTGATAGCCGCGCTATCACACGGGAGGGAGTGCGGGATGGACGCGACACTGCTCGACGCCGAGGCCGAGGCCGCCGTGCTGCGCGTCTACCGCCAGGTGTTCGCCGTGCTCGCCCGCGAGGCCGGCGCGATGATCGTCGATCCCGAGCTGCTGGACGTCGACCAGGCGATCCTGGACGCGTTCGCGGAGGCCGGCAGCGACGGGCTGACCGTCGAGCAGGCCACTCTCGCCTGCCGGGCGTATCCGCACGACCTGATCGTCCGCCGCTTCGACCTGCTCCGGCAGTACGGCGCGATCACCAAACTCGTCGACCGGCCGAACGAGTTGCGCCACCGCGCCGCGTTCGCGCCGTACGTGATGCTGATGTTCCTGCGCCGGATGTCCGTCCAGGGCGGTCAGGCGGAGCTGCACCAGCTGCTCACCCTCGAGGCGCACAGCGTCAGCGACCCGCAGGCGACGGCCGACGACGGCAAGGCGTCCGTCGAGCGGCTCACGAAGGTCTTCCGGCTGCTCGGCAACGAGCTGGCGATCCTGGTCTCGACCAGTACGACGGCGCAGCTCCGGGAGAACGCCCAGCTCGCGTGGGGCAACGAGCGGCTGATCGAGCAGGCGGAGAAGGTGCACCGCCTGGTCCTCGGCCGCTGGCCGGAGCTGCACCGGGACTGTACGTCGCTGCGGATGGCCCTCGCCGCGTACGCCGACGCCGTGCAACTCGCCGCCGGCCGCCTGGTCGAGCGGGCCGGTACGACGCGGGCGCTCGGGCTGCTGCCCATCGAGACCTGGCTGACGTTCACCCGGAGCAGCGAGCCCGAGACGCTGGCCGCCGTACTGGACGGTCTGCTGTTCGATGCCGCCGCGCCCGACTTCTCCGCGCAGACGATGGTCGAGGCGGTGGAGACGGGCCGCCGGAGTGGTACGGCCCGGATGGCGCCGCCGCGTCCGACCGCGGACCAGGAAGCCCCGGAGTCGGCCGCCGCGACGGACCGTGAGGACCTGCGCCGCGAGGCGGAGCGGGTGCTGGCCGGCCGTACGTCGGTCGACATCGTCGAGGTCGTCGACGAGGCGGGCGACTGGATCACCGCCCGCCGGGTGCTCGCCGAGCTGACGGCAGCCCACCTGCACGACGAGCTCGAGTACGAGCTGGTCTGGTCGGACGGCATGCGCATCGACCCGGCCGCCGGTACGCCGTGGGCGACCGAGGGCGTGTTCCGCCGGGTGGTCTCGTGAGTACCGAGGCCGTGGAGCGCCGGCTGTACAACGCGCTCTGGTGGGCGAAGGTGCAGTCCGCCGGACCGATCGAGGTCGACCCGGACACGCCTGCGGTCGCCGGCCTGACCCGGGCCTCGTCAGCCGACGGCGTCTGGCTGGTACCGACGCTGCCGACGGGCGCCGGTCACGGCGTGCTGGAGGAGCTCGGCGCTCCCCCGGTCCCGGTCGAGCTGCCGAACGAGACCGCCCGCCTGCTCGCGATCTGCGTCGCCTGCTGCTGGACCGACCGGAGCGCCTCGCCGTGGCCCGGCGGAACGGGCACGCTTGCGCAGATCAGGTCCGTGTACGCCGGGATGCGCGGCCGCGCGGAGCAGCCGAGCGACATGACCCTGATCATCGGCAGCCTGCGCCGCCTGCACTCCACCCACTGGCTGTTCTGGAACGAAACGGCCGGCGAGGTCCGCCTCGGCCCGCGCGTCGTCACGTGGAGCCCGTCCGACCTGTCCACACTCCGCGATCTGTGCAGGCACCTTCCCGATCCGCCGCCCGTGGAGGTGGCGGATGACTGACCACCACGCGTTGTTCGACCCGCTGCTGCAGGACCTCAGCGACAGGTCCCGCGACGAGGTGCTCGCCGCGTTCAGCGCAGTGCAGTACGCCGCGCACCCGGTCGCCGAAGTACAGCTGGCCGGTCTGCGCGACGTCACGCTCCGCCGCCAGGTGCAGCGGATGCTCAAGCTCATCGGCCGTACGCTCGTGCACGTCGACGGCACGCACTGGACCGCCGGGTACGACGACGACATCGCCGCCAGCCTCGCGGCGCAGGGTTGGCAGCCGTTGTCGGTGATCGACCGCGCCGTCCTCGTACTGGTGCTGATCCATTCGGTCGCGATCCCGCGCAGCGAAGGCATCCTGACCGGCGACAGCTGGAAGTCCGCCCGGCCCACCACGGTCGACGAGCTGCGGACGACCCGGATCAGCGGCGAAGAGCGGCGGCTGGCGCTGCAGCGGTTGCGCGCCGCCGGGCTGATCCAGCTGTCCGGCGATCACTCGGGCGGTCCGTCGTACATCCCGGGTCCGCAGTTGCAGCGCCTGACGCCGGCCGCTCGCCGTCGCCTGCAGGACCAGCTGATCCTCGCCGCCGCCCCGGCCAGCCCGATCGCCGAAGCCATCCGCGCCCGCCACGGGGTCCCTGTCGAAGTGGGAGAAGAAGCATGACTGACGACGGGCCGTACGACATCCTGGGTTCGAAGGTGCTGCTCGGGGTGCAGGTGGTCGATCTGTCCCGGCTGTCCACGCACCCGATCCCGATGATCGGCCGCGGCCTGATCACGGTCGCCGGCCAGGGCCCCACCGACTCCAACGGCGCCGGCAAGTCGTCGTGGATCGCCGCGCTCAGCCTGTTGCACGCGGACGACCAGTGGCGGCTGACCAGCGGCGCGCCGGGGGCGGCCGAGCTGCTGTTCACCGCCGAGGCGGCCGGCCAGGAAGGCAACTGGTCGAACGTCGACCGCGGCTACATCGTCGGCGTCTTCTCCGACCCGGACCTGACCGACCTCGACGAGATCGAGGCCGCCGCGGTCACGGTGTGGATCCGGATCAACCGCAAGGCGTCGTACATCGACCTGCGCTGGAAACACGGCCTGCACATCCCGTACGGCGCGACCGAGGCCGAGCGCGCCGCGGGCGCCGACGCGCTGTGGGCCGCCCTCCCGCATTCGAACGGCCGCACCGACTTCCACGCGAACAAGCTCTCCCAGGTGCTGTACGGCGGCCAGGTGCGGTGCGTCTCGTTCCTGTCGACATCGGTCCGTTCCAGCCCGACCGCGAACCTGCTCGCCGAGCCGCTCAACGAGCTCGGCCCGGCGCGGATCTTCAACGCGATCGCGACCCTTACCGGCCTCGACCACGAGCTCGAGCAGGAGCAGGCACACCGCTCCGCCGAGCACACCCAGCGCGAGGCGACCAAGCAGGCGACCACCGACCTGCAGCGCTGGGAGCAGGAGATGGCGACCGTCGAGGCCGGCATTCTGCAACGTGCCGCGGCCCGCGAAGCCCTCGCCGCGGCGAAGGAGGCCTGGCAGGCACGCTCGGCCCGGCACCTCATCGACGGCTCCGCGCGGAACACCGAGATCCTCGAGGAGATCGCGGCGCTGGACGAGCGGGCCGCCGAGCAGGAGGCCCGGAAGGAAGCGATCGAGACCGAGATCGACGCGTTCGGCAACGAGGAGAACCTGATCCGCGACGTGCAGCTGACCCGCCAGGAGCGGGACAAGCTGGACGCTCGGGACCGGGAGCTCGACCTGGCCCAGCGCTCGCTGCGAGAGCAGCTGGAGCGGCTCGGTCAGGAGCACCGGCGGCTCCTGGACGCGGGCCGTTCGGCGGACGGCCGGGATCTGGCCGCGGCCGGCGAGGAGCAGGAAGAAGCGCGTGCCGTGCTCGAGGAGCACATCGGCCGCGACCACGCCGCGCGCTCCGCGGTCGACTACGCGACGGCCGAGCTGCGCGAGGCCGAGAGCGGTCAGACGGTGTCGGCACCGCAGCAGCAGGTCCTGGAGAACGCCGGGATCGAGTGCGGTGCGCTCACCGACATCACCGAGCTGCCCGCCTCCGACCGTGCGGAGTGGGAGCCGCGACTGGCGCCGTACCGGGAGGCCGTCGTCATCGACTTCGGCGACGCGGACGTGGCGGCGACCGCGCTGGCCGATGCGGGGTACTCCGGATTCCTCTTGGTACTGGCGAACCGGCCGGGTGCTGCCTCTCGTAAGCGCGGGCCGAAGTCGGCGGACAAGCGGTTTGTCCTGGATGCCTTCTTCGCCGCGATCGGCGAGCGGGCGACCAAGGATCACATCGACGACGTCGCCGGTGTGGTCGCCGTCGGGCAGTTCGACGAGCCGATCACCGGACGCACCGCCCGGATCGAGGCGGCCCGGCGGCGCGTGGAGGCCGCGGTCGAGGCACGCGCTCTCGCGTCCGCTGCCCTGGAGCAGGCCCGGTCCCGGGTCGAGCAGGCCGAGCGCCGTACGGCGGCCGCCCGGGCACTGGCCGACGCGGAGTCGGTGCAGGAGCAGATGCTCGCGCTCCGGGAGACCGTCGACCGGCACGAGACCGACCGGGACTCGCTCGCTCCGCAGCTGCAGGCGGCGAAGGAGTCCGCCGAGACCGCGGCCGGCCAGCAGCTCGTCCGCGACGAGCGGCTGAAGAACCTCGAGGCCACCCGGCGCGACCACGATCGGATCCTCGACGAGCTGACCGGCCGCCGGCTCGCGTTGCGCGAGGAGCAGAGCGCGCTCGACCTGACCACCCGGACGACGGCTTGGGGCGGCACGCCCGAGGAGGCCGAGGAGTTCCTGCTCGTCCTGCCCGACGACGCCCAGCGACGAACGACCGCCGACTGGAACCACCAGGCCTGCACGCAGCTGGACGACGTGATCCGCCGCTGCTTCCCGAGCGCACGGTCCCGCGAGGAGATCCCGGCCGAGCTGTGGGAGATCCTGAACGGCCCCGACGGCTGGACGAACGGCACGCTCGGCGACCGCGTCGGCCTGGTCCCGGCGCTGCACCGGACGCTGAGCAGCCACCTCGCGCAGCACGAGACGTTCGACAGCCTGCAGCAACAGCAGATCGCCAGCCAGCGCGCCGAGCGGAACGCCGCCCTCGAACGTGCCCGCGAGGGCCTCGACGAGGCGGAGAGTACGGCCCGCGCGCACCGCGCCTCGCTCGCCGACGGCATCAAGGCACGACTCCGGCTGGTGTCCCAGGAGTTCGACCGTCTCGACCAGCAGTACGGCGGGTACGGCGCGAAGCTCGAGTTCCCGGAGCCGGATCCGCCGGCCGAGCCCGACAAGCCGTGGCGCTGGACGGTGACGCCGAAGTGGCGGCGCTCGGAGGGCGGCCCGTTCTCCGCGTTCAACGTGAAAGGCAACACCGCGCAGATGGACGAGAAGGCGGTGAAGCTGGTCTGCGCGGCCGCGCTCGCCGGCGGCTCGGACCGTCCGCTGCTGCTGATCCTCGACGAACTGGGCCGCAACCTCGGGTCCCAGCACCGGCGTGAGGCGGTGGCGCTGTTCGAGCAGATCGGCCGCGACCGGAACATCACGGTGATCGGCGCGCTCCAGGACGACATGGAGCGGTACGCCCTCGCCTCGTCCCGGCTGTACGTGAAGCTCCGGCGCAGCTCTGACACGATGCCGTACAACCAGGCCCCGGTCGTGAAGGGCAACGAGGAGAATTCGGCCCGGGTCGAGCTGCTCCGCGAGTGGATGACGTCGTACCGCGGCTCGACCCCGACCCTGGAGCTGGCCTCGCCGACCCTGACATAGCTTGACACCTGTCCAAATTTCGACACGTGGTTACCAAAAGCGGACCCCGGTGCAGACCTCGGACCTCCGGGTACAGCAGTATGGTCCGGTGACTTTTCCGGAGAGCCCCCGTGCCCGCGCTCAGCGAGGGCCCGGAGCTCTGGTCAAGCGGTCGTATGACGGCGTACCGTCGCCTGCATCCGGACGTGTGCCGCCAGCCGGCACGACAACACCTCCGCCACACCGGCCGCCTCATGATCGGAGGGCGTGAATGGCTTCCTGGCTGCTCCGCGCCCAATGGTCACACCGTGACGAGTCGGTCGAGCACCGCGCGCTCCGCGTCGGCCGCACGCTGACGGCTGTCGCGGTCGCGTTCCCCGACGTCCACATCTGGACTCAGGACGAGCGCTGGGGGTACCACGTCCTCGAGGCGGATGGTTCCACACCGCTCGAGGAGATGGTCGAGGCCACTACGAAGGTCCTGGCCAACGGTACGAGCACGACCCGGCTGCACCTGCAGAGCACGGGCGAGCTGCCGTGGCTGTTCGACCTGTCCATGGGTGGCACGATGACCACCATCTCCGACCAGCTCACCCTGCACTGGAGCGACGAGGACGCGCTGCTGCAGTCGGAACGCTTCGCCCAGGTGCTCCGCGCCGTCGTCACGATCTGGGAACCCCAGTGGGCCAGTATCGCCGACACCGAACTAGCCGCCGCGGCCGGCGTCTTCCGCCGTGGCATTCCGATGATGGGCTGGCTCACCTACATCCGCGGACTGGTAGCGGGTGCTCCTGGCATAGACATCACCCTGACGCCTTACGAGCGCGGCACGCTCCTCCAGGCCCCTGTCTCCCCCACAGACCTGACTCCGGTCCACATCTGCGCCGCCGCAGCCCTGGTAGGCATCGCCCCCGAGGAATAACAGCTGCCGAGCACCTCAAGTTAGGGCACCTACAACTGCCCAGAAATGTGTTAAGGGCCACCCCGACCGGGGTGGCCCTTAACAGTGTGAATGTCCGGCAGCGTCCTACTCTCCCACGACCTCCCGGTCGCAGTACCATCGGCGCTGAAGGGCTTAACTTCCAGGTTCGGAATGGAGACTGGGTGTTTC
>NZ_DASRVN010000263.1:0-16681 GCF_035655035.1 Kribbella sp. | reverse complement strand
GGGGTGGTGAAGAACGGGGTGCCGTCGGAGAGCAGGGCCTGTTTCTCGGATTCGGACTCGACCCAGATCATGATCACGTCGTCGTACTTCTCGCCGGTGACCGGGTCGACGGCGTCGGGGCGTGGGGTGCGGAAGAAGACGAACGACTTGCCGCCGACCTGGTAGACGGGGCGATCGGTGCCGTCGTCGCGTTCCCACTTGGTGACGTGCGGCATCCCCGAGGCGATCTCGTGGACGTCCGCGACGCGGGCCTTCTTCGGAGCCATCTGATCGGGTCCAGGTCGGTCAGGGCCTGACCGTTATCAGGCGTACGCAGAGGTTGTGGGACGGCATGTCCATGATGTCGACGGTACCGGCCAGCGCGACGCCGCCCTTCGTGGTGCCGGAGAACGGGACCGAGATCCGCGGGTAGTAGCTGCTCACCGAGACGCCAGGTCCGGTGATCGCCAGCTTGGTCGGCGGCTCGACGATGAGCAGCAGTTGTCCGGCCAGCAACTGCTTGGTCTCCGCGCAGGCGAGCATTCCCGCGCTTTTCGGGCGGTTGCTGTTCAGGAGTCCGAGGAACAGCGTGGCCTCCGTGGTCGCCTCGGCGAGACGTGGGGTGGCCGACGGGGTGGTCGGTGGAGTGGTCGGCGCTGACGGCGTGCCGGTCGGTGCGGAGGTCGAGGCGGTCGGGCTGCTCGAGGCTGGGGACTGCGCGGACGGGCCGTGGCCTTGGTCGTCGCTGCCGATGAGTCCGGGGACGATGAGCGCGGCGACGGCGAGCAGCACGAGTACGCCGGCTGCCGCGAGCACGACGTACAGCACCGTCCTCGGTCGCCGCGGTCCACCCGGAGGCCCCCACGAGGGCTGACCAGGCCCACCCGGTCCGTAGCCCGGCCCACCAGGCCCGTACGTCGGTCCGCCTGGTCCGGCTGGACCGTAGCCAGGTCCGCCTGGTCCGGCTGGACCGTAGCCAGGCCCGCCTGGTCCGTAGCCCGGGGGCTGGCCTGTCGGTTGGGGTTGTTGCTGCCAGCCGCTGCCTTGTGGGCCGGGGAAGCTCGGGGGCTGCGTCACCCGGACAGTGTGGCAGCCGCAGGGAGCCAGATCGTGAAGGTTGATCCAGAGCCGACGCGGCTGCTGACCTTGATGTGGCCGTGGTGGGCTTCGGCCAGGTGTTTGGTGATGGCGAGGCCCAGGCCGCTGCCGCCGGTGGTGCGGGTGCGGGAGACGTCGGCGCGGTAGAAGCGGTCGAAGAGGTGCGGGAGGTGCTCGGCCGCGATGCCGGTGCCGTTGTCGGTGACGGTGAGGTTGTAACCGTTGTCCACAGGTCGTACGCCGACCACCACGTGGCCTCCGGGAGGTGTGTACCTGATTGCGTTCGACACGAGGTTGCCGAGAGCCTGACGAATGCGGGCGCTGTCGACGACTGCCGGCGAGGGCTCGGAGGCTGCGCAGGTGAGGGTGACGCTTGCCGCCTCGGCGGCGGGTTGGTGGGCCAGGACGACCTGGCGGGAGAGTTCGGTCAGGTCGCGGGGAGCAGGGTGCAGGCGGAGCATCCCGGCGTCGGCCAGGGCGAGGTCCTGGAGGTCGGCGACCAGGTGTTCGAGGAGCGCGGTCTCCTCCAGGAGCGAAGTGACGAGCGCGGAGTCGAGCGGTACGACGCCGTCCTCGGACGCGACCAGGTACCCCTTGATGTTCGCGAGCGGTGTCCGTAGTTCGTGCGCGACGTCGCTGACCATCGCCTTGCGCTGGAAGTCGTGCCGCTGGATCGCCTCCGCCATGTCGTTGAACGCGTGACCGAGCCGCGCGACCTCGTCCTTGCCGCTGACCGGGACCCGCGCCGCGTGGTCGCCGTTCCGCATCCGCTGCGTCGCACCGGTCAGCGCGACGATCGGCCGTACCAACCTCCGGCCCGCGAACAGCATCACCAGCGCGGCGATCAGCAGTACCCCGAGCGCGGTCGCCGCGGTCCGCAGCAGCCCTTCGCCGGAGAACACGTTGAACGTGCTCTTCGCCCCGAGGTACAGCTTCGCCGGCGGGGCGACGTACGGCGTCAACGCCTGCACGCGCGCCTGCGTGACACAGTTCCCGAACGTCTCGTCGACGGCGTCCTTGGCGATCGGTTCGACGGAGCGCAGACCGTCGACGTCGTTGATCTTGTACTTGATCCCGGCCGCGTCCAGGCACGCCGTCGAGCGCCGTATCTCGTCGTCGTTGACAATCCGCGCCTTCGCGCTCGGCGCGTTCAGGCCGGGCGGCAGGCACTCCTCCTTGACCGGCGTGCTGGCGTTCATCCGGATACCGGCCACGAACTGCGTGGACTCGATCATCACCTGCGGCACGGTGCCGGCGCCCTGCGCGACGCTCGCCGACTTGCCCTTCGTGGCGAGGCAGCTCACCGCCTGCTTCGCGAGCAGGTTCCGCTGCTTCAGCTCGTCGTCGGTCATACCCCAGTCCGGGTAGCCGATGAACGACGGACCGATCGCCGCGGTCGCGGTGAACCCACTGATCCCGCCGACCGCCGCGACCGGCTTGCGGGCCTGGTAGACGGTCGTCGTGCTGCCCATGCCGCCGCCGCGCGCGTCGATGGTTGCCGCCGGCACCGAAGGGAGTTCGGGGGCGGCGCCGAGCATCCGGGCCGAGTCCGCGATCACGGTGCCGTCGTCGGTGGTGACCGCGACCCGGCGGCCGAGGCGGCCGGCCAGGTCGTGCACGACCTTGTCCACACCCGACCAGGTCGGATGGTCGAAGGCGTACTTCGACAGCTGGCCGTAGATCTCGCCGTCGACCTGCAACTGGCCGGTGTTCGCGTCGATCTCGCCCTGGAGTTTCTCCGAGGTGCTGTACGTCGCGATCAGCGCGGTGGCGATCACCGCCCCGAGCGCCACCGCGAGCGACAACCCGAGGAACCGGACCAGCACGCTACGACGCATCGGCCGCCGCCACGTCGTCCGTGAGCTTGTAACCGATGCCGTACACGGTCCGCAGGTACGTCGGCGCGCCCGGCGACGGCTCGATCTTCTTCCGCAGGTTCATCACGTGGACGTCGACGGTCCGGTCGAACACGTAGTGGTCGAAGCCGAACGCGTGCTCCAGCAGCTGCTGCCGGGAGAACGCCCGCCCCGGCGAGGCCGCCAGGCAGGCGAGGATCTTGAACTCGGCCGGGGTCAGCTCGATCAGCTTGCCGCGCAGCCGGACCTCGTGCCGGGACGGGTCGATCTCCAGCTCGCCGACCCGGTACACCTCGCCCTCGGAGCGGATCCGGGTCCGCCGCAGTACCGTCCGGACCCGGGCGACGAGTTCGCGCGGGTTGTACGGCTTGGTCAGGTAGTCGTCCGCGCCGAGGTCGAGCCCGAGCAGCAGGTCGTCGTCGGTGGCACGGGCCGTGAGCATGATGATCGGCACCCCGGCATTCCCCGGGCCGTCCGCCCGCAGCACCCGGCAGACGTCCAGGCCGTCGACCTTCGGCATCATCACGTCGAGCACCAGCAGGTCCGGGCTGCGCCGGCGGGCCTCGTCGATGGCCTCCCGCCCGTCGTGCACGACGACGGTCAGGTGCCCCTCGCGTTCGAGGTACCGCCGGATCAGTTCGGCCTGCTTGAGGTCGTCTTCGGCGACCAGGATCCGCGCTGGCATAGTCCTCAATGTCGCCGAAAGAGATGAGAATCCGATGAAGATCGGCTGAGAGCATCGGGTGCATACCGGTCCTTCACAGGTTCTTCACGGCCCGGGCGGCACGCTCGCCGCCATGAAGAGCAAATCAGCACTCGCCCTCCTGGCGGTCCTCGCGTTGGCTGCCTGCGGCAACGACAAGGCGCCGGTCGCGTCCGATCAGAACAGCGGGAAGAGCCCGCTCGCGGAGTACATGGGCGACGGCTTCGTCAGCTCGTCCGGGAGCGGCGGCTCGTTCCGGATCGCGACCCGGGCCGGTGGTGCGCAACAGCCGAGCGACGAGGAGCTCGCCAAGCAGCGCAAGGTCGAGGACGCCACCGTCGCGTGCATGAAGGACGCCGGCTTCGAGTACGTCGCCGTACCGCCGGAGCAGCAGGCGAAGAGCAAGTTCAGCGACGCGTTCAACCTGCCGCCGGACAAGTTCGCCGAGCAGTACGGGTACGGCGTCAGCACGATCGACTGGTCGAAGGCCGGCCAGGACGACAGCAACCCGAACACCAAGATCCGCAAGGCGCTCTCGCCGACCGCTCAGAAGGCGTACGACAAGGCGCTGAACGGACCGAACGCGACCGGCAACGGCGCGATCGTGGTCCAGGGCAGCGGGCCGAACTCGAGCGGGCAAATGGACCTCGGCTGCCGTGGCAAGGCGGTCAAGCAGGTGTACGGCGACAACGCCAAGGGGAACATCGACTTCAAGAAGTTCGACAGCCTGTTCAAGGACATCCAGGCGCTGCAGAAGCGGATCGACTCCGACCAGCGCGTGGTGGACGCGACCAGCGCCTGGTCCGACTGCATGGCGAACGCCGGCCACCCCGGGTACAAGACGGTCTCGGACCCGCGGGACGAGGTACAGAAGAAGCTCGACACGCTCACCGGCAACCAGCCTCCGGCCAAGGGCGGCGGCGGCCCGGCGAAGACGATCACCGGCCCGCCGTCGTTCGACAAGGTCGACGCGGCGAAGCTGGCGGACCTGCGCAAGCTGGAGATCGAGCTGGCGGTCGCGGACCAGAAGTGCAAGGCCAAGGGGTACGACGACGCCTACAAGAAGGTGCAGTACGAGCAGGAGAAGGAGTTCGTCGACCAGCACAAGACCGAGCTCGAGGCGTACCGCGACGAGATGGCGAACCGGTGACCGCTTCGCCCAAGTCCCGCCGCCGGGTGCTCGTCAGCGTGGCCGGGGTGGCCGTGGTCTCGCTCGGGATCGGGGTGGCGGCGGGCAGCCGGATCAGTTCGCCGGAGGACGCGGCCGCGAAGACCGCGCCGCCGGCGGCCTCCCAGATCACCGTGCCGGTGGCGCGGAAGGTGCTGTCGAGCAAGGTGGTCGGGCGGGGTGACGCGTCGTTCGACGGCGCGGTGAACATCCGGGTCGAGACCGCCGGGCTGACCACACCGGCGATCGTCACGGGCAAGGTTCCGACGGTCGGGTCCACGATCACCGAGGGCAAGGCGCTGCTGGAGATCACGGGACGCCCGGTGATCGGGCTGGCCGGCGTATTGCCGATGTATCGCACGCTGTCCCCCGGGAGCAAGGGGCCGGACGTGCTGCAGCTGGAGCAGACGCTCCAACGGCTCGGGTACGACCCGGGGACCGTCGACGACCAGTACACGCTGTCGACGTCGGCCGCGGTGGAGAAGCTGTACGCCAACGCCGGATACGACGCGCCCGCGCCGGAGGACCGCCTGACGCAGGCGGTCGACCAGGCGAAGAAGCAGGTGGACGCAGCGAAGAAGCAGCTCCGTCAGGCGCAGTCCCAGCTGAAGGCGGCCAAGGATGCGAAAGCGAAGGACACGTCAGTACAGCAAGGTGCGGTCGACGACGCCCAGCAGAACCTGTCGGACGCCCAGCAGGCGCGCTCCGACGCCGAGTTCAAGGCCGGTACGCCGCTGCCGGTGTCGGAGGTCGTGTACGTGAAGACGCTCCCGCGCCGGGTCGACGACGTGAAGGTCGAACGCGGCGGGACCGTCAACGGCGTGGTGATGTCGGCGAGCGGCGCGTCGCTGGTCGTCACGCTCAAGGCCGACGCTGAGACGGCGCAGCGGCTGAAGGCGGGGATGGCGGCGGCGCTCGAGCTCAGCGACGGTACGTCGGTCGCGTCGAAGGTACGGCGGGTGACGAAGAACGGGAGCTCGTACGACGTCGTGGTCGCGCCGAACGCCCTGACCGGCAGCCAGTTGGCGTTGCTCCGAGACGCGAATGTACGCGTGACGATCCCGGTGAAGAGCACCAGCGGCAAGGTGCTCGCCGTACCGGTGGCCGCGTTGTCGTCCGGGTCGGACGGTGCGTCGCGGGTCGAGGTACTGCGGAACGGGAAGGTCGAACTGGTACCGGTCACGGTCGGGCTGTCCGCGGACGGGTTCGCGCAGGTGACGCCGAAGGGCGACGCGAAGCTGTCCGAGGGCGATCAGGTGGTGGTCGGGAGATGAGTTACGCGGTGGCACTGCCGGCGCCGGTGGTGGAGATGATCGGGGTACGGCGGTTCTTCCCGGGGCCGCCCGAGGTACGGGCGATCAAGGGGATCGACCTGGTGATCGGGCAGGGGGAGTACCTGTCGATCGTCGGGCCGTCCGGGTCCGGGAAGTCGACGTTGCTGCATCTGCTCGGGTTGTTGGACAACCCAACGGACGGGGTGTACCGGCTGGACGGCGTCGACACGATGAGCCTGCGCGAGCGGCGGCGGGCGGTCCTGCGCGGGCAGCGGATCGGGTTCGTGTTCCAGTCGTTCCACCTGCTCGACCACCGGACCGTGCTGGAGAACGTCGCGCTCTCGATGGTGTACGTCGGGGTGCCGCGGCGGGAGCGGCTCGCCCGGGCCCGGGTCGCACTGGAACGGGTCGGGCTGGCGCACCGGATGGAGTTCGCACCGACCACGCTCTCGGGTGGTGAACGGCAGCGGGTCGCGATCGCCCGCGCGCTGGTCGCGGAACCGAGCCTGCTGCTGGCGGACGAGCCGACCGGCAACTTGGACAGCAAGAACGCGGAGGCGATCCTGCAGGTGTTCGACGAACTGCACTCCGAGGGGATGACGCTCGCCGTGATCACCCACGACGACAACGTCAGCCGCCGCGCCCAGCGCCAGGTCCGCATCGTCGACGGAACCCTCCAGTGGTAACCCGATCAGGCCCCCCGGACCCGACCGGCGGGCCGTCCACGTCGCGGCGACGCCGGCTGCGGTCACGTCCAGCGATACGCGACCTGCTGGACGAGGCCCTGGCCGGTGTCGCCGCGCGACCTACCCGACTCATCCTGACCACGCTGGGCACCGTGCTCGGGGTTGCCGCTCTCGTGGGAACTGTGGGGTTGGGGCAGACCGCGGCCGGGCAGATCACCCAGCGGTTCGACTTGGCTGTGGCGACCCGGGTGGTCGTATCGCCGGATGACAAAGGCGGCCAGCAAGGGGAGGCGGCGACCCAGCTGCCGTGGGACGCGCCCGCGCGGATCCAGCGGCTGAACGGAGTCGACGCGGTCGGCACCGTGAGCAACCTGCAGATCGGCGACGACCTGGTCCAGAACGTCACCGGACTGGACAACGGCAACGGCAAAGCCCTCCCGGTGATGGCCGGATCGGCCGGCCTCTGGGACGCGGTCCGAGCGGTGCTCAAGACCGGCAGGTTCTTCGACGACGGGCACGACCGGCGCGCCGACAAAGTGGTTGTCCTCGGCAAGCATGCCGCGGAACGCCTCGGTATCAACCGGGTCGACTCGCAGCCAGCCGTGTTCATCGGCGACGAGCCGTACACGGTGATCGGCATCCTCGATTCGGTCAGCGGCCGCGCCGAGCTGAACGACGCGGTGATCATGCCGAACGGCACCGCCCGCCAGGCCTACAACCTGCAATCACCCGACGCGGTCGAGATCCGTACCGCCGTCGGCGCCGCCCAGTTGATCGCCGAGCAGGCCCCGATCGCGATCCAGCCGAACGACCCGAGCACCTTGACCGTCGACGCTCCGCCCAAGCAAGGCGCCGTACGGAAGAACGTCGAGTCGGACCTGAACGCGCTGTTCCTCCTGCTGGGTGCAGTAGCGCTCCTGGTCGGCGGCCTCGGCATCGCGAACGTGACCCTGCTGTCGGTCCTCGAACGCATCTCGGAGATCGGCCTCCGCCGGGCGCTCGGAGCGGCGCGAAGACACATCGCCGTGCAGTTCCTGGTGGAGAGCGTGATCGTCGGGTTCCTCGGCGGTCTGCTCGGTACGGCGGTCGGCGTGATCCTGACCGTCAGCGTGTCCTGGGTTCGCGACTGGACGCCGATCCTCGACAACCGCCTGGCGTTCGGTTCACCCCTGCTGGGTGCGTTCATCGGACTGGTCGCCGGTACGTACCCCGCCTGGAAGGCCTCCGCCATCCAGCCGATCACCGCGCTGCGAGGCACGTGAGTACAGCACCGCGGTGATCGCGTACCCGGCCACGACCAGCGCCAAGACCGGGTACGACTTCCCGCTGGCGGGCAGGATCGCCGCGCCGAGTGCGGCCGCGGAGACCTGCCCGACGTTGAAGATCATGTCGTACAGCGCGAACACCCGGCCGCGGTACACGTCGTCGACACCCGTCTGGACGAGGGTGTCGACGCTGATCTTGATGCCCTGCGTGCAGAACCCGGTGAGGAACCCGCCGATCACCAGCGCGGGCTTGGTGTAGAACCCGATCGGTACGGCGCTCACCACCGCGGCGCCGGCGAACAGCAGCGTGATCCATTTCTGGAGCGTCATCACCCGAGTACCCCAGGGCGTGACCAACGCGGCGACGAAGAGACCCGCGCCGACGGCACCGGTCGCGATGGCGAGTCCGCCGAACGCCTGGTCGAGCTGGCCGGGACCGTAGAAGTAGTTGCGGTACAGCAGGATCATCGCGACCGTCATCAGCCCGAAGAAGAACCGCAGCGAGCCGATCGCGGCGAGCCCGAGCGCGGGCTGCCGGCGTTCGCGCAGGTGCCGGCCGCCGTCGATCAGGCCGGTCGCGATCGTCCGGAGCGCTTGGAGGATGCCGGGCTCGTCGCCGCTCAGGTCCGGGCCGAGCTGGTCGCGGCGCAGCCGGAGGGCCAGCAGGGCGGCGGCGGTATAGATGACCACAGTCAGGCCGAGGACGGTGAGGTCGGAGTCGACGAGCAGCTTCACCCCGGCGCCGATCCCGCCGCCGACCAGGAAGGCCGCCGTACCGGAGGTGGGTGTGACCGCGTTCGCCATCACGAGCTCGTCGCGGTCGACGACGTGCGGGAGGCCGGCGGACAGGCCGGAGAGCAGGAACCGGTTGACGCCGAGCGTGAGCAGCACGGCGAGGTAGAACGGCACGCCCGCGTTGCCGGCCGCGACGAGCGCGCCGACGCCGATCACCAGCACCGCGCGGGTCAGGTTCGCGCCGAACAGGATCTGCCGGCGCGACCACCGGTCCAGCAGTACGCCGGTGAACGGGCCGAGGATGGAGTACGGCAGCAGCGAGACCGCGAACAACCCGGCGATCGCCGCCGCGTCCGGCGCCCGCTCCGGCGAGAACAGCACGTACGACGCCAGCGCGACCTGAAACACCCCGTCCCCGCACTGCGAGGTCAACCGAACCACGAACAACCGCCGGAAATCCCGCCGCTGCACCAACGTCCAAAGATCCCGGATGAACCGCACGCCTGCACTGTAACCGCCACGTGCGGGCCGAGGCCGCGTCTTCTTCAGATCAACAGATAGTCCGCAACGGCCCGCGGATGCCCGAGCATCGGGAAGTGTGAGCCCGGTACTTCGTCCGGCGTGAACCCGAGCCGTTCGCGCGTCACCCGCCGCAGGAACTCCGGCGGGAACAACCGATCGTCCCGTGCGATCACCGCCCGCGTCGGCACCTCCGGCCACGCCTCGAACGCACACGGGTCGGTCATCGGCCCGTCCGACTGCGAGCGCAGCTGCCGTCGCGCCTCGGCCGCGAAGTCCGGCGGCAGGTCGTGGAAGAACGTGTCGACCGCACCGTCGACCCAGTCGTACCCGGTGTTCCCCCACCACTCGCTGATCCGCTCGCCCGGCGCCGGGACCATCCCGGCCACCAGCACGAACTCGCGGACCCGCAGCCGTGCACACGCCGGCGTCCCGGTGAAGCCGCCCATCGAGTGCGCCACCAGGACGACCTCCTCGCGATCAGGTACGGCGTTCACGACCGTGTCGACGTACTGCGCCAACCCCGCCGACGGGTCGTCGCAGGGCAGGTCGACCGAGGTCACGTCGTACCCGCTGGAGCGGAGTTCGGCGGCGACCGGGTGCCAGTGCCAGGAGGTGCAACCGGCACCGGGGATCAGGACGAAGCGCATGCTGCATTCAAGCCTGTGTAAAGGCCAGGCGTGGACGCGCCGGAGCTGATGGCAGTGACGCCGTACCGGAGTAGGGTTTTTGTGCCGGTGTCACGGTCAGTGGCGCGCCGGTTACGATGGTTCTCAGTTCTGAGCCGCAGCGCGGATGGGATGTTCATGGCTGAATCGAAGGAAGCCGAAGTCGATCAGGGGATGTACGAGCAGCTGCGGCTCGACCGGCCGCACGCGGCGCGGGTGTACGACTACTTCCTCGGTGGCAAGGACAACTTCGCCATCGACCGGCAGGCGGCCGAGCACCTGCTGAAGGCGTTCCCGGGCTGCCGCGTCACCGCCCAGTCGAACCGGATGTGGATGCACCGCGCCGCGCGGTACGCCGCCGAGCAGGGCATCACGCAGTTCCTCGACATCGGCACCGGCATCCCGACCAGTCCGAACCTGCACGAGGTCGTCCAGAAGGTCGTCCCGCAGGCACACGTCGTGTACGTCGACAACGACCCGATCGTGCTGACCCACGCCCGCGCGCTGCTCGCCAGCGGCCCGCTCGGCAAGACGGCGTACCTCGACGCCGACATCACCGTGCCGGACGCGGTTCTCGGGACCCCGGAGGTCGAGGAACTGATCGACCTCAAGAAGCCGGTCGCGCTCAGCCTGGTCGGCGTGCTGCACTCGCTCGCCGACGACCTGAAGCCGTACGACATCGTCCGCAACCTGCTCGAGCCGCTGGCGCCCGGGTCACTGCTGATCATCTCGCACGCGACGCAGGACTTCGCGCCGGAGATGTGGGACCGCGCGGTGCAGGGGTACAAGTCCGACGGCGGCGGCAACGCCCAGGTCCGGAACAAGGCGGACGTGACGCGCTTCTTCGCGGGTACCGAGCTGATCGAGCCGGGCGTGGTGTCGCCGATCAGGTGGTTCCCGGACGAGGAGACCAACCGGCGCGTCGACTCGGGCGAGTTCACCGAGATCATGTGCAGCCTGTATTGCGGGGTCGGCCGGAAGCCGTAGCCGGCCGATGGAGCGTGCCGCGTACCCGCACCACCTGGCGATCACGCTGCGGTGGAAGGACAACGACGTGTACGGGCACGTGAACAACGTCGAGTACTACAGCTTCTTCGACACCGTCATCAACGATTTCCTGATCCGCTCCGGCGGGCTGGACATCCACGGCGGCGAGGTGATCGGGCTGTGCGTGGACTCGCAGTGCACGTTCAAGCAGCCGCTGGAGTTCCCCGGCGTGGTGGACGCCGGCCTCCGCTGTGCCCAGCTCGGCAACTCCAGCGTGCGCTACGAGATCGCCCTGTTCCGCGAGGACTCCACCCACCCAGCCGCCACCGGCCGCTTCGTCCACGTCTTCGTGGACCGCACCAACCGCCGCCCGGTCCCCGTTCCGGCCCTCATCCGTACCGCGCTGGAAGGAATCACGGCGCCCGGAGGAAGGGACAGCGCATGATCGTGCGAGGCGCGGTACTGCGGGAGATGGGGTTGCCTGCGCCGTACGCCGAGTCGCGGCCGCTGCGGGTGGAGGAGGTGGAGCTCGCTCCGCCGGCGCCGGGGGAGCTGCTCGTCCGGATCCGGGCCGCCGGACTGTGTCACTCGGATCTGTCGGTGATCGACGGTTCGCGCCCGCGGGTGATGCCGATGCTGCTCGGTCACGAAGCCACCGGTGAGGTGATCCACTCCGAGGCCCCCGGGTTCGCATCCGGCGACGTCATCGCCTGCGCCTTCGTCCCGGCCTGCGGCACCTGCGGCCCCTGCGCCGACGGCCGCCCGGCCCTCTGCGAACCCGGCGCCGCCGCCAACACCACCGGCACCCTCCTCACCGGCACCCACCACCTGACCACCCCACCCGGTCCTGCGGGCGACATCGTCCACCACCATCTCGGCATTTCCGGGTTCGCAGATCATGCAGTGATCTCCGCACATTCGGCGGTGAAGATCGACCCGACGCTCCCACCCCAGATCGCCGCACTCTTCGGCTGCGCGGTCCTCACTGGCGTCGGCGCGGTCGTGAACACAGCACGCCTCCGCGCCGGCCGCAGTACGGCGGTCTTCGGCCTCGGCGGCGTAGGCCTGTCCGCCCTCCTCGGCGCGGTACTGGCCGGCGCCCACCCGATCGTCGCCGTCGACGTCGTACCCGCCAAACTCCAACTGGCTCGCGAACTCGGCGCAACCGCGGTGGTCGACGCCCGCGACCCCGACGCCGTCGACCAGGTACGCGAGGCGACCGCCGGCGGAGCGGAGTACGCGTTCGAGACGGTCGGCAGCGCGAAGGTCCTCGAGCAGGCGTACGCCGCGACCCGCCGCGGCGGCACCACGATCACCGTCGGCCTCCCGCACCCGTCGCAGTCGTTCAGCGTGCCCGCCGTCAGCCTCGTCGCCGAGGAACGCACCGTGAAAGGCTCGTACCTCGGCTCGTCGGTCCCGTCCCGCGACATCCCGCGGTACGTCGAGCTCTACCGGGCCGGCCGCCTCCCGGTCGACCGGCTGCTCACCACCACCGTCGGGCTGGACGACCTCAACCAGGCGTTCGACGACCTCGCCGCCGGTACGTCGATCCGTCAGGTGCTGCTCTTCTGAAGGTTCTCGGCGGCCTTCTGGAAGGTCTCCTCGTTCCGGTGCTGCGCCTCCTCGGTGTAGTTGCCGCCGAAGAACTCGGCCGTCGGAACCGGCCGGATCTCCAGCTGTCCGGAGGTCTGCGGATCGCCGGCGTTGAGCGCGTCCGCCGCGATGCACCGCCAGCCCCACTCCTCCGCCTCTGCACGCGACGCCACCTCGATCAGGCAGAACCCGGCGATCAGTTCCTTGGTTTCGGCGAATGGACCGTCGATCACCCGGCGGTTTCCCTCGTCGAGCTGCAGCCGGAAACCGTGTGAGCTCGGCAGCAGCCCGTCGCCGGCCAGCAGCACGCCCTTCTCCGCCATCTCGGCCATCACCAGGCCCATCGCGGTCAGCGCCTCCTCGGACGGCAGCTGCCCGGCTTCGGACTCCTCGTTGGCCTTGAAGATCATCATGAATCGCATCGGGGCCCTCCCAAGTTCGGCGTTAAATCCCGAGACGAATCTATACAGCAGCGGGGACCTTCGGGCAGGCTACGCACAGTAGGTTCACGTACACCGTTCGTGAACATGTCAAGTGAGGCACGCCGAAGTACCCCCGAGGAGCCCCGCCCGATGCCAACCCGCCCTCTGAACCGCCCCCTGAACCGCCGCCGGACCGGCATCAGTCGCGGCACCTACGCCGTCCGCGTCACCGCCGCCTGAGTCACCCGGGGCCGCCGATCCCACCGAGATCGACGGCCCGGGTCTGTTGGGGGGACCCGCCCGCGGGGGGACGTGAGGAGGAAACCCGTATGAACAGAATCCGCCGCACCGGTGCGCTCGCGTTCGCCGGTGCTGTCGCTTTCGGAGGGCTGGCGGTCGCGCTCGGCGGCCAGGCCGATGCGCAACAGACACCGATCGACCAGTTGCTGTCCCAGCCGGTCGTCGGGAGCCAGGCACTCGGCAAGGTGCAGCCGCGGCTGGCCGAGGTCGCCGCGCACAACGGGCTGCCGACGGATCAGCTGCGGCAGACCCTGGCCACGGACAAGACCGCGTGGCTCGATGCCGACAGCAAGTTGTTCTATCGCGAACCCGAGCTGACCGCGGCGCAGAAGGCGCCCGAGGCGTCGCCGCGCTGGGCGCGGACCGTGGTTGCCGGCGCGACCGGGCCGGCGTTCGAGCTACACAGCAAGCCCGGTTCGAACCGGGTCATCTACCTGGACTTCGACGGTCACACGATCAGCGGTACGGCGTGGAACGCGTCGAAGGGCGTCGACCCGGTCAACGTCTCGGCGTACGACACCGACGGCGATCCTTCGAGTTTCAGCACGGCGGAGCAGGACGTCGTCCACGAGGTATGGGCCCGCGTCGCGGAGGACTACGCGCCCTTCGACGTGGACGTGACGACGCAGGAGCCGGATCCGGCAGCGATCGACCGGTCGGGTGCGGCGGACCAGCAGTACGGCACGCGGGTGCTGATCGACCCGGATCCCTGGTACCAGTCGGGGTGTGGCTGCGGTGGCGTCGCGTACGTCGGCGTGTACGACAACTCCTCGCAGCACGCGTACTACCAGCCGGCGCTCGTGTTCACGAAGGGCGTCGGCACCGGCGCGAAGAACCTGGCCGAGGCGGCGTCGCACGAAGCCGGGCACACCGTCGGGCTGTCGCACGACGGCACGTCGACGGTCGGGTACTACCAGGGCCACGGCGCCTGGGCGCCGATCATGGGCGTCGGGTACTACCGCGGCATCAGCCAGTGGAGCAAGGGCGAGTACGCCGACGCCAACAACAAGGAGGACGACTTCGCGGTCGTCGGCACCCACGGCCTCGCACTCCGCGCCGACGAGGCGGGCGACACGACCACCGCTGCGGCCGCCCTGACCGTCGGTACGCCGGTGTCCGGGATCATCGCGGCCGAGGACGACACCGACGTGTACGGCGTCGAGGTGAGTGCCGCGGGCAACTACACCGTGACGGCAAGCCCCGCCGCGGTCGGCGGCAACCTCGACATCAAGCTGGACCTGCTGGACAGCTCCGGTGCGGTCGTCGCCTCGAACGACCCGGCCTCCGGCCAGAGCGACGCCGGTACGCCGACAGGCCTCGGCGCGAGTGTTAGCAGCGCCCTCCAGCCGGGTAGGTACTACCTGCGGATCGACAACGTCGGATACGGCGATCCGCTGAACACGGGGTACTCCACCTACGGCAGCCGCGGCGCCTACACGCTCGGCGTCTCGCCGTCCTGAATCCCTGTGGCTGGTCGATCTCTGGCGGATCGACCAGCCACAGGTCCTCGTTCTAGACGGCCCGCTCGAGTGGAGCGGTGAGCGACTGCGGGACGATCTCCAGCCGGTCGAAGCGCCAGCCCTCGGGCGTACGCCGGGCGTGGTAGTGGTGAATCGCGGCGGCGATCTCCTCGGTCATGTCGTGGCGGGCGAGCACGGCGATGTCGTTCGCCCGTACGGTCGCGGTGTCACCGTCGAGCTGGATCACCAGGTTGGACTTGTTGTGCAGCGTGCGGACATAGGTGTCGTGGCCCTTGCGCGCGAGCTGGACGAGCGCTTCGATGCCGGCGGCCTCGCCGCGGATCGACTTCACCACGACGTCGTCGGTGAACAGCTGGTCGCTCTCGTCGTACCGCAGTTCGTCGATCCACAGGCTGTGCCGGGCGACCAGCTCGGCGAGCTCGCTGCGGTCGATGAGTTCGCGAAGGTCGGTCATGGTTGGACTCCTCAGTTGTTAGGCAGACTAACATTGGTGACGCCAATGAATATAGATCGTTAGTCCGACTAACGCAACAGTCGTGCACGATCGAGGCACCCAGCGCCGACCCACCGCTCACCTCTTGTGGGCGGGGCCTTGCGCCGGCCGTTTCAGGCCGGGACCAGGTGGCGGGCGGCCAACTCGGCCAGGGCCGCCGCGTTGTCGCCCAGGACCGCGTCGTCGAACCGCACGACACTCGAGTGGTTGGACGGCGCCTCGTCCGCCGCCACGTCGTCGGGCCGCGCACCGACCATCGCGAACGTTCCCGGCACCTCCCGCAACACCATCGAGAAGTCCTCGGCGCCCATCAACGGGTTCTCCAACCGCTGCACCCGGTCCGCGCCGAACAACCCGGTCAGCACCTCGGTCGTCTCCGCCGTACGGCCGGCATCGTTCACCGTCACCGGATACTGCGGGTTCAGCCGCGCGTCGACGGTGCAGCCGTGCGCGGCCGCGATCCGCTCCGCGAGCACGGGAAGGTCGCGGGTCAGCTGCTCCAGCTTCGCGTCGGACAACGTCCGGACCGTCGCGCCGAGGCGGGCCGAGTTCGGGATCACGTTGATCGCGACACCGGCCTCGAGCTGCGTCACGGTGACCACCACCGGATCGAACACATCCACCCGCCGCGTCACGTACGCCTGCAACGCCAGCACGATCTCCGCCACCACCGGCACCGGATCCAGCGTCGTCGCGGGCATCGACCCGTGCCCACCCTTGCCGTACACCGTGATGTGCAACTGGTTCGAACTCGCCATCATCGTCCCCGGCCGCGTCTGGAAGACCCCCTTCGCGGCCTGCGCCCAGACATGCAAGGCGTATGCCGCGACTGGCTTGTCACCCGTCGTGTCCAGCAACCCTTCACGCAGCATGTACCCAGCCCCACCGAGGCCTTCCTCACCGGGCTGGAACATGAAGATCACGTTCCCGTGCAGCTCTTCCCGGCGCGCACTCAGCAGCCGGGCCGCCCCAACCAGCCCGGCCGTGTGCAGATCGTGGCCACAGGCATGCATGTTCCCGTTCTCCGCCGCGTACCCGAGCCCGGTCTCCTCCACCACCGGCAACGCATCCATATCCCCCCGCAACAACACCGTCCGCCCCGGCGCCCCACCCCGCAACACCCCCACCACCGAACTCACCTCACGCCCGGTCCCAACCTCCAACGGCAACCCCGCCAACGCATCCATCACAACACCCTGAGTCCGAGGCAACACCAACCCCACCTCCGGCTCCCGATGCAAAACCCGCCGCAACTCCACCAACCCAGCCGCGATCCCCGCACCCTCGCCCACGAAATCCACAACCGTCCTCCACTCCATCCACACCAATTGCCCGCCACCGTACCCACCCCCAGCACCCGGCCCCCGCCGGAACCATCGCCCTACCGGCCATCACCGCACCGGCCATCACCGCGACGATCGCCTCACCGACCATCACCCCGCGACCATCACCCC
>NZ_DASRVN010000262.1:0-3310 GCF_035655035.1 Kribbella sp. | reverse complement strand
CGGCATGGAGCCGGTCGGGTACTCCGACTCGAACACGTACACGGCGTTCATCCGGTCCTCGTTCCGGACCAAGGAGAAGGCCGACCTGTTCACCTGGCACACCGGCAAGGAGCTTCAGGATCTGGTGGACCAGAAGCTCGTTGCCGAGACCACTGACCAGTGGACCAAGGCGGTTGCCGACGGCAACGTGCCCGAGCAGCTGAAGCAGTACTTCACCTACGACAACAAGCAGTACTGCGTCCCGTTGAACGCCGGGTACTGGGTGATGTACTACAACAAGGCGGTCTTCAAGAAGGCCGGGATCACCGCGGCGCCGACCACCTGGGCCGAGCTGTTGCAGGCGGCCGACAAGGTGAAGGCGATCGGCGTGAAGCCGTTCTACCAGACCAACATCCTGTTCTCGTTCGTCTGGTTCGAGACGCTGCTGGCCGGCAAGGACCCGGACCTGTACGACCGGCTCGCGACCGGCAAGGCGAAGTACACCGACCAGGGTGTCGTCGACGTGATGAACGAGTGGAAGAAGCTGATCGACGCCGGCGACTTCAGCGACCCGGGCTCGAAGACCGAGCCGCAGGCGCAGCTGAAGAACGGCGACGTCGCGATGATCAACTTCGGCACCTGGTTCAGCGGCAACCTGAACACGCTGAAGATGAAGGCCGGCACCGACTACGACTTCTTCGTGATCCCGAACGTGAACCCGTCGCTGCCGAAGACCTCGATGATCTTCGAGACCGGCCCGGTCTGCTCGGCGGCCGCGTCCGACCACGCGTCGACCGTGAAGAAGTGGACCGACTGGTGGCTCACCCCGAAGGCCCAGACCGACTGGGCGAACTCGCGCGGCGACCTGTCGTTCAACCCGAAGGCCGAGGTCAAGGACCCGGGGCTGGCCAAGCTCAACAAGGACGTCAACGGGTACCGGTTGATCAACCGGTGGTTCGAGGCGACACCGGTGCCGGTCGCGAACAAGGCGCTCGAGGTGTTCGGCGCGTTCGTGACGAAGCCGGGTGACCCGATGCCGGGCCTGCAGAAGATCCAGGCCGAGGCGGACGCGTACTGGGCCAAGCAGAAGTGAAGGATCGAACCGGGGCGCGGGCGGCGCCACTGTTCGGGCTGCCCGCGGCAGCTGTCGTCGCCCTGCTCCTGTACCTGCCGTTCCTGTGGACGACGTACGTCAGCTTCACCTCGTACGACGGGCTGGCGTCACCGGTGTGGTCCGGGCTGGCCAACTACAAGGCGATGTTCAGCGACCCCGACCTGATCGGGGCGCTGGTCAACACGCTGCTGTGGGTGGTCGGCATGATCACGCTGCCGGTGGCGCTCGGCCTGCTGGTCGCCGTACTGACGTACGGGCACCGCTGGGGTACCTGGCTGCGGCTGCCGTTCCTGCTGCCGTACGCGATCTCCGGTGTGGCCGTTGGTGTCATCTGGGGCTTCGTACTGCAGCCGGACGGCGCACTGGGTCAGGCACTCGGGTTCTTCGGGCTCCCGGGTGCCCACACCGGCTGGCTGCAGTCAGGCCCCGGCAACACGATCATGATGATCGTGGCGGTCACCTGGCAGGCCGCCGGCGTCAATGCCCTGCTCTTCGTCGTGGGTCTCCAGTCGATCCCTACCGAGCCCCTGGAGGCTGCGCGCCTCGATGGTGCCGACGGCTTCAAGCTCTTCCGCTACCACCTCTGGCCACAGCTCAGAGCCATCACCACGGTCGTCATCGGACTGTCGCTCGTCGGCAGCCTCAAGACCTTCGACGTGGTCTGGGTGATGACCCAAGGCGGCCCAGGTACGTCCTCGGAGACGCTGGCGTTGTCCATGTACAAGCAGACGTTCGTACTGAACGACTACGGCCAAGGCGCCGCGATCGCGCTGTTCCTGAGCCTGGTGACGTTCGCGGCCTCGATCCTGTACCTGCGTTACCAGTTGGGGGACGCCCGTGAGCAAGGTTAAGACGGCGTTCCTGCTGGTGCTGGGCCTGCTCTGGCTGGCACCGGTGTACCTGCTGATCGTCAACGCGTCCAAGTCCGTCGACGGGTACGACGCCAAGACCGTGTGGAAACCCGCCGGGTTCGACCTGTTCGCGAACTTCGGTGACGCGTGGAGCAAGGCGTCGCTCGGCGACACGTTGGTGTCGACGACGATGTACAGCGTGGTCGCGCCGGTGCTCGCGGTGCTGATCGGCGCGGCCGCCGGGTACGCGATCGTCGTACTGCGGCTGAAGCACGGGTTCTTGTGGTTCGTGTTCGTCTTCGGCGGGACGATCTTCCCGTTGCAGATGATCCTGATGCCGCTGTTCTCCGGGTACGCCGACTCCGGGCTGTACGACACCCGGGTCGGGATGATCATCGTGTACACCGCGATCAGCGTGCCGTTCTCGGCGTTCGTGATGCGGAACTTCTTCACCGGGATCGCGCGCAGCGTGTTCGAGGCCGCGATCGTCGACGGCGGCGGGCTGTTCCGGATCTTCCGCAGCATCTACCTGCCGATGGCCGGGTCCGCGCTGGCCGCGATCTTCATCCTGCAGGCGACGTTCGTCTGGAACGACCTGCTGCTCGGCCTCACCCTCAGCCAGTCCGACTCGGTCCGCCCGATCATGCCGGCCCTCACCGGCCTACAGAGCACGTACGGCGGCGCCGCCCTGCCGACGGTCCTGGCCGGCGGCCTGCTCGTCTCGCTCCCCACCGTGATCCTGTTCCTCGCCGCCCAACGCTTCTTCTCCCGGGGCCTGGCCCTGGGCCAGTTCTGAAAGGACGCATATGTCGTACTCGCGGATCCCCAGGCCATCACCATCGCCCGAGCGCGGACGCGCTGAGCGTGCGCCGCAGGGAAACGGAGGATTGTGATGGCCCTGGGATCCGGTGCCCGGACGGTCGTGGTCACCGGCGGCGCTGCCGGCATCGGCCGAGGTGCCGTCGAACGGTACTTGGCAGCCGGCGACCAAGTGATCGTGCTCGACCGGAACATCTCTTCTCTTGATGACCGGGTAACCGGCATCCAGGTAGATGTCTCGGACCGCACCGCGCTGGCCGCGGTCGCGGAGGAACTCGGCGCGGTGGACGCGCTGGTGTGTGCGGCTGGCATCCAGCGGTACGGAACTGTTGTCGACACGCCTGCGACCGTGTACGACGAAGTGATGGCGGTGAACGTCGGTGGGGTGTTCTTCGCCTGCCAGGCGTTCGTCCCGAAGTTGCCGCGCGGCGGAAGTGTTGTCGTGGTCTCCTCCGTGCAGGCGTACGCCGCGCAAACCGGCGTCGCGGCGTACTCGATGGGCAAAGGCGCCCTGCTCAGCCTGGTCCGCGCGATGGCGGTCGACCAC
>NZ_DASRVN010000261.1:0-6827 GCF_035655035.1 Kribbella sp. | reverse complement strand
TATGGTCGAAAGCATGAGCCAGGAGATCCCAGCACCGGTCCAGCGCGCCCTCGACGCGATCGACGCCCTCGACAACGACGCGTTCGTCGCCGCCTTCGCCCCCGACGGCTACGTGAACGACTGGGGCCGCGAGTTCCGCGGTCCCGACCAGATCCGCGCGTGGAGCGACAACGAGCTGATCGGCAAACAGGCCACCTTCACCGGCACCGAGGTCAGCACCCCCGGCAACCCGGTGACCATCCGTACCCAGGTGGGCGGCCAGGGGTTCAACGGCCCGTCCCACTTCACCTTCGCCGTCCAAGGCGATCACCTCGCCTCGATGACGATCACCGCCTAGACGGGCTCGGGTTCGCGGATTCGTTGGGAGATTACGGCGGAGACGCCGTCGCCGCGCATCGTGACGCCGTACAGGGCGTCGGCTACCTCCATGGTGCGTTTCTGGTGGGTGATGACCAGGAGCTGGCTGTTCTCGCGGAGTTCTTCGTAGATCTCCAGGAGGCGGCCGAGGTTGGTGTCGTCCAGGGCGGCTTCCACCTCGTCGAGGATGTAGAACGGGGACGGGCGGGCCTTGAACAGGGCGACCAGGAAGGCGACCGCGACCAGTGAGCGCTCGCCGCCGGAGAGCAGCGAGAGGCGCTTGACCTTCTTGCCGGGTGGGCGGGCCTCGACGTCGATGCCCGTGGCGAGCATGTCCGAGGGATCGGTGAGGACCAGCCGGCCCTCGCCGCCGGGGAACAGCCGGCTGAAGACGTGCTCGAACGCGACCTCGACGTCCCGGTACGCCTCGGTGAACACCTGCTCGACCCGCTCGTCGACCTCCTTGACGATGTCCATCAGGTCGCGGCGGGACTTCTTCAGGTCGTCGAGCTGCTCGGAGAGGAAGCGGTGCCGCTCCTCCATCGCCTCGAATTCCTCGAGCGCCAGCGGGTTGATCTTGCCGAGCTGGTTCAGCGCCCGCTCGGCCTGCTTCAGCCGCTTCTCCACCTTGGTCCGGTTGAACGGCTCGCCCTCGAGCTCCGCATCCTCCGCACCCGGCGTAGGCACGGGTGGCACCAGCTGGTCCGGTCCGTACTCCGTGACCAGCGCGTCGACCTCGATCCCGAGCTCGCCGAGCGCCTTCTCGTACAGCGCCTCGAGCCGCATCTTCTGCTCGGCCCGCGCCAGCGCGTCCCGGTGCACGGTGTTGGTCAGCTGCTCCAGCTCGGAGCTCAGGTTCCGGGTCGTGGACCGGGCCTGCGCCAGCGCCTGCTCCCGGTCCGCCCGCTGCGCCTGGATCTCCGCCCGCTCGGCGGCGGCCAGCTGCAGCGAGGACTCCAGCCGCGCCAGCACGTGACCGGCAGCCAGGTGTACGGCGTGCGCCGCCTCCGCCTGCCGCGCCCGCCGGGCCGCCCGCGCGATCGACCGGGCCCGCGCCTCGCGCTCCTGCCGCGCCGCCCGCTCCAGCGAGTCCGCGCGACCGGACAGCGCCCGCGCCCGCTCCTCAGTGGTCCGCAGCGCCAGCCGCGCCTCCATCTCGGCGGCACGCCCCGCCTTCGCCGCGTCGGCCAGCCGGTCGCGCTCCGACGTGTCCGGCTCGTCGCCGTCCTCGTCGAACGCCTCCGCGTCCATCAGCCGCTCTTCGAGGTCGGCCAGGCCGGACAGGTTCCGGTCGCGCTCCTCCTCGGCCGCCGCGATCGCCTCGGCCATCCGCTCCGCCTCACCGCGGGAGGCCTTGGCCAGCGATCCGAAGTGCCCGAGCTGCTCGGCCACCGCGGCCATCGAGGCATCCGACTCGTGCAGCCGGGCCAGCGTGATCTCGACGGACTCCTTCTGCCGGGCCCGCTCCTGCTCCAGCGCCTGCAGCTCGAACCGCAGCCGCTCGCTGCGCGCCGTCGCCTCGGTCAGCTTCTCCGCCGCCTCGTCGACCGCGGACTGCACCTCGATCAGGCTCGGCGCGGCGTCCGACCCGCCGTACACGAAATGCGCCCCGAGGACGTCGCCCGCCCGCGTCGTACAGGTGACGTCGGGCAGGTTCCGCAGCAGTGACTGCGCCGCCGGTACGTCGTCGACCACGGCGACCTTGCGCAACAGCCGCCGCAGCCCGGGCCGCAAGGTCTCCGGGCAGTCGATGACATCCACGGCGTACGACGCTCCGTACGGCAGCACCGGCCACAGCGAGTAGTCGTCGGCGGGCGCGTCGCCGAGCAGCATCCCGGCCCGGCCGAGGTCGTGCTCCTTCAGGTGCCCGACCGCCTGGAGCGCGGCGTCGGAATGCGTCACGGCGACCGCGTCGGCGGCCTCGCCCAGGGCGGCCGCGATCGCGGTCTCGTACCCGGGCCGGACGCTCAGCAGCGCGGCCACCGACCCCATCAGGCCGTTGATCTGCTCGGACGCGGCCAGCAGCGCGCCGGCACCGTCCTTGCGGTTCAGGCCGAGCTCGAGCGCTTCCTTCCGGGCCGCCAGACCGGTGCGCTCGCGCTCCGCGTCGCGCTCCTCGGCCCGCAGCTTCGTCAGCCGCTCGTCCAGCTCGTCGAGGACCGCCTGAGCGCCCTCGTACTCCTCGTCGAGGCCCTTCTCGCCGGCATCAAGCCCGGCGACCTGGGTCTCCAGCGCGGTGAAGTCGTGCTGCGCCTTCGCGGCCCGCTCCTCGGCCTCGCGGCGGTTGTTCGCCAGCCGGCCGATCTCGGACTCGGCAGCGGCCGCGCGGCTCTTCAGCGCGTTCACCTGGCCGGTCAGCCGGGCCAGACCCTCGCGGCGGTCGGCCGCGGCCCGGATCAGCGCGGAGATCCGGCGCTCCTCCTCGGCCTCCTGGGCCTCCAGCTGCTGGCGGCGCTCGACGGACTCGGCGAGCAGCTCGGAGTGCGCCTCGACCTCGGCCTCGATCTGCGCCTCGGTCTCCCGGACCCGGGCGGCCTCCAGCTCCAGCTCCTCCGGGTCGCGTCCCGGCCGCGGCTCCTCGGCCTCGTCGTTCAGCGAACGGATCCGGTCCGCGGCGATCCGCGCCGTACCCTTGATCTTCTCGCCGAAGCCGGACAGCTGGTACCAGGTGTCCTGGGCGGCCTGCAGCGCCGGGGCGTCCTCGCGGAGCGCGTCCTCGAGCTCGGCCTCCAGCTCCCGGGCCTCGCGGAGCTTCGCCTCGACCTCGGTACGGCGTTCGGTCAGCCGGGCCTCGTCGCGCAGCTCGGCCTCCAGCGCGGACTGCGCCTGGACGATGTCGTCGGCCAGCAGCCGGGCGCGGCCGTCGCGGACCTCCGCCTGGATCGTCACCGCCCGGCGCGCCACCTCCGCCTGGCGCCCGAGCGGCTTCAGCTGGCGGCGGATCTCGGTGATCAGGTCGCCGAGCCGGTGCAGGTTGCCCTCGGTGGCCTCCAGCTTCCGGATCGCCTTTTCCTTGCGCTTGCGGTGCTTCAGGACCCCGGCGGCCTCCTCGACGAAGCCGCGGCGGCCCTCCGGCGTGGCGCGCAGGATCGAGTCCAGCTGGCCCTGGCCGACGATGACGTGCATCTCGCGGCCGATACCGGAGTCGCTGAGCAGTTCCTGGACGTCGAGCAGCCGGCAGTTCTGGCCGTTGATCTGGTAGTCGGAGCCGCCGTTGCGGAACATCGTCCGGCTGATCGTCACCTCGGCGTACTCGATCGGCAGCGCGCCGTCGGTGTTGTCGATGGTGAGCACCACCTCGGCGCGGCCGAGCGGCGAGCGGCCGGAGGTGCCGGCGAAGATGACGTCCTCCATCTTGCCGCCGCGCAGCGACTTGGCGCCCTGCTCACCCATCACCCAGGCCAGCGCGTCGACCACGTTGGACTTGCCGGAGCCGTTCGGCCCGACGATGCAGGTGATGCCTGGTTCGAAGTTCATCGTCGTCGCGGACGCGAACGACTTGAAACCCCGGAGCGTCATGCTCTTCAGGTACAAGGCGAAGGTCTCCAACCCGTGAAAGGACAGACGGTACCTAAGGAACCGCCGTAGCTGTTCGTCACGCTGCCGCTACCCGGGGGAAGGTGTTCCGCTTCGCAGTCTACAAAGAGATCCACGCGATCCAGCGGAGGCCGAGCCGTTCAGAGACGTCCGGCGAAAGCTCTGGGAGCACAACATTGGGTGAACATACAGAACATTACTCAACAGCAAGCGGCGGAGGCCCGGACGGGGGCCACCGCCGTTCGGAGTATGAAGCGGACGGTAAAAAGTACCTCTGTGCTGCGTCAGACCGAGGCGGGAGCGCGCAGAGCCTCGTCGACGGTGAGCAGCCGACCCTCGTGGATCTGGGCCACCAGGTGATCGTTCTCTGCCTGGAGCCGCATCACGTGCGCCTCCAGATCTGCGACACGCCGATTGAGCAGACGAACCTGCTCGAGCATGCGCGGGTCAGTGCCTCCAAGATGCCCTAGAAGAGCCTTGGCCATTGTGCTGTCCTCCGGAAGGGTTCTGGCCGGTCGCGCTCCTCAGTCCAGGTCATGCGGGAGCGCCGAAAAGGTGTGCCGTCTTTCAGGGTGACACCGGCGGGGGCGACGGGTCAACCTGGGCCACATTTGTTAACGATACCTCGTTCACCAGCGAACTTGCCTGGGAACGGGCTGGCATTTCGGGCACCGGTACGACGAACGGTTCATGAACGGCTCGCGACGGATCGGCCGGCCGTCCCGCGGGCACGGCGATCCTTCCTGGCCGTAGACGTTCAGGCCGCGCTCGAAGTACCCCGATTCCCCGTTCACGTTGACGTACAGGGCGTCGAAGCTGGTGCCACCAACGGTCAGTGCCTCGGCCATCACGGCCTGGGCCTGCTCCAGGATCGCCCTTATTTGTAAGGGTTTCAGCGTTTCGGTGGCCCGGGCGTAGTGCAGCTTGGCCCGCCAGAGCGCCTCGTCGGCGTAGATGTTGCCGATCCCGCTGACCGCGGTCTGGTCCAGCAGCGCCCGCTTCAGGCCGGTCCTCCGGCGCCGGATCTTCGCGATCGCGGCCTCGGGGTCGAACAGCGGGTCGAACGGATCGCGGGCGATGTGCGCGATCTCGGCGGGCAGCTCGGCGCCGCCCTCGGAGTACGACAGACCACCGAACATCCGCTGGTCCACAAACCGGACCTCTCCGCCGCCGTCGGCGAACCGGAACCGGACCCGCAGGTGCGGCTCGTCCGGCGCGCCGACGGGCTGGACCCGGAACTGACCGCTCATCCCGAGGTGGGTCAGCACCGCGTCACCGGAGGTCAGCGGCAGCCAGAGGTACTTCCCGCGCCGGGCCGGCTCCGCGAACACCTGCCCCTTGAGCCGGGAGACGAAGTCCTCCGGCCCGGCGGCGTGACGCCGTACCGGGCGGGGATGCAGGACCTCGACGGACTCGACCGTCCGGCCGGTGAGGAACTCCACCAGGCCGCGACGGACGACTTCTACCTCCGGAAGCTCCGGCACTTACGGCTGCTGCGAGGGGTCCACGCTGTCCGGATGCGCGGCGCGCAGTGCCTTCCAGGCGGTCTCGGCGGCCTGCTGCTCGGCTTCCTTCTTGCTCCGGCCGATGCCGTGACCGTACGTGTCGGCGCCGATCCGGACCCGCGCCTCGAACGTCTTCGCGTGGTCCGGCCCGGACTCCGCGATCACGTACTCCGGCACGCCGACGCCGAGCTGGGCGACCAGCTCCTGCAGCGAGGTCTTCCAGTCCAGGCCGGCACCGAGCCGGGCCGACGACTCCATCAGGTCGTCGAACAGCCGGTGCACCACCCCGCCCGCGACCTCGAAGCCGCGGTCCAGGTAGACGGCGCCGATCAGCGCCTCGACACAGTCGGCGAGGATCGAGGACTTGTCCCGACCACCGGTGGCCTCTTCGCCGCGGCCGAGCCGCAGGTACTTGCCGAGCTTGAGCTCGCGGGCGACCCCCGCGAGCGCACGCATGTTGACCACCGCGGCCCGGAGCTTGGCCAGCCGGCCTTCGCTCAGGTCCGGGTGGTTCCGGAACAACGACTCCGTGACGATGACGCCGAGCACGGAGTCCCCGAGGAACTCCAGCCGCTCGTTCGTCGGCAGCCCACCGTTCTCGTACGCGAACGAACGGTGGGTGAAGGCGTGCTCCAGCAAATTGTCAGCCAGCGATACGCCGAGCCGCTGGTTCAGCTCGGCGTAGAGCCCCGTTTCGTTGACCGATGAATTCACTGATAGGTGCCGTTTAGCTCTCGACGACCTGGCGGCGCTCGCCCTTGGCGCCGTACTGGCCGCAGTTCGGGCAGACGGTGTGCTGCAGGTGCTTCGCGCGGCAGGCGGGGTTCACGCAGGTCACCAGCGACGGGGCAGTGGTCTTCCACTGGGCCCGGCGGCTCCGGGTGTTGCTGCGCGACATCTTCCGCTTCGGAACGGCCACGGTTATGACTCCTCGGTTCGGCCGGAGGCCCGGTGGGACCCGGCCGGCTCAGTCTGACGATTTCGGGTGGTGCGTGGAGCTGTTCAGTTGTCCTGCTGGTCCTGCAGGTTGCCGAGGGCTGCCCAGCGGGGATCGATGCGTTCCTCGTGCTTGTGGCCGGGCTCGTCCGCCAGGCGCACCCCGCAGTCGGGGCACAGTCCCGGACAGTCGTCCGTACACAACGGCTGGAACGGCAGCGCGAGCACCACCTGGTCCCTCAGCACCGGCTCGAGGTCGATCAGATCGCCCTCCATCCGGCTGGCCTCGTCCGGCTCGGCGTCGCTCTCCGGATAGACGTACAGCTCCTGGACGTCAGCGAGGAACTCGTCCTCGATATCGACCAGGCACCGCGCGCACTCCCCGACCAGGCGGCCACGGGCCGTTCCGGTGACGAGCACCCCTTCGACCACCGATTCCAGCCGTAGATCGAACTGGATCGGATCGCCTTCGGGGACGCCGATCACGTCGAT
>NZ_DASRVN010000260.1:0-4344 GCF_035655035.1 Kribbella sp. | reverse complement strand
GCATGTACCTGGTCCCGCCCCGCCTGTGCGAGCTTGCCCGCGGCACCGGCTGCGCTGTCGATCGGCGCCCGCAGCTCGTCGCCCACCGCGGGTACCTTCCCGATCGGCGACGACAGCTTCCGCAGGTCACCGGCCAGCCCGTCGCCGGCCTCGGCCGCCTTGCGTCCCGGCGTACCCAGGGCTTCGACCATCCGGTGGACCAGCAGACCGAGCTCGACACACAGCCAGACCCACGCCACCAGTACGAGATCCCCTACCAACTGCCCGGCCCGCTGTGCTCCTACCTCGGAGTAGAGCTTCACGCCGTCGGCCTTTCGGTCAGAGGTTCGAGCGGAGGTCCCACAGCAGCGGGTAGTAGCGCAGGTCGAGGCGGCTGCGGAGGTAGTTGGCGCCGGACGAGCCACCGGTACCCGGCTTGGTACCGATCATCCGCTCGACCATCACCACGTGCCGGGCGCGCCAGGCGGCGGCCAGTTCGTCGTGCTGGAGGAGTGCCTCGGCGAGCTCCCAGACGGCAGCGTAGTGCGAACGGTCGCCGGCCACCTTGCGCAGCGCGTCCCGGACCGAGTCCTCGGAGTCGGTCTCGAAACCGGCCTTGCGCAGTACGTCGAGGTACGCGTCCCAGAGCGTCGGCTCCTCGAGTCGGCGGCGCAGCCGGTCCTTCTCGGCCTCGGTCAGGCCGCGGAACCGGCGGACGAACGACGGGTCCTTGGCGCCGGACAGGAACTCGATCTCGCGGAACTGCACCGACTGGAACCCGGACGCCGGCGACAACCGGTGCCGGAACTCGCCGAAGTCCTGCGGGGTCATCGTCTCCAGGATATCCACCTGCTGGGTGAGCACCCGCTCGATCGTGTGCACCCGGCGGAGCAGGTGCTCGGCCAGCCAGAGTTCACCGGCCAGCATCGCGTCCCGGGACGCGGTCAGCTCGTGCAGGTTCTGCTTGAACCACAGCTCGTACACCTGGTGGATCGTGATGAACAGCAGCTCGTCATGGGCCGGCGGATCCGACTCCAGCCGCTGCTGGTCGAGGAGCTCCGGCAGGCGCAGGTAGCTGCCGTACGTGAGCCGGCCGCCCTCCTCGCCGAAGTGCACGTCGACCCCGCCCCACTTCCCCGTCACCCCGTCGCCAGCACTCATGTGACGGAGACTAGCCCACGGTTCCGTGACTGGTCAGTGATTCGTTCGTTGGTCCTTCCGTACGCCGACGTCGAGGAGTTGCATGTCCGCCACGGTCGAGACACCGATCGTTCCTGGTCCGGTTCAAGGACCGACGCGTGAGGAGCCGCTGGTCGAGGCGCTGCTGCTCGACGACTACCGGTCGCTCGTCCACCTCGCCTACCTGATTCTCCCGCCTTCGATCAGCCGGGCGAGGCGGGTGGCGGCCGCGCACGCGGTGGTCCAGCGGGCGCTGCCGCCGGGGCTGCCGCTGCCGACCGAGCTGGCGCTCCCGTCGAGCCTCGTCGGACCGCCGGACCTGCGGGTGCAGGCGACCCGGCACCGGGAGTTCATGCGCCGCCGGGTCGTCGACGAGGCCACCCGGCAGGCCGAGCACCGGACCCTCTTCGGGCGCCTCGGCTCGGTTCTCGCACCGGCCGACGCGCTCGGCTTCGACCCGTGCAGCACCCGCCCCGACCGCACCGCCCTCGTCCGCCGCCGCGCCCGCGGCCGCTACGTCGCGATCGCCGCCACCGTGGTGGCCGCCACCGCGATCCTCGCCGCGCTCCTCGGCGCCTGACCGGGGCCCACCCGCCCCGGCACCGCGGGGCTCCGGCGCGGATCTGCAGGCCATCACAATCGAGCGCCGGCGGCGGATGCCAGCGTGCCATCGACCACGGTCGGCAATTGTGATGGCCTGGGGATCCGCATCCCCACCCTTGACGCGCTGAGGTGCTCCGCCTACCGTCGGTGACACCGCTCTCTACCGCCCCAGGGAGATCCGTGATGCCCGTTGGAATCGTTTCCAGTCTTGCCCTCCTGATCGCTCCCCTCGGCGCACCGCTGCCCGCGCCGGCCGAGACCCCACCGGTGACCATGTCCACCCAGGCAACGATCTGCAACAAGTACTGCGACGCCCGCGACCCCGCGCTCGCCCCGAAGGACCGCACCCCGGTGTCGGCGACGCTCTTCGGCCGCACGATCGCCCTGCACCTGGACGACGACGACGCGATGGGCTGGGCCGCGATCGAGAACGGCAACCCCGGCGACGAGGTCTGGCTGGACCGTTCGATGGACGGCGGCCGCACCTGGGCGTCCGGCAGCCGGCTCGGCAACACCGCGATCCCGTCCGGGCAACGCGGCTGGCGCACGCAGATGTACAACGTCGACGACTGGAACAACCTCGGCGTCGGCGCCCTCCGCGCCTGCGGCAAGGCCGGCGACCGCCCGGACATCGCCTGTACGCCGTGGGCGCGGGTGACCTGGAACGCCTGGGACCGGCGTACCGCGGCCGCGACCGCGTTGATGCAGGACTACAACCTGTCCAGCGGGCTGTTCGACACCACCGGCTGGTGGAACTCGGCGAACGCGCTGAACGCGCTGATCGACAACATCCGGGTCAGCGGGATGGCCAGCTACAAGTACGCGATCGGCAAGACCTACGACCTGAACCTGAACAAGTTCGAGGGCCAGTTCCGCAACGACTACGTCGACGACACCGGCTGGTGGGGGCTGGCATGGGTCGCGGCGTACGACGTGACCGGCGACGCGCGGTACCTGCAGACGGCGCGCGCCGACGCGGACCACATGGCGGCGTACTGGGACAACACGTGCGGCGGCGGGGTCTGGTGGAGCGAGGCGAAGACGTACAAGAACGCGATCTCGAACTCGTTGTACATCCAGCTGAACGCGCAGCTGCACAGCCGGATCGCCGGCGACGCGACGTACCTGCAACGTGCCCAGGCGGGCTGGACGTGGTTCCAGCGGACCGGGATGATCAACGGCTCGCACCTGGTGAACGACGGGATCGACCTGTCCACCTGCAAGAACAACGGCCAGACCGCGTGGACATACAACCAGGGCGTGCTGATCGGCGCGCTCACCGAGTTGTCGAAGGCAACGAACAACTCGGCGTACCTGACCAGCGCGCGGCAGCTCGCGGACGCGTCGACGACCGCGGCGTCGCTGCACACCGCGGACGGCATCCTCCGCGAGCCGTGCGAGGACGGCGACTGCGGCGGCGACGGCCCGTCGTTCAAGGGCGCGCACGTCCGCGGCCTCGGCAAGCTGAACGCGGCGCTGTCCGACCACCCGTACACGGCGTACCTGCAACGCCAGGCCGATCGCGCGTTCGCGGCCGACCGGACACCGATGGACCAGTACGGCCTGCGCTGGTACGGCCCGGTCGACAAGCTCGACGCGGCCCGCCAGCAGTCCGCTCTCGATCTGCTGAACGCCGCCCCCTAGCGGAGGTACGTTCGCGGGGTGACGACGATCTACGAGCGCAACGGCTGCCGGGTGAGGCTGGAGATCGGTGACCGGATCGAGTACGCGATCGACGGCGACGGTCATCGCCACGTCGTCAGCACACCGCTCGCCGGTCTCGACACCTTGACGGCCTACCTCGCGCCGGACGGCACCGCCCGACCGGTGGACGGCACCGCCCGGCTCGAGGACGCGAGCCGGGCGGCGGCGCTGCGGGACGGCTTCGAACGCTACGCGCCCGGAAGCATCGCGGCCGAGGTACGCCGGTGGTGCCATCACGCCGGCCTGCCGTGCACAAGGTCGGTCGACGGGCGGCTGACCCACCGCGAGCACATCGTCGCGACGGCCCCGCAACCGGGCACCGGCCGTACGGTCACTCTCACGGTCCTGTTCTGGACGGACGAGCTCTTGTTCACCGAGGAATACCGCGGCCCGGCGGAGGTCCTCGGCTACAGCTACACGATCGGCCTGCGGTACGACGGTCTGCCGCGGCTGGCCGATCACGTCGAGACGCTGGCGGGCCGCCGTACGACGGGTGCCCCGGAGGATCGGCTGGTGGCCGCGCTCGACGAATTGGTTGCCCAGGGCATCATCAATCCGTTGGCCGGTCAAGGCGAAGTACGCGAGCTGTTCGCGAGCTGGTGCGGCGAGTGCGGCGCGCAGTACCGGCTGCTCGGCGTCGACCGGCGCGAGTCGCTCGTCCAGGTGCCGACACGCGCCGAGCAGGTGGCCGAGGTGTCGTTCACGATCGGCTCCTCCGGCAAGCGGCTCGGGTTCCACGAGAGTTGGGGGCAGGACGCGTTGTACCAGCTGCAGTTCGAGTACGACGAGCTCGCGCGGCTGCTGCCCTGGCTGACGGATCGCGCCGGTCCGCTCGACCCACGACTCGGCCCGGACGACGCACTCGTCACGGCTCTGCGG
>NZ_DASRVN010000259.1:0-7367 GCF_035655035.1 Kribbella sp. | reverse complement strand
GGACTGGCTGATCGGCCGGTTCGGCGTCGAGCCGATGCGCCGCCCGCCGGTGCTGCCGAGTGCCTTCGTCCCCGCCCGGTACGACGGTTCGGAGCGCGCCGCCCGCGAGCTGTGCCTGCGGGTCTGCGCCTGGATGGAGGTACCGGACGACCGGATCCGGTTCAGCTTCCGGATGGCGGACGTCCGCGCCGCGGGCCGCAGTACCGCCGCCCGTCGGTTGCGGGCCGAGCATCCGGAGCTGACCGGGATTTCGGGGCTTCAGGCAACGATGTCCGTCGCCGAGGTCGAGGCGCTGGCCGCGGCCGGGTACGCGCCCGAGATCGCCGTGCTCGTCGACCGCGAGCTGGCGGCCGAAGTGAAGCGCAGTACGGCGCTGCGGGACGAGACCGATCCGGAGCGCCGGGCCTCGCTGTACGAACGGGCCGTCGCGTTCTGGTCGGCGCCGGCTGGCAGTGGTTCGCGCGCGGCCTGGCTCGACCTGCGGACCGGCGGCCACGACGGTACTGCGGTGCTGCTGTCGGAGACCATGCCTGCCGAGCCGGCCGCGGTGATCGCGGCGACCGCGCACGAGCTCGGGCACGAGGTGCTCTGGGGATACCACCTGATGGACCGGAGCCGGCCGGACGCCGAGGCGGTGACCGACCTGTTCGCGGTGTTCCACGGCTTCGGGATCTTCCTCGCGAACCAGGCCGTCGAACGGGTCCCCGGGCGGCGCTCGATGCGGCAGAGCCTCGGGTACCTGGGGGAGCGCGGCGCCTCGGACGCCCTCGCGGCGTACTGCTACCGCCGGCACCTGCTGTGGCCTGAGTCGCTGCTGCCGGCGCTGCCGGCCGAGCTGGATCGCGCGGTCCGGATCCGCACGTTCGCCCGCCTCGCGGCACTGGTGAAGGAGGCCGAGATCGACTCGATCCAACAGGGCCGCTGAAACCCGCCGCTCGACAGTACGTATATGTCCACTGACGCGCTCGCGCACACACCGCCCGGCGTGCGGCTGGTGGGTGCCGGACGTATACGTACTGTCGAGCTGCCGTTCGTGGGACCGGGAGGTTTGGCGTGTTTGCGGGCAGGCATGATTCGGCGGGTGAGGAATCCGATCGGGACGATCAGGCGGAGTCAGCAGTTGCGGTCCCAGCTGAAGGCGCCGCGCGAGCGGTTGCGGGGCGGCAGCCGGCGCTGGATCCGGATGTCGATGGACTGGCTGATCGCCGAGTTCGGCCGGGACGTGCTACTCCGGGAGATCGTGCTGCCGCCCGACATCATCCCGGACGGGTACGACGGCTCCGAGGAAGCCGCGATCGCGTTGTGCGGGCGTGTCGACGGCCGGATGGGCCTGAGCCCCGGGCAGTGCGGGCTGAGCTTCGAGCTGAACGGCGTACGGCGTCCGGTCCGCGCGTACGTGGTGAAGGAACAGTCCGGCCGCTGGATCCGCGGCGACGACCGGAACCAGATCCAGCTCGCCCCGGCGCTGGCCGCCGATCCGGTCGCGCTGACCGCGATCTACGCCCACGAGGTCGGGCACGAACTCCTGCTCGGCAGCGGCCGCATCACCCGCGACGGCCGGCCCGACCACGAGTCGCTGACCGACCTGATCACGGTGTTCTACGGCCTGGGCATCTTCACCGCGAACGCGGCGTACGAACGCCGCCCCCGCCCCAACGGCCGCGGCAAACAACCCCTTGCCCGCGGCTACCTCCGCGAGGCAGCCCTGTCCGAAGCCCTCGCCTACTACGCCATGCTCCGCGGCGAACGCACCCCCACCTGGGAACACCACCTCGACCCACCCGTACGCCGCGGCCTGCGCCACCACCTAGCAGTCCTCCACCGCTAACAGGTGCTGGTGTGGTGGGGGGAGGGCTGACAGGTGCTGGTGTGGTGAGGGAAAGGGGCGCGCAGGTGCTGAGGGGGAAGGGGTTCACCGGTGGCGTAGCCGTGCGGAGGTGAAGGCGCCGACGGTACCGCCCGGCCTGTCCCGGATGCACTTCCGCGAACTGGTCGACGCGGCGAACTCCCTGAAACGACTACCTCATCGGGATGAAGGACATGTTTCTGGATCTCCAGTAAAACAAGGGGATCTGCTGTGAAAAGTGTCGGAGGCGGCAGCTAGAGTTATCGCATGGATCTTCTCGGCGGACGCTCAGTGGTTGCGTTAGGCAACCACGAGCTGCTGCCGGCCCTCGACGCAGTCGACGCCGAGATCATCCGGCTGCAAGGCCTCCGGCTGCAGCTCGTCGCACGCACGGAAGAGAGCGGCTACGCCCAAGAACTCGGCGCCCGCGACACGGTCGAGCTGCTCGCGCTCCGCCACCGCCGCGACCGGTCGGAGGCCTGGCGAGACGTGCGCCTGGCCCGCGCACTACCGAAGTACACCGCGGTCGGCACTGCACTCGCCGACGGCATCACCACCGACACCGGTGTACGCCCGATGCAAACCGCCCACGCCGCCGCGATCGTGACCGAACTAGAACGCGTCCGCACCCGGGTCCCGGTGGAGGATCTCGACGTCGCCGAGGAGCAGTTAGTCGGGCTCGCGGCTCACCTGTCTCCCAAGGAGCTGCGGTCGGCCGCCAAACAACTCTGCAATCTGTTGGACTCCGACGGTCCCGAACCCGAGGAGCAGAAGGCGTACGGGCGTGAGTCGCTGACCCTGATCACCGCCGAGAACGGCGTGAAGTTCCGGGGTTACCTCGCCAACGAGAACGCCGAGTTGCTGCGTGCGGTGATCCATGCCGGCGCCCGCCCCCACAAGACCGTCGACGGCGAACTCGACCCCCGCGCCCGGGACAAGCGCCAGGCGGATGCGCTCACGACCGCGTTGACGGTCGCCGCCAACGCGTGGGACACCGATACCGCCGGTCATGGCGCGAAGGCGAACATTACGGTGACGATCGACCTGGACGATCTGCGGTCGGCGACCGCGAACGCGACCGGTCAGACGGTTTACGGTGATGACCTGTCTGCGGCGACCATTCGCCGTCTGGCCTGCGACGCGAATGTGATCCCGCTGGTGCTGGGTTCGAACTCCGAGCCGCTGGACGTCGGGCGCCGCGAACGTCTGGTCACCAAACACATCCGTCACGCTTTGAATGCGCGCGACAAGGGTTGTGTGGTGTGTTCCGCGCCGCCGGTGATGTGCGACGCCCACCACCTCACGCACTGGCAGGACGGTGGAGTAACCGCCCTCACGAACCTCGCGTTGCTGTGCCGCCACCACCACGTCGACCTCCACAACGCCCGCTGGACGATCACCATCACCAACGGCAAGGTCCAGGTAGCCCGCCCCACCTGGGCCACCCCAACCCCCGCGCACCCCGGAGCCGGCTCCGCTTGGGCGACCCCGGCCGCCGTGCAGCCTGCTTCCGGCTTCGCCTGGGTTACCCCAGCCCCCGTGCAGCGTGACTCCGGCTCCACCGGGGCCACCCCAGTCGCCGCTCAGGCTGGTTCTCGCTCCGCCTGCGCTGATCCGGCCGCCGTGCGACCTGTGTCGGCTGAACCGACCTGCCCAGATCCTCCGCCGCCCGCCGAACCACCGCCCAACAGCCCTACTCCACCCGTACCATCGGGTGTCGGATCAGCACGTCCGGCTCATCCCGGCTACGGTCCCCGACCGCCCGACGCTGCCATTGCAACGGGCGGCGTTTGGGACGACACAGCCGTGCCCGCCCGACGAACCAGTCGCTGGAAGGCCGACGAAGCAACCCTCGCTGCAGCAGCTCGCTTCGCAGTGTGGGGCGAACGCACCTCCACCGACCCACCGTCTTTCGCGACAGTGTGAGGTACCGCCTCATTCACCGCCCGCGGTGATGCGAAGAACCACCTTGCACCCCGTCGGGGTCGCCGTACGTCCGCGGCCCGTCCCGCCCCGACAAGCGCTAACGCACGAGCCGAGCCAACCGCCGCCCAGACTCGCGCCTCCAGCTACTCCCACCTCCAGCACCTCCGCGACTCCGGCCGGAAAGCGCTGGCGCACGGGTCGAGCCGACCGCTGCCCGGACTCGCGCCTCCTGCTGCTACCACTTCCAGCACCTCCAGCACCTCCGCGGCTCCGGCCGGAAAGCGCTGACGCACGGGCCGAGCCGACCGCTGCCCGGACTCGCGCCTCCTGCTACTCCCACCTGCAGCACGTCCGCGGTTCCGGCAGGCAGGCGCTGGTGCACGGGCCGGGCGGACCGTTGCCTCGCGCGGACGGCTGAATGAAGCGCTGGTCTCGTTCTCCCGCTCTAGGTAGGAGGTCCGGGGAGTTCGCCTCCGGTCCGGCTCGGTCTCGACCGCGTAACACCAACAACGGATGGGTCAAAGGCAGGCACACCAATGAATGAGCAAGCCGTCGGCGACAGCGGGCTGTGCGGGAGGACGCCGGGCCGGACCCGAGGCAGACTCGCGGCGCTTACTACTCCCACTCCCACTTCCAGCACTTCCAGCACTTCCAGCACTTCCAGCGCCTCCAGCAATTCCAGCGGCTCCGGCGGGTTCCAGCCGCTGCTGCTCCGAGAAGCGGCCGGCTTCGGCTTGATCGGTGACTCCCGGCTGCTGCGGCGGGCCGCCGGGCGGTCCGCGCCGGGCAGCATCGCTCCGCACCCGCGCTGGCCTGCTGAAGTGCGAGCGGCTCGATCTGCCGAGCGGGGCGCGGGCGGAGCGTAGCTGCGCACCTCGTCCCCCAGGAGGGCGGGTGGGAACCGCTTCTGGGCCGGCCTACCGACCCCGAGCGATTGGGGGACTTCTGCCGGTGCCCAAACGTCGTTTGCTGCTCGTCGTCCCGCAGCAGTTGTCAGCTCCTGCTCTCAGATACGCAGCGCTTGTCAGCTCTTCACCATAGGCGCAGCGGTGGTCAGGTGAGTAGTTTTCTGAGCCAGGTGTTGCCGCCGCGGAGGATTGAGGCTTGGGTGGGGTCGGTTAGGTGGTCGATGAGGTGTAGGTAGGTGATCGTTTGGTAGAGCGCGCCGAGTTCTTCGGCCAGGTCGAGGGCGCGGCGCAGGTCTTGTGGAGCGGCGTACTGGTCCCACTCGGCCAGGTATGCGTCCCGCACCCGCGGGTCCGCGGACAGTGGTGACCGGTTCTCGACGAACGTCACCAGGTCGAGGAACGGATGGGCCAGCGCCGCATCCGTCCAGTCGAACGCGAGGACCTTCCCGTCGCGGACGGCCAGGTTCCGTGGGTGCAGATCTCCGTGCAGCAAGGTCTCCGGTACGCCGATCCGGGCCAGCTCGTCGATTGCCTCGTGCAACTGTTTCGCGCGGTCCGGGAGCTTGGCTTGATCCGTCGGGTCGAGGCGTTGCGTCAGCTTGTTCGGCTTGAGCAGACCGTCCAGCTCGGTGTGGAGTACGGCGAGCCGCCGGTCGGCGCAGCTGTACTCCAGCAGGCGTTCGGGTTGTGTTGCATAGCTCCGCTGCAGCCGGGCATGGTTGCGTACGGCATCGATCCACAGCAAGATGTCGGCGGACGCACCCAGCGGCGTACCGAGATCCGGTAGCAGTACCCACGCCCGCTGTTCGTCGATCGCGATCGGCGCCGGGACCTGACCCGGGCGATCGGCGGACGCGCGCTGCAGGAACCGCGGCTCGTGCGCGAACAGGAACGGCAACGCACCAGGCTCGGTCGACGCCCGCGAAAGCGCCTTGAAATACACATCTCCGTCGGCGGTCGGGACGCGCAGAACGTTGGACAGGTCCCACATCTTCACCTGCACCCACGGACCGGTCGCCACGACGTACTGCCCGATCCACTGCAGCACCTCGTCGTACCAGTCCCGCGGCTCCAGGACATACGTCACCGGGTCCTCCGACAGACACGTCCGTACGACGGCCTCGACACCGAACTGCTCCCGCAACGCCTGCAGCACGGGCTCGACGTCGGGGAACCAGAAGTCCTCGGGCAGCTCGAGTGTGAACACCTGCCGCGCAACGTGAGCCCGAACCTCCATGGACCGAAGCGTATGTTCACGGTGCAACTGCTTTTCGAAAGCTAAAGTGCATGTCGTGATCGATGCTGGAGATGTTGCGCGGGCGGCGGATCTGCTGCACGACGTGGTCGCGCCGACGCCGCTGGAGTACTCGCGCTGGCTGAGTGAGCTGGTCGGCGGCGACGTGTTCCTGAAGTGCGAGAACCTGCAGCGGACCGGGTCCTTCAAGCTGCGCGGGGCGTACGTCCGGATGGCGCGGCTGTCGAAGGCGGAGCGTTCCCGCGGTGTGGTCGCGGCGAGCGCCGGGAACCACGCGCAGGGCGTCGCGCTCGCGGCCCAGCTGCTCGGCATCAAGGCGACCGTCTTCATGCCGAACGGCGCCCCGATCCCGAAGGAGAAGGCGACCCGGGCGTACGGCGCCGAGATCCGCTTCGTGGGGACGTCCATCGACGACTGCCTGGTCGCGGCGCGGGCGTTCGAGGCCGAGACCGGTGCGGTGCTGATCCACCCGTTCGACCACCCCGACATCGTCGCCGGGCAGGCCACGACCGGGCTGGAGATCGTCGAGCAGTGCCCGCAGGTGCGGACCGTCGTCGTACCGACGGGTGGTGGCGGACTGCTCGCCGGGATCGCGGCCGCGCTGCAGCGCGACGGCGTGCCGGTCGAGGTGGTCGGCGTCCAGGCGGCCGGCGCCGCGGCGTACCCGGGCTCGCTGGCGGCGGGGGAGCCGGTGCAACTGGAGCGGATGCGGACCATGGCGGACGGGATCGCGGTCGGGCTGCCCGGGAAGGTGCCGTTCGAGACCGTCCAGCGGTACGTCGGCGACGTACGGACCGTCGGCGAGGACTCGTTGTCGAAGGCGTTGCTGCTGATCCTCGAACGCGCGAAGCTCGTGGTCGAACCGGCCGGCGCCGCCGCGGTGGCCGCCGTACTGGACGAACCGAGGCGGTTCAAGCCGCCGGTGGTGGCCGTACTGTCCGGCGGGAACATCGACCCGTTGCTGCTGATGCGCGTGATCCGCCACGGCATGGCAGCCGCCGGCCGTTACCTGTCGCTGCGCGTGCGCATCCCCGACACCCCGGGCGGCCTGGCCACGCTGGTGAACCAGCTCGCTGCGATGGATGCGAACATCATCGAGATCGTGCACGAGCGGATCTCGGAGACCCTCAGCCTGGACGAGGTCGAGGTCGCCCTGCAGCTCGAACTGCGCGGCGAGGAGCACCGCGAGCGCCTACTCACCGGACTCGTTGCCAACGGCTACAGCTACACGCTGAACTGACGCACGGAGTTCACCAGGCTCAGGAGGAACTTGCCCGGCTCCTCCCACGGCGCCAGATGCGCCGAGTGCTCGAACCAGATCGCCTGCTTGTACGGCGCCTCGAGCGCCTCGAACCAGGCCTCGACCGGCGCCGTCGGGGTCGTGTAGTCGTGCCGCCCGAGGAACATCAGCACCGGGATCGGGAACTCGGTG
>NZ_DASRVN010000258.1:0-28849 GCF_035655035.1 Kribbella sp. | reverse complement strand
CGTGGTCGCAGAAGGACTACCACCACCCGGCGGCCGGCTGGGGTGCGGCGATGTCGGTCGCCAGAGTGCTCGGACGGGAGCACACTGTCGCGTCAGGAACGCGGGCCATGTTCACGATGAACCACGAGCACGGCGGCTTCGACTGTCCCGGATGCGCGTGGCCGGATGCGACCGACGGCCTGAAGCTGGACATCTGCGAGAACGGCATCAAGCACGTCTCCTGGGAGATGACGCCGAAACGCGCCGGCCGTGAGTTCTTCGCCGAGCACACCGTCACCGAGTTGGAGACCTGGACGGACTTCGCCCTCGAGGACGTCGGGCGGCTCACCGAACCGATGGTGTACGACGCCGCCAGCGATCGCTATGTGCCGATCGAATGGCAGGCAGCGTTCGACCTGATCGGCACTGAACTCCGTGCCCTCGACCATCCCGGCCAGGCTTCGTTCTACACCTCCGGCCGACTCGGCAACGAGGCGACCTTCCTCTACCAGCTGATGGCCCGCGAGTACGGCACCAACAACCTGCCGGACTGCTCGAACATGTGCCACGAAGCGTCCGGCCGCGCGCTCCAGGCAGCGCTCGGTACCGGCAAGGGAACCGCCGACCTGAAGGACTGGGAGCGCGCCGAGGCCCTGTTCATCATCGGCGTCAACGCTGCCTCGAACGCACCGCGCATGCTCACCGCGCTGTCCGACGCGTACCGGCGCGGCGCACAGATCGTCCACATCAACCCACTCGTCGAGGCTGCGGCCGGCCGGACGATCGTCCCGCACGAGATCGTCGACATGGCGCTCAACAAGTCGACCCGCACCAGCACGCTCAACCTCCAGGTTCGCCCCGGTGGTGATCTGGCGCTGCTCCGCGGTATCGCGAAGGCGGTACTCGAGGAGGCGCGGACCGATCCGAAGGCGATCGACGAGCTCTTCGTGGAACGGCACACCGACGGATTCGCGGCGTACCAGAAGCTGTGCGCGGACACCGGCTGGCAAGACCTCGAGCGGCAATCAGGGCTGTCAGAGGCTGATATCCGGCGCGTCGCGGCGATCTATTCGCGGTCGAAGCGCACCTTGATCAGCTGGTGCCTCGGAGTCACCCAGCACGAGCACGGGGTCGACACCGTGCGGGAGATCGTCAATCTCCTGCTGCTGCGCGGCAACCTCGGCCGGGAAGGGGCAGGACCGTCACCCGTTCGCGGCCACAGCAACGTGCAGGGCAACCGTACCTGCGGGATCGACCACCGCCCGGCGCCGGAGTTCCTGGATCGCCTGGCGGCGGCCTGCGGGATCGAGCCGCCCCGCGAACCCGGACTCGACACCGTCAAGACGATCGCCGCGATGCAGGAGGGCACCGTCAAGGTCTTCGTCGGCATGGGCGGGAACTTCGCACTGGCCGCGCCCGACACGGTCGCCACCGCGTCGGGGCTGCGGCAGTGCGAACTGACCGTGCAGGTCAGTACCAAGCTCAACCGCAGCCATCTCGTCCACGGCCGGAAGGCCCTGATTCTTCCGTGCCTCGGCCGGACGGAGCTCGACCTGCAGGACGGCGGCCCGCAATCCACCTCCGTCGAGGACTCGATGAGCATGGTGCACCTGTCGACGGGCCGGAAGCGCCCCGCGTCGCCGTACCTGCTGTCGGAGCCGGCGATCATCGCCGGCATGGCCCGCGCGACACTGCCCGAGAGCCGGACGCCGTGGGCTTGGTACGTCGGCGACTACGACCGGATCCGCGACGTGATGGCCAAGGCCCTGGACGGCTTCGAGGACTTCAACCGACGGGTACATGCGCCGATGGGCTTCCGGCTGCGCCAGCCGGCCCGGGAACTGGTGTTCCTCACGCCGTCCGGTCGGGCCGAGTTCTCCACCGCCGAGTTGCCGGACGTCGTCCCGGCGACGGACGACGTACTGGTCCTGCAGACGATGCGCTCACACGACCAGTGGAACACCACGATCTACTCCGACAACGATCGCTACCGGGGGGTCAAGAACCTTCGCACGCTCGTCCTGATGAACCCTGAGGACATGCGCGACCGCGGCATCGAGCAAGGCGCCCTGGTCGACATCACCGCGACCGCGAAGGACGGGACGACACGTGAACTGCGGGACTACCGGGCCCTCCGGTACGACGTACCGCGGGGCAGCGCCGCCGGCTACATGCCGGAGATGAACGTCCTGGTCGCGGCCGGCGACTACAGCAGCCAGAGCGATCAGCCGTTGATGAAGAACATCCTGGTCCGCATCACCCCGGCCAACGCATGACATAGGCGCCCTAGAGCTCCAGCAGCGTCCGTTCCTCGTGGTCCAGTTCGCGGCGCAGTATCCGCAGACTGGAATCCGGCAACCGGCCAGCGTCACGCCAGCGGACCAGTTCGGCCCGCTGCGCGTTGATGATCGCCCGGCGTGCCTCGACCGTGGCGCGGTAGTCCTGTGGCCAGGTGATGTCGCCGTTGCCCGACTGCAGGAGAGCGGCAGTGCGTGCCTTGTACCGGTCGGCGCGTGCGGCAAGCTGAGCACGCAGTACGGCGGCCAAATCGGCACCGATCCGATCCGCGTCGAGTAGCCGATCAACCGCCGCCAGACCGGCCTCGACGCTCGCGAGCCGTGCCTCGTTGTTCAACTGCTCCACTTCCGCTGCGTCAACGCCCAGCTTGAGCCACCGGAGCAGCGGGGCGAAGGACAGCCCTTGACCGACCAGAGTTGCCAGCACAACGACGTACGCACAGAACAGCAGCAGGTCGCGTTCTGGGAATGGCCGTCCGTCCTCGGTTGTCAGCGGTACGGCGACCAGCGCCGCGAGCGTGATGACGCCACGCGTACCAGCCCAGCTCATCGCGACGACCTCACGCGGCCGGAGCCGCTCCGACGGCGTGATACCGAGTCGAGCGTGCAGACCGACCGGAACGCGTTGGGTGACTACCAGCCAGAGAGGCCTGACCAGGAGGACAACGCCAACTGTCACAGCGGCCGCAGCGATCACCCGGCCCGGAGGCTCGGTCTGCAACTCCTTCAGCATCGCGGGTAGTTGCTGGCCGATCAGCAGGAAGATGAACCCCTCCAGCAGGAACTCCACAAGTTCCCAGACCGCTCCGGTCTGCAGCCGTGACGCACCAGTCTCCTCGCGGCCCGCGTCGTACCCGATCAGCAGCCCGGCGATCACCACTGCGAGCACGCCGGACGAGTGGATCTCCTCGGCGAGCAAGTACGCGCTGAACGGCGCGGCGAGCGACGCCGCGTTACTGATCAACGGGTCGCGCAGGTACGGACGCGCCCGCCGTACGGCAAACGCAATCAGTCCACCCACGACGAGGCCGCCGACGATCGCGAGCACGAACCGACCCGACGCGGTCGCCCACGAGAACCCGGTGCCGACCGCTGCAGCCAAGGCCAACTGGTACGTCGTCAACGCGGTCGCGTCGTTGAGCAGACCCTCGCCCTCGATCAGCACGATCAAGCGCGGCGGAAGGCCGGCGCGACGGCCGATCGACAACGCCGCCACCGGATCCGGCGGCGCGACCGCCGCGCCAAGCACCAAGCCGACCGCCAACGGCATGCCCGGCACCACGAGGCTCACCAGCGCACCGACAGCGAACGCGGTGAGCAGCACGAGCAACACCGACAGGCTGACAATCGGTCGCAGGTTCGCCCGGATCGCGGGCAGGCTCGAGCGCCGTGCCGTGCTGTAGAGCAGCGGCGGCAACACGAGCAGCAGCACCACCTCCGGGTCCAACGTGAGCTTCGGCCCCGGAAGTAGCGCGTACACAAGGCCGGCCAGCGTCAGCAGGATCGAGGACGGCACTCCCAACCGGGTACCGGCACCGCGAGCGAGCACCACGACGGCGGCCATCGCGAGCACGAACCAGACCTGTCCGGCCACAGAGCCTCCCAGCAGTACGCACGTGACCCTGACGCGGGGACGATCACTCGGGCGGTCGCGGTCGTTGCGGGCCACCCGTCATGCAAACCTCCGGTTCAATTGACGACCTCGATGTTGTTGACCACTTCGGTAACCCCTGGGGAGGCCCAGGCGGCCGAGGCTGCTTCCAGGCGCTCGGCCAGCGAGGTCGCCGTACCGCCCAGAACCACCGTGGTGTCGTCGATCTCCACAGTGATGCCCTTGGCATCGACCTGCGCGTTGCGCTGCAGGGCGTCGACGATCGACTGCTTGACGTCGGGTGCGATCGGTTCGGTGGTCACGAGCTGGACGTCGTTCGTGACACCCTTGACCGCCTCCAGCTTGCTGACCACGGACACGGCCTCGTCGCGCTGGTGCTGCCAACTCGCCGTACCGGTCAAGGTCACCCAACTGTCGGTCACCTTCGCGTCGATCGTCGACGGTACGCCGGTGTTGAGGACCAGCGCCTGCAGGACGGCGCCGCGCAGATCGGCGTCATCGCGTCCTGCGGCCTCCAGCGGGCTCACCACGAGGTCGTTGTGCACCGCGGTGACCCCGGCAACATGCTGTACGTCGTTCTCCGCCTCGAGCTTCTCGCGCAGGCTGCCGACTGTGCCGCGCAGCGTGACCACGCCGCCCTCGACGGCGGACACGATCGCGACGCTGTCGACCTTCGGGTCGTAGAAGATGGCGTCGTTCACATCCCGCTGCAACTGATCGTCACTCATCTCTTGGCTCCAGTCTTCCGGTCCGATCTCGATCCGTCATGCCGTTCCTCCTGGCGAGGCAGGCGGTGGGTTTTCGACGTCGACGCGGAGTTTCTGGTCCTCGACGGTGATCTTGACGACCGCCCCGTCGATGACGTCGCCGGTGAGCAGGGCCCGGCCGACGCGGGTCTCGACCTCGCGGGCGATGAAGCGCCGCAGCGGGCGGGCGCCGTACACCGGGTCGAAGCCCTGTTCGGCGATGAAACGCAAGGCGTCCGGCGTCACCTCGAGTGTCATCTGCTGGTCGGCGAGACGGGTACGGAGGTCGCTCAGCATCAGTTCGGTGACCTGCTCGATCTCGGGGAGCGTCAGCGGCGTGAACAACACGATGTCGTCGACCCGGTTGAGGAACTCCGGCCGGAAGTGCTGCCGCAGATCGGTCATCACCGCCTCGCGGGCGTCCTCCTTGATCTGGCCGTCCGGCGTGACGCCTTCCAGCAGGTACGACGACCCGATGTTCGACGTCATGATGATCACGGTGTTGCGGAAGTCGACGGTCCGGCCCTGCGCATCCGTCAGCCGTCCGTCGTCGAGCACCTGCAGCAGCGTGTTGAACACGTCCGGGTGGGCCTTCTCGATCTCGTCGAACAGGACGACGGAGTACGGCTTGCGGCGTACCGCTTCGGTGAGCTGGCCGCCCTCGTCGTACCCGACATAGCCGGGCGGCGCACCGACCAGTCGGCTGACCGTGTGCCGCTCCTGGTACTCGCTCATGTCGATCCGGACGATGTTGTCCTCGGAGTCGAACAGCGCCGCCGCCAGCGCCTTCGCCAGCTCGGTCTTCCCGACCCCGGTCGGCCCGAGGAAGATGAACGACCCGATCGGCCGCCGCGGGTCCTTGATCCCGGACCGCGCCCGGATGATCGCGTCGGCGACCACGTTGACGGCCTCGTCCTGACCGATCACACGCTCGTGCAGGATCTCGTCCAGGCGGAGGAGCTTCGCGCGCTCGCCCTCCTGGAGCCTGGTGACCGGGATCCCGGTCCATCGGGACACGATCGAGGCGATCTCCTCGTCGGTGACCACCTCGCGCAGCAGCCGCCGGCCACCGCCTTGCTTGGTGGCGAGCTGGTCCTCCTCGGCCAGCAGCCGCCGTTCGAGTTCGGGCAGCCGGCCGTGCCGCAGTTCGGCCGCCCTGTTGAGGTCGTACTCGCGTTCGGCCTGGTCGGCCTCGTGCCGCAGTTGCTCGATCTGCCCGCGCAGGTCCTGGGTACGGTGCACCACCTGCCGCTCCGATTCCCACTGTGCCCGCATGGCGTCGGACGCGGCGCGCAGATCGGCCAGCTCCTTGCGTAGCTCCTCCAGCCGGGTCTCGCTGGCCGCGTCCTCCTCCTTGGACAGCGCGGCGTCCTCGATCTCCAGCCGGGTGACCTTGCGGGTCAGTTCGTCCAGTTCGGCCGGCATCGAGTCGATCTCGGTGCGCAGCATCGCGCACGCCTCGTCGACCAGATCGATCGCCTTGTCCGGCAGGAACCGGTCGGTGATGTAGCGATGACTCAGTACGACGGCGGAGACGAGCGCGCCGTCCTGGATCTTGACGCCGTGGAACACCTCGAGCCGCTCGCGCAGCCCGCGAAGGATCGAGATCGCGTCCTCGACCGTCGGCTCGTCGACGGTCACCGGCTGGAAGCGGCGTTCGAGCGCCGCGTCAGGCTCGATGTGCTTGCGGTACTCGTCGAGCGTGGTCGCGCCGATCATGTGCAGCTCGCCGCGCGCGAGCATCGGCTTGAGCATGTTTCCGGCGTCCATCGCGCCCTCGGTGGCGCCGGCGCCGACGACGGTGTGCAGTTCGTCGACGAACAACAGGATCCGGCCCTCGGCCGCCGAGACCTCGTTCAGCACGGCCTTCAACCGTTCCTCGAACTCACCGCGGTACTTCGCCCCGGCCACCAGCGCGGCCAGATCCAGCGCGAACACCGCGCGATCCTTCAGCCCTTCCGGTACGTCGCCGTTCGCGATCCGCTGCGCCAGACCCTCCACGATCGCGGTCTTCCCAACACCCGGCTCGCCGATCAGGACCGGGTTGTTCTTGGTCTTGCGGGACAGGATCTGGATCGTCCGGCGGATCTCCTGGTCGCGTCCGATCACCGGATCCAGGCGCCCGGTCCGCGCGTCGGCCACCAGCTCACGCCCGTACTTCTCCAGGGCCTCGTACGCCGCTTCCGGCATCGCCGATGTGACCCGTTGGTTGCCGCGCACGGCCGTCAGTGCCTGCAGGAACTTCTCCCGGGTCAGCCCCTGCTCACGGGCCCGCCGGCCGGCCGCCGTCTCCGTGCCCTCCTCCAGCAACGCCATCAGCAGATGCTCGACCGAGACGTACTCGTCCTTGAGCCGCTTGGCCTCACGCTCCGCGGTGTCGAAGAGCCTCGACAGCCGCTGTGTGACATAGACCTGGCCCGGCTCCGCACCCGGCCCGGTCACCTTCGGACGCCGGCTCAGGTCGGACTCGAGATCCGCGCGCAGCCTGTCCGGGTCGGTACCGGCCTGGGCCAGCAGCCGCGGAATCAGCCCGTCCGGCTGATCGAGCAGGGCCAGCAGCAGGTGCTCGCCGTCGACCTCTTGATGCCCGAAACGCAGCGCCTTGGTCTGCGCGTCGTGCAGCGCTTCCTGCGACTTCTGCGTCAGCTGGTTCATGTCCATGATCGGCCTCCGGATCGTTTGGCACGGAGTGCGTTCTCCTGAGCGGCAAGCCGGTCGAGCAGGTCGATCACCAGCCCGATGGCGGCGTAGTTGAGCGAGAACGCCGCCCGCAGCCGCTGGATGCGGGCGACGGCAGCGATGTCGTCGTACCGGAACCAGAGCCGGCCGGACCCGTCTCGCACGGGCTCGAGCAGCCCAAGGGCGATGAACCGCGAGATCAGTTGCGGATGTACGCCGGTCCGCCGAGCGAAGGCCTCGAGGTCGAGCAGCAACGGCCGCGCCAACGAGGTACTCATCGCCGCCTCCTCGGGTCGAACGTGGTCGCGGCCGCGAGCTGCTCGTACAACTGTTGCTCGCCGTCCGAAAGCTTGTCCGGCAGCACGATCCGTACTTCGGCGTACAGGTCGCCGCTGTGCTGCTTCGTACCGAGACCTCGGCCCTTCAGGCGCAGGCGTTTGCCGCTCGACGTACCCGCCGGCACCCGGAGCTTGACCTCGCCACCGGGCGTCTCGAGCGCCACCCGTGCGCCCAGCGCGGCCTCCGGGACCGACACCGGCAGATCCGCGTAGATGTCGCGGCCCTCGACCCGGAATCGCTTGTCAGGAAGGAGTTTCACCACCAGGTAAAGGTCGCCGGGCGGTGCGTCACCGGTCCCCTGCCCGCCTTGCCCGGCCAGCCGGATCCGCTGCCCTTCGGTGACACCGGCCGGGATCGAGACCTCGACCGTACGCTCGCCGTCCGGACCGGAGATGGTCAGCCGCCGCTGCCCACCCCGGTACGCCTCCTCGACCGGCAACTCCAGCTCGACCTCCTGGTCGGCGCCCGGGATCGGCCCCCAGGACCGTCGACCGCCGAACATCCCACCGAGCAGATCCTCCAGGTCGACATCGCCCTCGCCGAAGCCCGCGGTGCCGCTCCAGCCGCCCCGACTGCTCTCGGCCGGGTCCTGGCCGGTCCACCACCCGCCCGGGGACCTGCGACCGCCGCCGGCGCGCTGAGCTCGGGCCCAGGTCTCGGGGTCGACATCCGGCGGGACCCTGCGGAAGTCCTCGCCGAACGCGTCGTACCGCTTGCGTTGCTCGGGGTCCGACAGTACGTCGTACGCCTCGGAGACCTGCTTGAACTTCTCCTCCGCGCCGGGGTCCTTGTTGATGTCCGGGTGGTACCGGCGGGCCAGCTTCCGGTATGCCCGCTGCAGTTCGTCGGCCGGCGCGTCCCGACCGACTCCGAGCAACTCGTAGAAATCGGCCATCGCGCTACTGCTTCGCGACGACGACCGACGCCGGTCGGAGCAGGGCGTCCGGCGTACCGTAGCCGGGCCGGACGACAGCAATCACCGTGCCCGGCTCCGCGGTCGGGTCGGCCAGCGTACTGACGGCCTCGTCGACGGCGGGGTCGAACGGCTCGCCGGCCGGGTCGAACCTCGGGTACCCGAGTCGCTCGAGTGCCGCGACGGCCTGCTGGTGGACCGCTTTGATCCCTTCGACGACCACCTCGGCGCCGGCATCGGCGTGCTGGAGCGCCAGTTCGAGGTTGTCCACGACCGGGAGCCAGGCGATCGCGGCCCGGGCGCGCTCGGCGGAGCGCTCCCGGTCCAGGTCGCGTTGGTAGCGCTTGCGCAGATTGTCCAGGTCGGCCGCCGTACGGCGCAACTGGTCGTCGAGGCGGGCGATCTCTGCCTCGCCCGCCGCCCCCTTCCGCGGGTCGTCCGCCGGCGCTGCCTCGGCGGCCTCGGTGACCTTGTCCGGGAGCGCTTCCCGCGGTGACTGCTCGCCGGGCATCAGTCGACCGTGAAGTCGGCGTCGATCACGTCGTCGTCATCGCTACCGGCCTGCGGCGGCTCGGGTTGCGAGGAGCGACTCGCCAGCAGGCTCTGGTACACCTGCTGCAACTCCTGCGTCAACGGCCGTACCCGGTCGACCCCGGCACCGTCCTTGACCGCCTGCCGCGCATCCGCGACCAGCGTCTCCGCGCGCGCCTTCTCGTGGACGGCGACCGTGTCACCGAGCTCGCCGAGCCGCCGGTCGACCTGGTACGCCACCGCGTCCAGCTCGTTCCGCGCGTCGACGTCCGCCCGCAGCCGGGTGTCCTCGGACCGGTGCTGCTCGGCGTCCGCGACCATCCGGTCCACCTCGGCCGAGTCCAGCGCGGAGCTCTCGGTGATCGTGATCGCCTGCTCGGCGCCGGTGTCCTTGTCCTTGGCGGACACGTTCAGGATCCCGTTCGCGTCGATGTCGTACGTGACCTCGACCTGCGGCTCACCGCGCCCGGCCGGGCGGATCCCCTCCAGCCGGAACCGCCCGATCACCCGGTTGTCCGCGGCCCGCTCCCGTTCACCCTGCAGTACGACGATGTCGACCGCGTTCTGGTTGTCCTCCGCCGTACTGAACGTCTCGGTCCGCCGGGCCGGGATCGTGGTGTTGCGCTCGATGACCTTCGTCATCATCCCGCCGAGCGTCTCCACGCCGAGCGACAACGGCGTGACGTCGAGCAGCAGCACGTCCTTCAGCTCGCCCTTGATGATCGCGGCCTGGGTCGCCGCGCCGATCGCGACCACCTCGTCCGGGTTCACGGTCATGTTCGGGTCCTTGCCGCCGGTCAGCCGCCGGACCAGTTGCTGGACGGCCGGGATCCGGGTCGACCCGCCGACCAGGATCACCTCGTCGAGGTCGTTCGCGGTCACCTTCGCGTCCGCCATCGCCTGCTGCACCGGCCCGAGGCAGCGCTCCACCAGGTCGTGGGTGAGCTCGTCGAACGTCGACCGCATCACGGTCACCACCAGGTGTTTCGGCCCGGTCGAGGTCGCCGTCACGAACGGCAGGTTGACCTGTGTCTGCGTTACCGACGACAGCTCGACCTTCGCCTTCTCGGCCGCCTCGAACAGCCGCTGCAGCGCCTGCGCGTCGTCCCGCAGGTCGACGCCCTCGGCCTTCTTGAACTCGTCGGCCAGGTAGTCCACCAGCCGCCGGTCGAAGTCGTCGCCGCCCAGATGCCCGTCACCCGACGTCGACAACACCTCGACGACACCGTCGCCGACGGTCAGGATGCTCACGTCGAACGTGCCGCCGCCCAGGTCGAACACCAGGACGGTCTCGTTGTCCTTCTTGTCCAGCCCGTACGCCAGCGCCGCCGCGGTCGGCTCGTTGATGATCCGCAGCACCTCCAGCCCCGCGATCTTCCCGGCGTCCTTGGTCGCCTGCCGCTGGGTGTCGTTGAAGTACGCCGGCACCGTGATGACCGCCTCGGTCACCTTCTCCCCCAGGAACTTCGACGCGTCCTCGACGAGCTTGCGCAGTACCAGCGCGGAGATCTCCTCCGGGGCGTACAGCTTCCCGCGTACGTCGAACCGCACCGAGCCGTCCGGTCCGTCGACCACGTCGAACGACACCGCGGTCATTTCGCTGGTGACCTCGTCGTACCGGCGGCCGATGAACCGCTTCGCCGAGTAGATGGTGCCCTTGGGGTTCAGGATCGCCTGCCGCCGGGCCAGCTGGCCGACGAGCCGCTCGCCGTCCTCGGTGAACGCCACCACCGACGGCGTCGTCCGGGATCCCTCACCGTTCGCGATCACCGTCGGGTGACCGCCCTCGACCACCGCGATCACCGAGTTGGTGGTCCCGAGGTCGATACCGACCGCCTTCGCCATGTCAGTGTCTCCGTCCGTCTCGGCGCTTGTCCGGCCCGGCTCACGACGCAGTTGTTGCCTCAGGCATCAGACTGGGTCAGAGCCTTCCAGGAACGCTCGCACGCTACCGCCGGCTGACGGGAGCGGCGGCGGATCGTGCCCGGATTCTGTTGGAAGTCACCGCCGCGGTTGTCCGCTACGCCAACGGCCGGGCACCCGGTGGCGCACGTTGGTGGCCGGAACACCTGCTGATGGCGCGGACAACAAATCCCGTACGGCGGATCGCTGCCACCGAGGGCCTGGTGTGCTGAGATGAGGGCATGACCGACATCGACCCGGCTGAGCTCGCGAGCCTGACCGACCTGGCCGCGTGGGCCGAGGACCGGCTGCCCGAGCTGACCGAGGACGCCTGTACCGCGATCGTCGCCCGGATGCCGTTCTACCGCAGCGGCGCGGTCGTCTCGATCGCCGACCTGCGCCGCTCGGTCGGGCACAACCTGCGGTTCCTGGTCGGCGCGATCCGGGCCCCGCTGGCACCGCTCGAACTGGACGCGCCACGCGACACCGGCCGCCGCCGGGCGCAACAGTCCGCGCCGCTCCCCGAAGTGCTCCAGGCGTACCGGATCAGCTTCGCGACGCTCTGGGACGCGCTGCTCGCCCAGGCCCGGGCCACCGGAGACAAAGCCGCGACGGAGGCGCTGCTGTCCGCGGCAAGCCTGATCTGGCAGGTCACCGACGAACACGCGCTCGCCGTCACCGAGGCATACCGGGCCGCGACCGCCGAGCTGATCCTGGCCCGCCAGCAGCGCCGGGCCGCACTGGTCGAGGCACTACTGACAGGTCAACCAGGCCCCGACGGCGGCCCCTGGGAAGCAGCCTCGCTGCTCGGCCTCCCACCGGACGGCCAACTGATCGTGGTCGCCGCCGAGACCCGAGGCCTGGCGGCGGAAAGCCTGCCCGGAATCGAGCGCCGGCTCTCGGAGCGCGGCGTCGTCTCGGGCTGGCGGCTGACCCCGGCGATGCAACTCGGCCTGATCGCGGTCGCGGCCGAGCAGGAGGCGCTGGTGCTGTCCGTCCTCAGCGACGGTGTGGGCGCGCGGACCGGTGTCAGTCCGACGTACAGCAGGCTGGCCGACACGCCGCGAGCCCTGCAACTGGCGCGGACGGCGATGGCCGCGCTCCCGATCGGGCACGCCGAGGTACGCCGCTTCGACCCGAGCCCCCTGGCCGCGCTGATCGCGATCGATCCGAACGAAGGCCGCCGGATCGCCGAAGCCGTCCTCGGTCCGGTGCTCGCGCTGCCCGCCGACGACCGGTCCTTGCTGCTGGACACGCTCCACCAGTACCTGAACCACGACGGCTCGGCCGAGCACGCCGCACGCGTGCTGCACTGCCACCCGAACACCGTCCGCTACCGGCTCCGCAGGCTCCAGGAACTCACCGATCGGACACTGTCCGACCCCCACGACGCCGCCGAACTCGCGAGCGCCTGGTACGCCGTCCAACTCACGCCGGCCACTCCTGCTCCTGGCCGCAGAAGCTGATCAATCCTCCTCCAAGGCCTGCGCCGCGCCCTCCAGACTCCGCAACTCCGACTCCAGCCCGGTCGTCGCCGTCGGATCGAAGCCCTCCGACTCCGCCTCGCGCTTGTCGTCCGGCTCACTGCCCTCCGCCGCGCCAAGCTCGTACGCCGCATCGTCCGCAACCTCGCCCGGAGCGGTCACCACGGCCTGCTCTTCGTCACTCGGATCTCGCGTCATCCTCCGAGGCTACCGAGGAATGGCCGTGCTTCTACTGATGCCTGCAGCCCGAGCGGCGGGCCGACGCCAAGTCGCCGTCAGACGTGGTCCGCACTCCAGCGGGCCTTGATGCCCTTGGCTCTGATTCGGCGGGCCGCGCGGCCCCAACCGTCGGCGCCCGCGTAGTTCGCGGAGTAAACGTACAGATCCGCGAGTGAGCCGTCTTTGAAGCTGGACCGGTACCTCTCGTAGAAGTGGTCCCTGATCCGTTCCGAGACGCGCGAGTCACTACCATCGGCCGCCCAGTCGACGAAGCCGGAGGCGAGGAAAGCGGTGACGGCGGTGGCCAGTGCAGCGACGGTTTGCTTCGTCTCGGGTGATGCCGTATCAGGTGCGACCAGGTCGACCGTTAGGACGATCGCGGTAGCAGCGGCGACCGCGGCCAGCACCATCGGCACGATGATCCACCACTCCATCAGGTTGATCGCGAGGTACGGCGTGGACTGCGGCATCTTTCGGCCGGCGTAATCGATCAGCAGCCCCAGGACCAACGCGCCGAGGGCAACCAATACCGCCCATTGGCCGTCACCGGTGAACCACAGCCATGCCCACCAGGCGCCGAGCACTGCCACGAACAATGCGCGCAGCGGCGCGCCAAGCCCCTTCAACGCATCCCAGAGACCCGTCAGCACGACGAGGTCCTAATACCGGTGCGAGGGATTGTGGGTGCAGGCGTAGTACAGGCCGTCCGTGTCACCGATCTGGATAATCGGCGCGAATGGCTTGGCCAGTCGGCACTCGCTCGCCGCGAAGAGTTCACGCTCGGCGTTGTCGAATGCCTCGACGACATGGCCTGGTAGTTCTTGCCCGAATGCTTCCTGAACCATGGCACGCGCCTCGCGCATAGCCTTGATGGCGCGCTGCTGCGTCTCATCCTCGCGAGGATCGCGCTCGCCCGACTGCACGGACATACAAAGCCCCCTCAGAGCCTGGACCGGCCCCAAGCCCCCTCAGAACCGATCGCCCATGCCTACAGTCGCCCCATAACCGTCCGTAGTCAAGAGACACTCGAGTTGCCGGTCACCGTGCATGCGTACTACGCGATCGCCTGCCGCGATGCATCAGGTCGTCCGGGTGTCGCGCGCCATCACCCCGCACCGATCCGACTGCGGCAACCTGCTTGTCCCGGTATGGCGAGCCACATCAGGTACGCCGCGACCCGGATGGAGCCGGTCTTCTGCGTGCTTGCCGAGTCGAGCGGGGTCAGGTCGTGACGTGGCAGGCCGTCACCGTCGAGCAGGACGGTGCGCACGACCCCGTTCAGACGGACCGGAACAGGTCCGCTTCGAAGCGGTAGGCGTCGCCGCGGTAGGTGTTGTAGCCGAGCAGGATCGGCGTACCGGCTCGGTCGTAGGCGACTTCGCGGCCGATCAGGACGGGGTTGCCGGTCGGAATCGTCAGGAGGGCCGCGGTTTCGGCGGAGGCCGCGTCCGCCTGGACGGAGTAGGCGCTGCGGTAGACCGATACCGAGCACAGTTCCTCGAGTGCCTCGTACAGGGAGCGGTCGGTCAGGTCGGAGTTCAGCAGCGGGGCGCCGATGGTCATCGGGATGACGTTGGTGTCGACGCAGATCGGGGTCGAGTTCATTCCCCGCAGGCGGACCAGGACCAGCACCTCGCCGCCGGGCGGCATGGCCAGCTTCTCGGCCTCGTCGATGGTCGCCGAGCGCGGTGCCCGCTCCAGTACGGCGGCCGTCGCGGTCAGGCCGCGAAGACGGGCCATCTCGGTGAAGCTCTGCAGCGTGCTCGGCGGCTCGCCGACCGTCGGGCTGGGCACGAACCAGCCGCGCTGCGGCGAGCGGGCGATCCGGCCTTCGCCCTCGAGATCACCGAGAGCGGCCCGGAGCGTACTGCGACTCACGTGCAGCTGATCGGCGAGCTGCCGCTCCCCCGGCAGGCGTGAGCCGGGTGGGTAGACACCGCGATTGATCGCGTCGCTCAACTCGCGGGCGACGCCGGCGGCAACGGTCGAGGTCCTCATCGCCATAACCATACCAGTTCTGGCTTTGGCTCAAAACTGGTCGCTATCTGGCATAACTGGTCTGCTTATGGCTAGCGTTGACTGCGTCCGCTCGGAACGGGGGCGTCCGACGAATCGAAGGAGATTGGCATGAAGAAGCGGCACCTGATGGGCGCGGCTGCTGCCTTCCTCGCCACAGCGACAGTGCTGGCGGCGTGTGCACCCGGTGGTTCCAGCTCCAGTTCCACGAAGTCCCCCAGCGGGGTCTCGACGGACGTCTCTGGTGAGGACGTCACGTTGAAGATGCTCGACTTCTGGCAGAACGACGAAGGCAAGTGGATGGACGCCGTGGTCGCCGGATTCGAGAAGGAGCACCCGAACATCAAGATCGAGCGGACCACGCAGGACTGGGGCCAGGTGATGAACACCCTGAACCTGCGGCTCGCCGATCCCAACGGTCCGGACATCGCGCTGGTGAACAACGGCTGGCAGTCGATGGGCACGCTGGCCAAGGGCGGCCGGATCCTGAACCTCGACGCCTACGCGTCGGCGTACGGCTGGAAGGACGAGATCCCGAGCACGATCCTGCGCCAGGAGCAGTTCACGTCCGACGGCAAGCAGATGGGCAGCGGCTCGGTGTACGCCGTACCGGCGGCCCGCTCGTCCCTGATCGGCCTGTACTACAACAAGTCGATCCTCGACAAGGCCGGCGTCGCGGTACCGAAGACCCTCGCCGACGTCGAGAAGGCGTGCGCCGCGGTCAAGGCGGCGGGCCAGATCCCGATCGCGTACGGATCACAGGACAAGGGCGCGTCGACGGCGATCCTGTTCGGGCTGCAGGATCTGTACAGCTCCGCGAAGGACATCGGCGACTTCGTCTACTCCAGCGGCTCGGTTCCGATCACGTCCACCGGAATCACGCAGGCTGCCACCGCGGTGAAGAAGTGGAGCGACGCCGGCTGGCTGACGCCGAACCACGAGGGCATCCCGTTCGCGGACTCGATGAACAACTTCCTGGCCGGCAAGGGCGCCTTCCAGTTCAACTACACCGGATCGCTGGGGTTCTCGGCGGCGCAGAAGCAGACGTTCGGCTACGTCCAGCTGCCGCAGGTGAACGGCGACCAGGTGGTCGGGACCGGATCGACGGTCGGCAACCTGGCGATCTCGGCGAAGTCGAAGCACCCGGACGCGGCCGCGGCCTTCCTCGACTACCTGGCCGGCAAGGCGACAGCCCAGGCCAGCGTCGACCACGGGTACCTTCCACTGCTGCACAACGACGTCAAGCAGACGGCCGCAAACCCCGAGCTCGCGACCGAGATCACCGCGCAGCAGAAGCTCACCGACGGAAACGGCTTCGTGCCGTACTTCGACTGGTCGACCCCGACCATGCTCGACACCATCGGGGGCCAGGTGCAGCTGCTGCTGGCGGGCAAGTCGACGCCGGACCAGCTCGCGGCGGCCGGGCAGAAGGACTACGACGCGTTCCAGGCGCAGCGGGCGAAGGGCTGATCGGATGAGTACCCGTCAGCTCCTCCAACGGCGGCAGGCCGCCGTACCGGAGGATGCCGTGGGCACCGATCAGCCCTTCGGCCGAACTCGCCGCCGGCCGCGGCTGTCCGCCCGAGCGCGGAAGCGCCGTCTGCTCGGACTGGCTTTCGCGGCCCCGGCCCTGCTGTTCTACGGCTTCGTCGTTCTCGTTCCGATCGTGCAGAGCGTCAGCTACTCCTTCTACAGCTGGGACGGCGTGACCACCGCGCGGTTCGTTGGCCTGAGCAACTACACCGCCTTCTTCACCGACCCGGAGCTGGCGCGGTCACTGGCCCATGTGCTCGTTCTGGTCCTGTTCTTCGCCGGATTGCCGATCCTGCTGGGGCTGCTCTCCGCCGCGCTTCTCGGCCGCGGCAAGATGCGTGGATCCGGCCTCTACCGCTGGGTGCTGTTCCTTCCACAAGTCCTCACCAGCGTGGTTGTCGCCGTGATCTGGAAGCGGATCTACGGACCGGACGGCCCGCTCAACGGTGCGCTGCGCGCTGTCGGTCTCGGAGACCTCGCCCACAACTGGCTCGGAGACTTCACTTGGGCGCTCCCCGCGCTCGGCGTGATCGGTACCTGGACCGCGCTCGGCCTGTGCATGGTGCTGTTCGTCGCCGGCGTCGCCGCGATCCCCAACGAACTCTACGAGCAGGCGCGCCTCGACGGCGCCGGCCCGGTGAAGGAATTCCTCGCGATCACGCTGCCCGCTCTGCGCGGACAGCTGGCGGTTGCGCTCACGCTCACCGTGACCGGCGCGCTGCGTGCGTTCGACCTGGTCTGGGTCACCACGCAAGGCGGACCTGGTACGTCGACCACCACACCGGCGTTGCTGCTCTACCGCAAGGCCTTCCTGAACCCGGACGTGGGCATGGCCGCCGCGATCGGCATCGTTCTGGCGATCATCTGCCTGCTCGTCGCCTTGGTCATCACCAGACTGTCCGAGGAGAAAGCATGATCTCGCGCACCGAACGCGTCCTCAATCACACAGTCCTGGCGTTCGTCTCGATCCTCGTCCTGTTTCCCGTGGTCTGGTTCTTCTTCACCGCGTTGAGCCCGAACCGCGGAGGCCAACTCGACTTCGGCAACCTGCAGTGGGGCAACTTCGGCACCGCCTGGAAGCTCGGCGGATTCGGCCACGCGATGCTCGCCTCCGCGGTCATCACGATCGGCGCGGTCACCGGGCAGACCCTGCTGGCCGTCCTGTCCGGCTTCGCCTTCGGCGTCCTCGGCGTCACCGGTCAGAAGATCATCTTCCCCGTCGTGCTGCTCGGGCTGATGATCTCCGCGGAGGTCTTCATCGTCCCGCTCTACTACACGTTCCAGTCGCTGGGCCTGACCAACTCCTGGCTCGGGCTGATCATCATCCAGATCGGCATGGGCGTTCCTTTCGGTACGTTCTGGATGCGGGCGACCTTCCGCGCCGTACCGGCGTCCCTGATCGAGGCCGCCGAGATGGACGGCGCCCGTACCTGGCGCATCCTCTGGCAGATCCTGCTGCCGATCTCACGGCCCGCCGTCCTGACCCTCGCACTGCTGTCGTTCATGTGGACCTGGAACGACTTCTTCCTGTCGCTGATCTTCATCGCCGACCCGTCGATCCAGCCGGCCACGCTGGCACTCGGCGTTTTCCAGGGGCGGCACAGCGTCGACGTGAACCTGCTCGCCGCCGGATCACTGATCGTCGCCCTGCCCGTCCTCGTGCTCTACGCCTTCTTCCAACGGCACTTCATCCGCGGCGTCCTCAACGGCGCGCTCAAGGAATGACCGACCGCTCCCTCACGACAGCGAAGGACCTCTCCCTATGCACGTGCTGCCCGAAGTCCACGACAGCGCCGATCACGTCGGCCTGCTCGCGGCCGAGGACATTGCCGCCGGCATCGAGTCGGCCGTGGAAGCGGGCAGTTCGTTCGTGCTCGGCTGCCCGAGCGGCCGTAGCCCGCTGCGAACCTACGCACACCTCGCCGATCTCGTTGCCAAGCGCAACCTCGACCTCAGCCACGTGATCATCGCGCTCATGGACGAGTACGTCGTACACACCGCCAAGGGGTTTCAACTGGTCGATCCAAAGCTCCCGCACAGCTGCGTCGGCTTCGGGCGCCGGCAGATCCTGGACCCGTTGAACGCGGCCGCTCGACCCGAGCACCGCATCCCGGAGCAGAACCTGTGGCATCCCGATCCCGCGGCCGAACCGGGCGCGTACGACGAGGCACTGGCAGCTGCCGGCGGGATCGACCTCTTCCTGCTCGCCTCCGGCGCCTCCGACGGCCACATCGCGCTGAACCCGCCCGGAACGGCATCCGACAGCGTCACCCGGATCGTCGAACTCGGCGAGGCCACCCGCCGCGACAACCTCGAGACGTTCCCGTCGTTCCGCCGGCTCGACGAGGTACCGCGGTACGGCGTGACCGTGGGTACCGCCACCATCCGGGACCTGTCCCGTGCGGTCGTCATGGTCGTGACCGGGGCCCACAAGCAAATCACCGTACAGCGTGTCGCCGCCGCCGACGCGTACGAACCGGACTGGCCGGCCACCGTCCTCAGCGACTGCAGGTCCCCCCGATTCCTGGCAGACCGGGCAGCCGCGGCGCTGCTCCCGGCTGCCTCCTGACCCCCTTCAGCTGTACTCCTTACCGAAAGGCACACTTCACTCATGGCACGCATCAAGCTCGCTTACCTCGGCGGCGGCTCGTCCCGGGCGGCCGGGACGATGGCCTCCCTGCTGTGGCACGGCGAGGAGTTCGCCGGATCCGAGATCGTCCTGATCGACCTCGACCCCGACCACCTGGAGGTCGTCCGGTCGATCACCGAGCGGATCATCAAGGCGCAGGGCCTCGATCTCACCGTGACCGCCACGACCGACCGTCGCGCCGGCCTGACCGACGTCGACGCCGTACTCTCCAGCTTCCGGCCCGGCGGCTTCGGGGCGCGCGCCCTGGACGAACGCATCCCGATCAAGCACGGCATCATCGGCCAGGAGACCCAGGGCCCCGGCGGCTTCTTCATGTCGCTGCGCTCGGTCAACGTCCTCAAGGGCGTCGTCGAGGACCTCAACGCGGTGGCCCCGAACGCCAAGATCTTCAACTACACCAACCCGGTCAACATCGTCTCCCAGGCTGTGACGCAGTACAGCGACGTACCGATCGTCTCGATGTGCGAGGGACCGCTGGTCTTCCCGCCGGTCGTGATCAAGGCCGCCGGGCTCGACCCCGACCGCGCCCAGGTGACTATGGCCGGCGTCAACCACAACTGCTGGAGCACCGAGGCCCTGTACGACGGCGAGGACATCATGCCGCTGCTGGAGAAGGGCTGGGAGGAGCGCAAGGACCAGCTGGACGCCAACTCCCGCCGGGCGCTCCACCTCGCCGTGACCATGGGATCGATCCCGTCCGACTACTTCAACTACTACTACTTCCGCGAGGAACTCCTGCGCGAGCAGCAGGGCGCGCCCAAGACCCGGTCGGAAATCATCATGGACGCCGTACCCGGCTACTGGGACCACTACCGCGAGCAGGCCACCGCCGACGCACCCGAACTCGACCCGAAGCGCTCGCGCGGCGGCATCCACGAACTCGAACTCGCGATCGACGTGATGAGCGCCCACTACAACGACACCGGCGCCCGGCTGCCGGTCAACCTGCCGAACGCGGGCGGCGCGCTCGCCGGCTTCGACGAGAGCACCGTCGTCGAGGTCTGGTGCAACGTCGACAAGTCGGGCTTCCACATCGAGCCGCAGAAGCCGCTTCCGCACTCCGTCCTGGGCATCACCCAGCAGCTCGCCGAGTACCAGATCCTCGCTGCGAAGACCGGCTGGGAAGGCACTCGCAAGGACGGCATCCAGGCGCTGCTCGCCAACCCGCTCGTCGACAACCTCAAGGTCGCCGAGGAGCTGTACGACGAGATGGCCGCCGCGCACGCCGCCTACCTCCCGGAGCGACTCCTGCCGTGAACGAACTCTTCCTCGGCGTCGACGCCGGTAACACCAAGACCATCGCCGCCGTCGCGGACCAGCACGGGAACATCCTGGGCTGGGCACGTGGCGGGCTCGGTGACATCTACGGCGTCGACGACCCAGGAGAGGCAGTAGCGACCGTCCTCCGCCTCGTCGACGAGGCACTCGCCGCCGCGCACAACGCAGTACCCGATGCGCGCCTTGCATCGGCGGCGTTCTGCCTCGCAGGCGTCGACTGGCCCGAGGACACCGCGTTCTGGACCGAGGTGCTTCGGGAACACCTCGGTCCGGACGTACGGTTCTCAGTCAGGAACGACGGCTTCGCCCTGCTGCGCTGCGGCGATCCGGAGGGCGTGGGCGTCGCGGTCTCACTCGGCACAGGCGCGGCGATCGCGGGCCGTGGCCCCGGCGGTGCCGAGTTCGCGTTCTCGTTCTGGCTGCAGCACCCGCTCGGCGCAGCCGGTCTGGTCGATGATGCGCTGCACGCTATCTTTCAGGCGCACACCGGCCTCGCACCGAGTACGGCACTGTCACACGCGATTCCACTGTTCTACGGCGCTCATTCGATAGAGGACCTGCTGCACCGATTCACCCGCCGGGACAACACCGAGGGAACGCACCTCAACAAGTCGAAAGCAGCCCGAGTCGTACTACGCGAAGCCGAGCACGGCGATCTCGTTGCCATCAGCATCGTTGACCAGCACGCCGAACGAGTCGCCGCGTACGTCGATGCCTGCGCCAACCGGGTCGGCCTCGACGAACCCTTCACCCTCACCCTCGGCGGCTCGGTCGCAGCCGACAACACCCTCCGCAAAGCCATCCTCCGGGAACTCGGCCGCCAACTCCCCCACGTCGACATCTCAACCGTCGACGCCGAACCCATCCACGGCACCGTCCTCGACGCCCTCGCCGAAGGCGGCGTCCCACAGACCCCGGCGCTCCAACGGACCATCCTCGCCACGAAACCCGGCTTCTGACAGACGCGTCGAGCCACACAGTCGCCGCGCTTGTGCCGACGCGGTACCGGACGGTCTGAGGTACGTGCGGGCGTTCAACAGATATATGGATGACTTACCACCCCCGTTCGGGCGCGACCTGACTGCGCGCCAACACGTCTGCGAGCACTGCAGGGACACCTACGCCGCAGCCAGATCCGACCAGCGGTTCTGCTCAGATCGGTGCCGTCTCCGCCGTTGGAGAAGCCTCCGTCGGGTCTTGTCAGCAGAAGCGACCGAAGGCGAAAGCGTGCGCACGCTGGTGGCAGAAGTCGCCCGGTTGCGGCACCACGTCGTCGAGCTTCAGCAGGCCAATGCAACACTGCGATGCACTTCCCCATGCGACCGAAGTCGAGGCCAGTTGGATCGCTACGCCGAACCAGGCGAACACGCCGTGTAAGCGGTTGGAAAGGTGAGCCCTTCTACTTTCGCTCCATGAAGGAATGGGACCTCCTCGATGTGAGGGCATCATGACCAAACGGACAACCCCGGTGCGCGCGCTCGCTCTGGTAGCGGGTGTGGTGGCCACGACACTCCTGGTCGGCGCGTGCGAGTCGAACTCCCCCAGTTCAACTCCCGCGCCCAGCGCGGGAACGTCGGCGACTGCCTCCCCACACACCGGTCACACGATGGCGCCAGCGGCAGAGCAGGTGCCGCTGCGGGCGGGTGAACGGTTCACCGACCTCAAGATTCCTCAGCCGTATACACCCTCCGCCCCCAACGGCGGCACCGACGAATACCGCTGTCTGGTGGTCGATCCGCACCTGACCAAGCCGGCATACCTGACCGGAACCCAGTTCCGCCCGCAGAACACGCCGATCGTGCACCACGCCATCGTGTTCGCCGTCCCGCCGGAGAGCGCAGCCGTGGCGCGTGCCAAGGACGCCGCGACGCCCGGCGAGGGCTGGACGTGTTTCGGCAATGACGCCCTTGGTGGCAACCATCCGTCGGCGTGGGTGGACACCTGGACCCCCGGCGCCACGGAGACCGTCCTGCAGCAAGATGTCGGGTTCCCGTTGAAACCCGGCAGCCTGCTGATCCTTCAGGTGCACTACAACCTGCTCGCCACCGACGGCAAGCCCGCCGGGTCGGATCAGTCCAGCGTCCGATTGCGACTGACCGACGGCACCTCGGCAACCAAGCCGCTCCTGACGGTGCCGTTGCAGGCGCCGATCGAACTGCCCTGTGCGACCGGCGAGTCCGGTCCGCTGTGCAACCGGACGACAGCGGTCGCGGACGTCGGCAAGCGCTTCGGCTCCGAGATCGGCGCCAGCGAGGCAAGGCTGCTGGCCGAATGCGGCTATGCCAAACCTGTGCCGGGCAACACGCAGCACTGCGACATACCGATACCGCAACCGATCAAGGTGTACGCCGCACTCGGGCACATGCACCTGCTCGGACGATCGATCAAGGTCGAGGTCAACCCCGGCACCGCCAAGGCTCAGACCCTGCTCGATGTCCCGGCGTTCAACTTCGACAACCAGAGGTACCAGGTGTTGCCGAAGCCGATGGACCTCAAGCCGGGCGACAAGGTCAGGGTGACGTGCACCCACGACGCCGGCCTGCGTCGACAGCTCCCGGCACTGAGCAAGCTCCCACCGCGGTACGTCGTCTGGGGCGACGGCACCAGCGACGAAATGTGCCTCGGCCTCCTGATCGCCTCCGCCGGCAGGTAAACCCTCGGAGGACCCGCGGAATCCCCGGCCCTGGACAGCCGGCCCGGTCACGTCGCCTGGGGATTCCGCGCCGGGCCGAAACCTCCGCGCCGATCGACCTTGCGTTCGAGTACGTATCTGCAGGAAAGGTTGTTCACAATGTCATCGCCCTCTTCCTCAACCGGCTCGAGCCGCAGCGGTCCCCGGAGCAGATCGTGGGCCCGCTTGCGCCTCGATTCCCCGCTCAAGTCGCCGGCCTGGGCGCTGCTGCCGCTGCGGGCCTTTCTCGGCGGCACCTTCCTGTACGCCGGACTGTCCAAGCTCTTCGACCCGAACTACCTGGACAACTCCTCACCGCTCGGCGTCCACGCCCAGATGCTGCATGCCGCCACCGCGTCCCCGATCGGCTCGCTGGTGTCGCTGACTGCCGGCCACGCGACCCTGACCGGGCTGGCCATCGCCTTCGGTGAGGTCGCGGTCGGGCTCGGGACTCTGCTCGGGCTGTTCACGCGGATCGCCGCCCTCGGCGGAATCCTGCTGGCACTCAGCTTCTTCCTGACGGTGAGCTGGACGACCCGGCCGTACTACTTCGGTGCGGACCTGGGCTTCGCCTTCGCCTGGAGCCCACTACTGATAGCAGGAGACGCCGGACTGTACTCGGTGACAGCCCGGCTGCGTGCCGCCGTGCGGCGTCAGGCCGGCCTGCTCCCGCGACCTGGGGCCTCCGAAGGCGTGGCCGAACAGGACGACGTCGAGCGACGTACTGTGCTTCGAGGCGGCATCATCGGCGCGACGATCGCTGCGGTCGGCATCGCGGCAGGCACCACGCTGGCACTCGCACGGCGCCCATCCGGTACGGCGGGCGGTCAGCCGGCGAGCCCCGCTCCGCCGGCGCCAAGCGCCTCGGCGAGTCCACGTTCGGCGAACGGCGGGGCGGTGATCGCCGCGGCCTCGAGCGTGCCCGTCGGGTCTTCCAAGAGCTTCACGACCGCGAACGGCGCCCCCGCCCTCTTGTTGCACCCGGCAACGGACACCTTCAAGGCGTTCCGGGCCGCCTGCACACACCAAGGTTGCCCGGTCTCGTACGTCGGAACGGGTTTCCAATGCCCCTGCCACGGCTCGACGTTCGACCAGAACGGCCAGGTGACCGGCGGGCCGGCCCCTGCACCACTGGCGGAGATCCCGGTCACGGTTGTCGACGGGCAGGTCACCACCGCCTGATCCGGGCCCCGGCTCCTCCGGTCCGCCCACTCCGCCACGCGCAGGCTGCGCGGCTAACAGGGCGACGCCGGGCACGATCGGCGCGTCTGCCCGATTCGCGATCGGCTTGTCCCGGTGTTGCCCAGACGTCCCGAAACCCGCCGCGTAAGCGTCATGAAAGTCGCGGCTACCTACTTTTGCCTGGTCTCATCGGCAACGAACTTCAGGCGGGCGTCATGACAGCTCTCGGCAACTGGGTGGTGCGGCATCGATTGGTAGTGGGCTTGCTGTGGCTGGTGATCACGATCGCCGGCCTGGCTCTCGCGCCGTCGGTGTCCGGCCGCCTCATCAGTGGTGTGCACGTGAACAGCCCCGCCAACACGGCGAACGTACAGATCGCCAAGCGATACGGCGGCGCGGACCATCCGCCGGGCCTGCTGACGATCGACCTCCCGGCCGGGCAGAAGGTCGACTCACCGGCGGTGAAAGCCAACCTCCGAACGCTGGACAGCGAGGTCGCGAAGGCGATGCCCACCCTCCGGGTGGCGTCGTACGCCTCGACCGGCGACCGGGCCTTGATCGGCAGCGCCGGTGACAGCACCTTGATGCTGGTCTATTCGCCTCAATCGGGCCGGGACGTCTCCCCTCAGGTCCTGGACAAGCTGAAGTCGACGGCCGAGGCGGCCGTCCCCGGAGCAACCGTGCACGCCACCGGAGTCAACGCCTTGTCCTCCGGCAACCCCTCGTCGTCCAGCCACAGTTCGAGTGTGCTGATCGAGCTGCTGACGGGAGCACTCGCGGCCTTGATCGTGCTCGCGTGGGTCTTCGGATCGTTCCTGGCCTTCCTGCCGCTGATCATGGCCCTGATCTCGGTGCTGACGATGCAGCTGTTCATCTATGGCCTGACGTACGTCGTCCCGTCCTCGATCCCGTTCAACCCGGCGGTGCAGTACATCGTCGCGCTGCTGGGACTGGGGTTGTCGATCGACTACTCGCTGCTGATCGTCAATCGCTGGCGCGAAGAACGCACGGCGGGAAGGTCCAACGCCGAGGCAGTCGCTGCCGCGATGCAGCGCGCCGGACATGCTGTCGTCCTCAGCGGCATCACGGCCTCACTGGGGCTGTTCGCCCTGATCGTGGTGCCCGTGTCGCTGGTGCAGGGCATCGGAATCGCGGGGCTGTTCATCCCGTCGACCGCCACCGTCGTGGCGCTGACGCTGCTGCCGGCGGTGCTGTCCAAGGTCGGCCCGCGGGTCGACTGGCCGCGGCCTCGTTCGGCGCGGCGGGTCAGCCGGTTCTGGACGGGATGGTCGCGCCTGGTCATCCGGCACCGGATCGCCGCCGCGGTCCTCGGGCTGGGCATCCTTATCGGGTTGACCGGCGTCGCGGCGACCATCAACATCTCGCAGCCCACCGGTTCCGCCCTGGCCGGCACAGGCCCGTACGCCGACGGCCTCCATGCCCTGCGAGCCGACGGCTTCGGCGCCGGGGCGCTGACCACGGTGCCGATCTACGTTCCGTCAGCGAGTCAGGCGCAGGCGGTGGTCGCCGCGCTGAGCAACGTGCCCAGTGTGCGAGGCGCCGTCGCGCCCGCCGGGCCGGCCTGGCATCAGGGTGGCAGCACGATGGTGCTGGCGATTCCCACCCACGAGATCGGCACGTCGCAGGGCGGGACCTCGCTGGCCGACATCAGGCGAACTGTTCCCTCCGGCGTCCTCGTCGGCGGCGATCCGGCCCAGAAGATCGACGAGGTCAACAGCACCTACGGGGCCTTCCCGCTGATGTTCTGCCTCGTGGCCACCGTGACCTTCCTGCTGCTGGCCCGCGGTCTCAGGTCCTTGCTCCTGCCGGCCAAGGCGGTGCTGCTCAACGCGCTGTCGGTCGCGGCGACGTACGGCATGATCGTGCTGGTGTTCCAGCACGGCTACGGAAGCCACGCGCTGTGGGGGATCTCCGCCACCGGCTCGATCGACACCTTCGTACCGCTGCTGATGTTCGGATTCCTCTTCGGCATCTCGATGGACTACGAGGTCTTCATCCTGTCGCGTGTCCGGGAGGGCTACGACCGTACCGGAGACACCCACGGCAGCATCGTCGAGGGCGTGTCGCACACCGGGAGACTGGTCACCAGCGCCGCGTTGATCCTCTTCTTCGCCTTCGCGTCGCTGACGACGACGAACGACATCACGGTCCGGGAACTCGCGGCAGGCCTGGCCGGTGGGGTCATCCTTGATGCCGTGATCGTCCGGATGCTGCTGCTGCCCGCACTGGTCTCGCTCCTCGGCACGGCGAACTGGTGGATGCCGGACTGGGCAGCACGGCTGCTGCGGCTGCCGAGGCGCAAGGTCGCCGAGCCGACGCGGCGGACGCCAATCCGGGTGCCGCTCGGGGATGCTTGAGTCATGCGAGTGCTGGTAGTCGAAGATGACCACGCGATGGCGGCCTCTCTCAGGTGGGGCCTGGAGGCCGAGGGGTACGTCGTCGATGCCGCCGACAACGGCACGGACGGCCTGTGGAAGGCCACCGAGGGAGACCACGACGTCATCGTTCTGGACGTGATGCTGCCGGGGATGAACGGCTACCAGATCTGCCGCCGGTTACGCGACCAGGGCCTCTGGACACCGATCCTGATGCTGACCGCGATGGATGAGGACCTCGACCACGCCGAGGGCCTCGACAGCGGTGCCGACGACTACCTCGCCAAGCCGTTCTCGTACACGGTCCTGCTGGCCCACCTCCGAGCGCTGACCCGGCGTGGGCTGACCGAGCGGCCGGCGGTGCTCACCGCCGTTGGCCTCACCCTCGACCCGGCCGCCCGCACGGTCAGCAGGGACGGCATACCGATCGACCTCACCGCACGCGAGATCGCGGTGCTGGAGTACCTGATGCGGCACAAGGGCCGGCCGGTATCCAAGACCGACCTGCTCAACCACTGCTGGGACACCGCATATGACGGTCCACCGTCCGTGGTCGAAGTCCAGGTTCACCGCCTGCGGCGCAAGCTCGACCTTCCGGACGCGGAGCCGACCATCGTCACGATCCGCGGTGAGGGCTACCTGATCGAGGACGGTCGATGACCACCAGGGCAGCACCCGGGCGCACCTGGCGCCTTCGGCGGCCCCGCACCCTGCGGGCCCGGGTCACGATCGTGGCCAGCATCGCCATCACCACGGTCGTCATCCTCGGGGTGATGCTCCTGTACGTGCTGCAGCGGCAAGCCATCCGCAAGAGCATCGACGCGCAGCTGCACACCTACACGACGCAGATCGCGCAGTCCGCGACAACCAGCGGTTGGCCGTCGCCACTGCCGCGCTCGTCCGTCGACCCCGTCGCCGAAGCGCAGGTACTCGCGGCCGACGGCAGCGTGCTGGCTGCCACGAGCACCCTGGCCGGGCTGCCCGCCCTCTACCAACTACCTGCCGGCTCGACGGTGCCGGTGCGTCAGAAGGCCGCCGACGGGAGCATCCCGGCCGACATCCGGGTTGTGGGCGTCCGGACCACCGTCAAGGGCCGGCCGGTGACGATCGTCGCCGGTACTGCGAACGGGACGCTGGACCCCGTACAGGCGGAGTTCGCGGCGCGGCTTCTGCTGGGCATCCCGATCGCACTGCTGCTGGCGGCCATCGCAGTGTGGATCATCGTGGGACGGGCGCTCCGACCGGTCGAACGGATCCGCCGCGCCGTCACCGAGATCACCTCGGCCGACCTGACCCAGCGGGTCCCCCAACCGGCCACGGACGACGAGATCGGCCAGCTGGCCAGGACCATGAACGACATGCTGATGCGACTCGAGGATTCCGCGAGCCGGCAGCGACGATTCGTCGCCGACGCCTCCCACGAACTGCGGAGCCCGCTGGCCGCCATCCGCACCACTCTCGAGGTCGGTCTTGCCCACCCCGACGAAGCGCCGTGGCCGGTCATCGCCGAACGTGCGGCCCAGCAGTCGACCCGGCTGCAGGACCTCATCCAGCAACTGCTGCTGCTCGCGAAAGCCGACGAGCGGCAGCTTGCGGCGCGGCAAGAGGTCGAGCTGCGGGCCCTGCTCGCCGAGATTCGCTCCGACCTCACCGCCGAGCACCTCACGATCCAAGTCGACGTCACCGCCGGCCTCACCATCGCGGGCCATCCCGGGCATCTCCAACGTCTCTTCCGCAACCTCATCGACAATGCCGTCCGCTATGCCACGTCAAGCGTCACGGTCACCGGCCGACAGGTCGGCGAGGCGGTCCAGGTCCAGATCGACGACGACGGCCCAGGGATTCCCGCTGCCGACCGCGAGCGGGTGTTCGACCGCTTCGTCCGGCTGGACACCAGCCGCGAACGAGCCAGCGGCACCACCGGCCTCGGGCTCGCGATTGCTCGCGAGATAGCCCTCGCCCACGGCGGCCAGATCGCCATCTCGGAGCGCCCCGGCGGCGGGACGCGCGCGGTCGTCACCCTTCCACACCCGCCGCGCGGGGACTGAGGGATCGCCCCCTGTCCGGTGTGCCCGGACAGGGGCGATGCGTCACGGTCGCCGCGGATGGTCACCCGTCACCGTCTTGGACGGCCCCCGTGGACAGATGGTGCTGCGGGGGCGCGGCATCGGTCCGCTGCGGCCAGTGGCCGATTCCCAGATCTCCTGGGTTCAGCTTGGCCGAGTCGACCTGGTCCGGGATTCCCTTGGCCGTCCCCGCGGTTGCACTCGTTGAACCGCTTCTGGTCCAGGATCGACGTGTCGTACCACGGGTAGGCGTGGTCGGTCGACGCGTTCAGCAGTGGATCGCGGGCGCAGTACCAACCGGTCTGGCACTCGATGTTCTCCTTGGGATTGATCCAGGTCGACGGTCAACGAACTGG
>NZ_DASRVN010000257.1:0-19414 GCF_035655035.1 Kribbella sp. | reverse complement strand
CGTCCGAACCGCCGGCCTTGGCGAAACCGGCCGCCTCGGCGTCCTCGGCGGTCTTGAACCAGACCTCGGCGACGGTCTGGTCGTACCACGGCGACTCGGTCGTGTGGTACTTCATCGAGTCCTCGTTGCCCTTGACCGTGTAGCCCTCGGGCGCGGAGCCGTCGGCGTTCGGGGCGGCGGAGTTCTCGTACTTGCCGGCCACGACGTCCTGCACCGGAGCGGCAGGCGCGTCCTCGACCTTGGTCTCGGCAGCGGCAGCCTTCTTCGCCGGCGCCTTCTTGGCCGCGGTCTTCTTCGGCGAGTCGGACAGCGCCTCGACCAGCTCGATCTTCACCATCGGGGCGTTGTCGCCCTTGCGCGGGCCGAGCTTGGTGATCCGGGTGTAGCCGCCCGGACGGTCGGCGTACCGCTCGCCGATCTCGGTGAAGAGCACGTGCACGACGCTCTTGTCCTTGATCCGCTTCATCACCTGGCGGCGCGAGTTCAGGTCACCGCGCTTGGCCTTGGTGATCATCTGCTCCGCCAGCGGCTGCAGGCGCTTGGCCTTGGCCGCGGTGGTGGTGATCGCGCCGTGCTCGAACAGCGACGTCGCGAGGTTGCTGAGGATCAGCTTCTCGTGCGCCGGGCTGCCGCCCAGGCGGGCACCCTTGGTGGGGGTTGGCATCTCGTAACTCCAGGAATCTAAGGCCCGTCGGGCCGAAGGGATGTAGGGCCCGACGGGCCTTGGTCAGCTCAGTACTGCTCGGTCTCGGCGAAGCTCTCGTCCTCGTCGTCCGCCTCGTTGCCGTAGGCACCGGACGCGGCGCGGAGGTCGAACCCGGGCGGGGAGTCCTTCAGCGACAGACCCATCTCGGCCAGCTTCAGCTTGACCTCGTCGATGGACTTGGAGCCGAAGTTCCGGATGTCCAGCAGGTCCTGCTCGCTGCGCGAGATCAGCTCACCCACGGTGTGGATGCCCTCACGCTTCAGGCAGTTGTACGACCGGACGGTCAGCTGCAGGTCCTCGACCGGCAGCGCCAGGTCGGCGGCCATCTGCTCGTCCACCGGCGACGGGCCGATGTCGATGCCCTCGGCCTCGACGTTCAGCTCGCGGGCCAGCCCGAACAGCTCGACCAGGGTCTTACCGGCCGACGCGACGGCGTCGCGGGGCAGCATCGACGGCTTGGTCTCGACGTCGACCACCAGGCGGTCGAAGTCGGTGCGCTGCTCGACACGGGTGGCCTCGACCTTGTAGGTGACCTTGAGGACCGGCGAGTAGATCGAGTCGACCGGCATCCGGCCGATCTCGGCGTCGGCGGACTTGTTCTGTACGGCGGACACGTAGCCGCGGCCCCGCTCGACGACCAGCTCCATCTCGAGCCGGCCCTTCTCGTTCAGGGTGGCGATCTTCAGGTCCGGGTTGTGCACCTCGACCCCGGCCGGCGGCGCGATGTCGGCGGCGGTGACGTCACCGGGGCCCTGCTTGCGCAGGTACATGGTGACCGGCTCGTCGTGCTCGGAGGAGACCACCAGGTCCTTCAGGTTCAGGATCAGCTGGGTGGCGTCTTCCTTCACCCCGGCCACGGTGGAGAACTCGTGCAGGACACCGTCGATCTTGATGCTGGTCACGGCCGCCCCCGGGATGGAGGACAGCAGGGTCCGGCGGATCGAGTTCCCGAGGGTGTAACCGAAGCCCGGCTCCAGCGGCTCGATCACGAACCGCGAGCGGTACTCGTCGACGACCTCTTCGGTCAGGGATGGGCGCTGTGCGATAAGCACTTCTGGTTCCTTCTTTCGTCGCGACGACCACTATTTGAGGTCGCGAGTGGTGAAGAACGCACCGGACCGGCCGGCGGTCCGTGGACCGCCGGCCGGCACCGGGTCAGTTCTTCGAGTAGAGCTCGACGATCAGGTGCTCGGCGACCTGGGTGTCGATCTGCTGCCGGGTCGGCAGCTGGTGGACGAGGATCCGCAGCCGCTCGGGCATCACCTCGAGCCACGCCGGGACGACACGCTCGGCGTGCGTCTCGCGGGCGATGATGAACGGCGTCGTCTCGACCGACTTCGCCTTGACATCGATGATGTCGTGGGCGGAGACGCGGTACGACGGGATGTTCACCTTGACGCCGTTCACGGTGAAGTGACCGTGCACGACGAGCTGGCGGGCCTGGCGGCGGGTACGGGCGAGACCGGAGCGGTACACCACGTTGTCCAGCCGGGACTCCAGGATCTGCAGCAGGTTGTCACCGGTCTTGCCGGAGCGCCGCGAGGCCTCCTCGTAGTACCGGCGGAACTGCTTCTCGAGTACGCCGTACGAGTACCGCGCCTTCTGCTTCTCGCGCAGCTGGAGCAGGTACTCGCTCTCCTTCGGGCGGCCGCGGCCGTGCATACCCGGCGGGTACGGACGGCGCTCGAACGCCTTGTCGCCACCGACGAGGTCTACCCCGAGACGGCGCGACTTCTTGGTCATAGGTCCGGTGTAACGGGCCATGGTTCGCTACCTACCTCTCTGGGTCAGACCCGGCGCCGCTTCGGCGGGCGGCAACCGTTGTGGGCGACTGGGGTGACGTCCTGGATGGTGCCGACCTCGAGGCCGACCGCACCCAGCGAACGGATCGCGGTCTCACGGCCGGAGCCGGGACCCTTGACGAACACGTCGATCTTGCGCATGCCGTGCTCCATCGCGCGGCGCCCGGCGGCCTCGGCGGCCATCTGCGCGGCGAACGGGGTCGACTTGCGCGAACCCTTGAAGCCGACGGTACCCGCGGAGGCCCACGAGATGACCGCGCCGGTCGGGTCGGTGATCGTCACGATCGTGTTGTTGAACGTGCTCTTGATGTGCGCGTGGCCGGCGGCCACGTTCTTCTTCTCCTTGCGGCGCACCTTCTTCGCGCCGGCCGCGGTGCGGCTCTTGGGAGGCATAGGTCAGTTGCTCCTGGGGTGGTCGACGGAATCGTTTGCTGGCATCCGGGTCACTTCTTCTTCTTGCCGGCGATCGCCTTACGGCGGCCCTTGCGGCTACGGGCGTTGGTCCGCGTGCGCTGACCGCGCACCGGAAGCCCGCTGCGGTGCCGGCGACCCTGGTACGACCCGATCTCGATCTTGCGGCGGATGTCCGCGGTCACCTCGCGCCGGAGGTCACCTTCGATCTTGTAGTTGCCTTCGATCCAGTCCCGGAGCTTGACCAGCTCGTCGTCGCCCAGCTCGTGGACGCGCTTGTCCGGGGAGACCCCGGTGTTCTTCAGCGTTTCCAGGGCGCGCGTGCGGCCCACACCGAAGATGTACGTGAGAGCGACCTCGATGCGCTTGTCGCGCGGCAGGTCGACTCCTACGAGGCGTGCCATGTGGCGGTGTTCCTTTCGTCGGCAGAGGTGTGGTGGCGCGCTGCGTCCTTGCCCGCCTCGGTGAGGGTTGTTTCACCGGCAAGGCCCCGGCCTCTGTTCCGGGGGCGACGTCCAGGACGGATCCTGGACGAGCATGCGCGCTGTGGTGCGAAAGTGCAGTTACCGCGAGAGGCTTGTCAGCCCTGCCGCTGCTTGTGCCGCGGGTTCTCGCAGATCACCATGACCCGGCCGTGCCGGCGGATCACCTTGCACTTGTCGCAGATCTTCTTGACGCTCGGGTTGACCTTCATCGAGCTACTTTCTTCGACAGGTGTTGGTGGTGTTACTTGTACCGATAGACGATCCGACCCCGGGTGAGGTCGTACGGCGACAGCTCCACGACGACCCGGTCCTCGGGGAGGATCCGGATGTAGTGCTGCCTCATCTTGCCGCTGATGTGCGCGAGCACCTTGTGCCCGTTGGACAGCTCAACACGGAACATCGCGTTCGGCAGGGCCTCGACGATGGTGCCCTCGAGTTCGATTACTCCCTCTTTTTTGGGCATGTCCTCGCACTTCTGTAGACGTGACTGGCTATGGCTACAAAGAGCCAAGGAAAAAGTGTACGCCACACGCCGCATTCATCCCAATTGAGCCCTCAGCGGGTACTCTCCAGCTCCGCCAGGTGCTCGGCGCCCCAGTCGTCGAGCGGCATCAGTGCGACGTTGAGTGACAGACCGAGCTCGGTGAGTGAGTATTCGATCTTCGGCGGCACCTGGTGGAAGACCTCGCGGTGCACGATGTCCCGCGACTCCAGCTCGCGCAACTGCTGGATCAGCATCTTCTCGGTCACGCCGGAGATCTCCCGGCGCAGCTCCCCGAACCGCATCGGCCCGTGGTGCAGCGCCCACAGGATGCGCGGCTTCCACTTCCCGCCGATCACGTCAGCGGCCGCGTCCAGACCGCAGGTGTACGGGCGCATGCTTACCTTTCCGTCAGTACCTGACTATTTAGTGGGTACTTGTCCATCGTAAAGCCCTGCCCCGAGGGTGGACGGCATGAAGACACCTGTCACCGTCCTGGGCCTCGGCGCGATGGGAACCGCCCTCGCCCGCAGCTTCCTGGCCGCCGGCCACCCGACCACCGTCTGGAACCGCACCCCCGGCCGCTCCCCCGAACTCACCGCCGTCCGGGCTGCCACACCCGCCGAGGCGATCGCCGCCAGCCCACTGGTGATCGTCTGCCTGCTCGTCGACGACACCGTCCGCAGCACGCTCGACGGCATCGACCTCACCGGCCGCACGATCGTCAATCTCACCAACAGCACCCCGGACCAGGCCCGGACCACCGCGGAGTGGTCCGCCTCCGCAGGCGCGTCGTACCTCGACGGCGGCATCATGGCCGTACCACCCATGATCGGTACGCCCGCCGCGTTCATCTTCTACAGCGGCCCCCGCGAGGTTTTCGACGAGCACCGGACCACCCTCGAGACGCTGGCACGACCGGCGTACGTCGGGGAGGATCCCGGGCTCGCGGCGCTGTACGACATCGCGTTGCTGAGCGCGATGTACGGGATGTTCGGCGGCGCCCAGCACGCGCTCGCGCTGATCACCGGCTCGAACAGCCGGGCGGAGCCGTTCACGAACAGCTTCCTGGTCCCGTGGCTGACGGCAATGCTCACCAGCCTCCCCACCATGGCCGGGGAACTCGACAACGGTCCCGTGGGCACGGCTGGTTCGAATCTCGCGATGCAGGCAGCCGCTTACGAGAACCTGGTCACGACAGCACAAACGCAGCGGGTTGATCCGAGGCTGTTGGCGCCGATGGGTGAGTTGCTGGGCGACGCTGTTGCTGCAGGGCATGGGGACGAAGGGCTGTCGGCGCTCGTGGGGCTGCTCAGGACTGCTGGGTAGCCGCCCACTGTTCGCCGGCGCGCCAGATCTGCTCGGGCATCAGGTCGAGCAGGTCGCAGGCCGCGTCCAGCTGGGCGACGGCGGTGCTGGAATCGCGGTACGCCGGCATGATCGCGACGAAGCGCCGCCCCTCGCAGCTGAAGCCGAACGGCGGTACGCCGGCCAGCGCCTCGGCCGCCCGCGGATGCAACACCGCCAGCGCATGGTCCTCACGCCCGTTGAACAGCCGGTACGGCGTGGACAACCCGTCGACGATCAACGGCAGCGGCAGCAGGCTCGCCGCCGCGACCGGAGCCAGCCCGGCGGGCAGCACCTGCAACGGCGGGAGCGGCCGATCCACCTGCAGATCGAGGAAGTCGAAGCCCAGCCCACGCCGCCGTACCTTGTGCCGGAACTGTCCCGTCCAGAACTCCCGCCCCCGATGCCGTCCGGACGTCACGTCCACCACCTCGGCACGCGAGTCGAGATCGAACGGTGGGAACGGCCAACGATCAAGCAGCTCGTCGCCGGACGCGCTGATCCGCCAGCCGAGCTGCCCCGCGGCATCCGCCCAGGCACGCCGCCGCCGGTTCTCCGAGACCCGCAGGCCGAGCGTGAGCGCGACCAGCGCCAGGAACCAGACCAGTACGAACCACCCGACCCAGCGCGGCTCCAGCAACAGCCCGACGATCGCCAGCGGTACGGCGACCACGAACCAGGCGACGTAGACGACCGCGGCTCCCTGATGCAGCTGCCAGGCCCAGGCCGGCCGCAGCCGCGGGCCGGTGACGCTGCGACCAGGGTGTGCCGTCAACGGCGCCTGCCGAGACCGCCGAGGGCGATGATGGCCCACGGGATCAGCAGCCAGACCGGCCAGAAGTGCGGCCAATGGCCGCCGTTGCCGAGTCCGATCACGAACCAGATCACGACGTTGATCGCCACGACACCGGTGAAACCGCCGCCGAGCGCGCCGATCCCGTGCCGGTGCGGCCGGTTCTCGCGCCGCCGCTCAGGGAAGTCCCCCGGCTCGGGAGCGGGCTTGGTGTCCTTGACCACCTCAGGCGTCTGGTACGTCCGCACCGGCGGCAGGTCCCGCACCAGCGGCTCGAGCTCGCCGTACGTCTGGACCGTGTACAACTGGTCGAGGCGCGACGAGAACTCCGGCTGGTCCAGCCGTCCGTCCGCGAACGCATCCCGCAGCCGCCCGGCGATCTTGTCGCGGTCGGCTTCGGTGAATCGCTGGTACGGCTGGTACTGAGGCATGTCCCAAGTGTGCCTCAGCTCCGGTCCCCTCCGCGTCCCCCAACGGGTGGACCCAAAAGGTCCGTCGGTCAGTCGGCGAGGGCGCCGAACGTGATGCCGAGCTCGGCGAGCTTCGCCTCGCCGCCGTCGATCGCGGTCAGCACCCACGGGCCTTGCGGAGTGAGAGTGAACGTGTGCTCGGTGTGCGCGGCGGCCTGCCCGTCGTCGGTGACCACGGTCCAGTCGTCCTCGAGCGTGTGGTTGTCCTGCTTGCCGAGGGTGAGCATCGGCTCGACGGCGAGCGCCATCCCCTCGACCAGCTTCGGGCCGCGGCCGGGGCGGCCGAAGTTCGGCACGTTCGGCGGCTGGTGCATGGCCGAGCCGATCCCGTGCCCGACGAAGTCCTCGACGATCCCGTACGACGAGTTCGCGCGGACGTGCGCCTCGACGGCCGCCGAGATGTCCGACAGCCGCCCACCGAGCCGCGCGGCCGCGAACCCGCGCCACATCGACTCCTCGCAGACCCGGGCCAGCTCCAGGAGGTCGTCGCCGACCTCGCCGACCGGGACCGTGATCGCGGCGTCGCCGTGCCAGCCGTTCACGATCGCGCCGCAGTCGATCGAGATCAGGTCGCCGTCGGCCAGCACCCGGCCGCCCGGGATGCCGTGCACGATCTCGTCGTTCACCGAGGCGCAGATCGAGCCGGTGAACCCGTGGTACCCCTTGAACGACGGCGTCGCGCCGGAGGACCGGATGTTGTCCTCCGCGATCGCGTCCAGCTCGCCGGTGCTGACACCGGCCCGCACCGCACCACGGAGCAGCTCCAGCGTGCGGCCGACCACGAGGCCGGCCTTGCGCATCGCCAGAATCTGCTCGCGGGTCTTGATCTCGATACCGCGGTCCCTGAACATCACGCCTTACTCGGTGACAGTCTTCAGCGCGGTCAGCACCCGTTCGCTGACCTCGTCGATCTCGCCGACGCCGTCCACCTCGACCAGCAGGCCGCGCTCGCCGTACACCGCGAGCAGCGGCTTGGTCTCGGCGGCGTACACGTCCTGGCGGTGCCGGATGACCTCTTCGGAGTCGTCCGAGCGGCCCTCGGACTCGGCCCGCTTCAGCATCCGGCCGACCAGTACGTCGGTGTCCGCGACCAGCGCCACCACGGCGTCCAGCTTGTGGCCGTGGTCGGCGAGGATCTCGTCCAGCGTGCCGACCTGGGCCAGCGTCCGCGGGTAACCGTCGAGCAGGAAGCCGTCACCGGCGTCCGCCTCGGACAGCCGGTCCCGCACCATCGCGTTCGTGACCTCGTCCGGGACGTAGTCACCGGCGTCCATGTAGCGCTTCGCCTCGACACCCAGCGGCGTCTCGTCCTTCACGTTCGCACGGAAGATGTCGCCGGTGGACACGGCCGGGATATTCAGGCGGTCTGCAAGCACCTTTGCCTGCGTGCCTTTGCCCGCCCCGGGCGGACCCATCAGCAACATTCTCATCAGCGCAGGAACCCTTCGTAGTTACGCTGCTGCAGCTGACTCTCGATCTGCTTCACCGTGTCGAGTCCGACGCCGACCATGATCAGGATCGACGTACCACCGAACGGGAAGTTCTGGCTCGCGTTCAGCAGGACGAGGGCCACCAGCGGGATCATCGAGATCGCCGCGAGGTAGATCGCGCCCGGCAGCGTGATGCGGTCCAACACGTACTTCAGGTATTCCTCGGTCGGCCGCCCCGCCCGGATGCCCGGGATGAAGCCGCCGTACTTCTTCATGTTGTCCGCGACCTCCTTCGGGTTGAAGGTGATCGAGACGTAGAAGTACGTGAAGAAGATGATCAGGGCGACGTACGTCACCATGTAGATCGGGTGGTCGCCCTTGACCAAGTTGCCCTGGATCCAGTTGGACCAGCTCTTGCCTTGCTGGAACTGACTGACCAGGACGGGGAGGTACAGCAGACTGGAGGCGAAGATGACCGGGATGACGCCGGCCTGGTTCACCTTCAGTGGAATGTAGGTCGACGTACCGCCGAACATCTTCCGGCCGACCATCCGCTTGGCGTACTGCACCGGGATCCGGCGCTGCGCCTGCTCGATGAAGATGACCGCGGCCATGATGACCAGACCGATCGCGATCACCACGACGAAGGTGGTGACGCCCTTCTGCTTGCGGATGCTCCAGAGCTGGGTCGGGAAGGTCGCGACGATCTGGGTGAAGATCAGGATCGACATACCGTTACCGACGCCACGGTCGGTGATCAGCTCGCCCAGCCACATGATTACGCCGGTGCCGGCGGTCATGGTCAGCACCATGACGACGACGGTGAACCAGTTGTCCTTGTAGAGCAGCGGCTCGGTGCAGCCCTGGAACAGCCGGCCGGGGGTCCGGGCCAGTGCCACGAACGCGGTCGACTGCAGGATCGCGAGACCCACGGTCAGGAAGCGGGTGTACTGGGTGATCTTGGCCTGCCCCGCCTGGCCTTCCTTCTTCAGCGACTCCAGCCGCGGGATGACTACGGTGAGCAACTGAAGGATGATGCTGGCGGTGATGTACGGCATGATGCCGAGCGCGAAGATCGCGAGCTGCAGCAACGCGCCGCCGGAGAACAGGTTGATCAGGCTGTACAGGTTCGCATTCGCACCGCCCTGCGAGATCTTGATACAGGTGTGCAGCGACTGGACGTTCACGCCCGGGGCCGGCACCACGGAGCCCATCCGGAAGATCACGACGATGAAGAGCACGAACAAGATCTTCCGGCGCAAGTCCGGCGTCTTGAACGCGTTGGCGAAGGCGCTTAACACCCTGTCCTCCCACATGTTTCCCTTGCCGCGGGCACGGCAGGGGCCTAGCTGAGCCGCTGGGCAAGAGACGAGCCAGGGCCCGTCCGACCGGCGCAGGATATCAAGCGCCGGTCGTTACGAGCCCTGAACCTCGTGTCACACCTCGGTCGTGGTTCCTCCGGCCGCCTGGATCTTGTCCGTGGCGGACTTCGAGAACTTGTGCGCCGAGACCTGCAGTGCCACGGTCAGTTCGCCGTCACCCAGCACCTTCACCGGCTGACCACGACGTACCGCGCCCTTGGCGACCAGTTCGGCAACGCCGACCTCGCCACCTTCGGGGAACAGTTGTCCGAGCTTGTCCAGGTTAACGACCTGGAACTCCACTCGGTTCCTGCTCTTGAAGCCCTTCAGCTTCGGGAGCCGCATGTGCAGCGGCATCTGGCCACCCTCGAACCACTCGGGGATGTTGTTCCGCGCCTTGCTGCCCTTGGTACCGCGGCCGGCGGTCTTGCCCTTGCTGCCCTCACCACGACCCACGCGGGTCTTGGCGGTCTTGGCACCGGGCGCCGGACGCAGGTGGTGAACCTTGAGCGCCATGTCAGTCGACCTCCTCGACGGTGATGAGGTGGCGAACCGCACGAACCATGCCCCGGACCTCGGGCTTGTCCTCGTGGACCGCGCTGTCGCCGATCCGCTTGACGCCCAGGGTGCGCAACGTGTCGCGCTGGTTCTGCTTGCCACCGATGCCCGAACGGACCTGGGTCACCTTCAGGCGTGCCATCAGGAAGCCACCTCCGCCCGCGCCTTCAGCAGCGCTGCCGGGGCGACGTCCTCGACCGGCAGGCCACGGCGCGCGGCCACGGCCTCCGGGGTCTCCAGGCTGCGCAACGCCTCAACGGTGGCGTGCACCACGTTGATGGAGTTGGACGAACCCAGCGACTTGCTGAGGATGTCGTGGATCCCGGCGCACTCCAGTACGGCGCGCGCCGAGCCGCCCGCGATCACACCGGTACCGGGAGCGGCCGGACGCAGCATGACGACGCCTGCGGCCTTCTCGCCCTGGACCGGGTGCGGGATCGTGCCCTGGATCCTCGGCACCTTGAAGAATGCCTTCTTGGCCTCCTCGACACCCTTGGCGATCGCCGCGGGCACCTCCTTGGCCTTGCCGTAACCCACACCGACGGTGCCTTCACCGTCACCGACGACCACAAGGGCGGTGAAGCTGAAGCGCCGACCACCCTTCACGACCTTGGCGACCCGGTTGATGGCTACCACGCGCTCGATGTAGGCGGTCTTGTCCGCCTGCTGACCACGACCTCCGTCGCGGCCACGGCGCTCACCACCGGCGCCGCCTCCGCGACGCTGCTGGCCTCCGCTCATTTCATCTCCTCGCTTCGCTCGGCGATTCCATTCGCGAGACGCTGCTGTGCCTTCTGGCTCACTCGCTGCCGCTCGCTCACGGAACTACCTTCTTCCCTTGTCGCCATCAGAACCCGAGCCCGCCTTCGCGTGCCGCGTCGGCCAGGGCCGCGATACGGCCGTGGTACTTGTTCCCGGCCCGGTCGAAGACGACCGAGTCGATACCGGCGGCCTTCGCCCGGTCGGCGATCAGGCCGCCGACGGTCTTGGCCTTGTCGGTCTTGTTGTCCGACGCGCCGCGCAGGTCGGCCTCCATGGTGGAGGCGGACACCAGCGTCTTGCCGGCCACGTCGTCGATCACCTGCGCGAACAGGTGCCGCGACGACTTGGTGACCACCAGCCGCGGCCGGTCGGCCGTGCCGTTGATCTTCTTCCGGACCCGAATCTGGCGACGCACGCGCGAGGCCGTCTTCTTGGCGGAGTGCTTGTTGTGCCGCAGTCCGATCGCCATGGTTACTTACCAGCCTTTCCGACCTTGCGACGCACCTGCTCGCCCGCGTAGCGGACACCCTTGCCCTTGTACGGCTCGGGCTTGCGCAGCTTGCGGATGTTGGCGGCGACCTCGCCGACCGACTGCTTGTCGATACCGATCACCGAGAACCGGGTCGGCGCCTCGACGTTGAACGTGATGCCTTCCGGCGCGTCCACCGTGATGGTGTGGCTGTAGCCGAGCGAGAACTCCAGCTGGGTCGGGCCCTTGGAGATCACCCGGTAACCGACACCGACGATCTCGAGCTTCTTCTCGTACCCCTCGGTGACCCCGGTGACGAGGTTGGCGATCAGGGTGCGGGACAGCCCGTGCAGTTCCTTGCTCTTGCGCTGGTCGTCCGGGCGCGTGACGGCGATCGCGCCGCCGTCTTCCCGGCTGACCGCGATCGGCTCAGCGACGACGTGCGACAGCTGACCCTTCGGACCCTTCACGGTGACCGTCTGGCCGTCGATCGTGACGTCGACGCCGGACGGGACCGTGACCGGGAGCTTACCGATGCGAGACATTTCTGTGGTCCTCCTTCCGGTTCTTCGTCACCAGACGTAGGCGAGGACTTCCCCGCCGACGCCCTTGTTCTTGGCCTGCCTGTCGGTCAGTAGTCCCTGGGACGTCGAGATGATCGCGACGCCCAGGCCACCGAGGACCTTGGGCAGGTTGGTCGACTTCGCGTAGACCCGCAGGCCCGGCTTCGAGATCCGGCGAACACCCGCGATGGAGCGCTCCCGGCTCGGGCCGAACTTGAGGTCGACGGTCAGCGTCTTGCCGACAGCGCCCTCCTTGGGCTCCTCGACCTTGTAGGAGGCGATGTAGCCCTCCTGCTGGAGGATGTCGGCGATGCCTTGCTTGATCTTGCTGTACGGCATCGTGGTCGACTCGTGGTACGCCTGGTTGGCGTTCCGCAGACGCGTCAACATGTCTGCGATCGGGTCGGTCATCGTCATGGCCTGGGGCCTCTTTCCCGCCGTGGTTTCGCCGTCCGGCGACCTACGGTGACTAGATGGTGGTGAATAGGGAGAAGTTCGGGGGTGGAGACGGTCACCAGCTGGACTTGGTGACACCGGGCAGCTCGCCCCGGTGCGCCATTTCCCGCAGGCAGATCCGGCAGAGGCCGAACTTGCGGAAGACCGCCTTCGGCCGGCCGCAGCGCTGGCAGCGCGTGTAGCCACGCACCGCGAACTTCGGCTTCCGGGCCTGCTTGACCTTGAGTGCTGTCTTCGCCACGTCAGTTCTCCTTGAACGGGAAGCCGAGCGCCCGCAGCAGGGCCCGACCCTCGTCGTCGTTCGTCGCGGTGGTCACCACGGTGATGTCCATGCCCCGGACGCGGTCGATCCGGTCCTGGTTGATCTCGTGGAACATCACCTGCTCGGTCAGACCGAAGGTGTAGTTCCCGGTACCGTCGAACTGCTTCGGGGACAGGCCGCGGAAGTCGCGGATCCGGGGCAGCGCCAGCGCCAGCAGCCGGTCCAGGAACTCCCACATCCGGTCGCCGCGCAGCGTCACGTGGGCGCCGATCGGCATCCCCTCACGCAGCTTGAACTGCGCGATCGACTTGCGGGCCTTGGTGACCTGGGCCTTCTGACCGGTGATCGCGGCCAGGTCCTTCACCGCGCCCTCGATCAGCTTCGCGTCCCGGGCCGCCTCGCCGACACCCATGTTCACCACGATCTTGGTGAGGCCGGGCACCTGCATGACGTTGGCGTACTGGAACTGCTCCTGCAGCTTGCCGACGATCTCCTCGCGGTACTTCGCCTTCAGCCGCGGCTGGACCTTGGTCTCGGTAACTGCCGTGCTCATCAGATCTCCTCGCCGGTACGCCGGGCGATCCGGACGCTCCGGTAACCGGTGTACGTCGAACCGTCCGGACGGCGCTTCTGCACCTCGACGCGGTTGTAGCCGACGCGGGTGGTCACCTTCTGCTTCTTGCCGTCCTTCTCGACCTCGACGAGAAGCGCCACGTTCGAGACGTGGATCGGGGCTTCCTGGGTGACGATGCCACCGGTGGTGCCGCCGCGCTGGGCCTGCTGCACCTTGGTGTGCTTCTTTACCCGGTTGACGCCCTCGACGATGACCTTCTCGTCATCCGGGAAGACCTGGATGATCTTTCCCTCGAGGCCCTTGGAACGACCGGAGATCACACGGACCTGGTCGCCCTTCTTCACGTGCAGCTTCTTCTGCTGAGCCATCTCAGAGCACCTCCGGCGCGAGCGAGATGATCTTCATGAAGCGCTTCTCACGCAGCTCCCGCCCGACCGGGCCGAAGATACGGGTACCGCGCGGCTCACCGTCGGCCTTCAGGATCACCGCGGCGTTCTCGTCGAAGCGGATGTAGGAGCCGTCCGGACGCCGGCGCTCCTTCACGGTCCGCACGACGACCGCCTTGACGACGTCACCCTTCTTCACACCACCGCCGGGGATCGCGTCCTTGACGGTGGCGACGATCGTGTCACCGACACCGGCGTAGCGCCGACCGGAGCCACCGAGAACGCGGATGCAAAGGATCTCCTTCGCGCCCGTGTTGTCGGCGACCTTCAGTCGCGACTCCTGCTGGATCATCTGTTGATCTCCTGGTTGTCTCGCTGGTTCTCACGTCCGTGAGCCTTGCGGAACGAATAATTTCGAATGGTTGCCGATGCTTGACCGGGAACTACTACTTGGCCTTCTCGAGGATCTCGACGACGCGCCAGCGCTTGGTCGCCGACAGCGGCCGGGTCTCCATCAGGAGGACGCGGTCGCCGATGCCGGCGGCGTTCTGCTCGTCGTGCGCCTTGAGCTTGCTGGTCCGCCGGATGACCTTGCCGTACAGCTTGTGCTTGACCCGGTCCTCGACCTCAACCACGACGGTCTTGTCCATCTTGTCGCTCAGCACCAGGCCCTCGCGGGTCTTCCGGCGGCCTCGCGCCTCGGTGGTCGTGCTCACGGTCTCGTCCTTCACGTTCTCGGTCATGCGTTGGCCTTCTCACTGTCGTCCGCAGTGTCCTCAGCCGCGGCCTCCTCGGCCGGGGCGTCGACCTCTTCGGTGATGCCGAGCGCCCGCTCGGACAGCACCGTGTAGATGCGGGCGATGTCCTTGCGGACGGCGCGCAGCCGGCCGTGCGACTCCAGCTGGCCCGTGGCAGCCTGGAACCGGAGGTTGAACAGCTCCTCCTTGGCTTCACCGAGCTTGGTCATCAGCTCGTCCCGCCCGAGGTTCCGCAGCTCGGCGGCGGTCAGGGTAGCCATCAGTTCTCACCTGCCTCTCGGGTGATGAAGCGGCACTTCATCGGCAACTTGTGGATCGCGCGGCGCATGGCCTCGCGAGCGACGTCCTCGGGAACGCCGGACAGCTCGAACATCACACGACCGGCCTTCACGTTCGCGATCCACCATTCCGGCGAACCCTTACCGGAACCCATCCGGGTCTCGGCCGGCTTCTTGGTCAGCGGGCGGTCCGGGTAGATGTTGATCCACACCTTGCCGCCACGCTTGATGTGCCGGGTCATCGCGATACGCGCGGCCTCGATCTGCCGGTTGGTGACGTAGTGGCTCTCCAGGGCCTGGATGCCGAACTCACCGAACGCCAGCGAGGTCCCACCCTTGGCGGCGCCGGAGCGCCCCGGGTGGTGCTGCTTGCGGTGCTTGACCTTGCGGGGGATGAGCACGGTTCAGCTCTCCGTTCCGGTCGTCTCGGCGGTCTTCTCGGCCACCGGAGCGCTTGCCTCGGCGGCCGGAGCCGCGTTGTCGTTGCGCGCGTCCCGGCGGTTGTCGCCGCCACGGCCGCCCCGGTCGCCACCACGGCCACCGCGACCACCACGGTCGTCACGGCCACCGCGGTCGTCCCGGCGGGCCGGCCGACGCTGCTGGGTGGCGGCACGGGCCGCGGCCTGCGCCTCGCGCTCGGCCCGGGAGCCGGCCACGTCACCCTTGTAGATCCAGACCTTCACGCCGATCCGGCCGAAGGTCGTCCGGGCCTCGTAGAAGCCGTAGTCGATGTCGGCCCGCAGCGTGTGCAGCGGGACGCGGCCCTCGCGGTAGAACTCCGACCGCGACATTTCCGCGCCACCGAGCCGGCCGGAGCACTGGATCCGGATGCCCAGGGCGCCGCCACGCATGGTGGTCTGCATCGCCTTGCGCATCGCGCGGCGGAACGCCACGCGGCCGGACAGCTGCTCGGCCACACCCTGTGCGACCAGCTGGGCGTCGACCTCGGCGTTCTTCACCTCGAGGATGTTCAGCTGCACCTGCTTGCCGGTGAGCTCCTCCAGCGAGCCGCGGATGCGGTCCGCCTCGGCGCCCCGGCGGCCGATCACGATGCCCGGACGGGCGGTGTGGATGTCGACCCGGACCCGGTCACGGGTGCGCTCGATCTCCACGCGGGAGATGCCGGCGCGCTCCATGCCCTTGCTCAGCAGGCGGCGGATCTTGACGTCCTCGCCCACGTAGTCCTTGTACAGCTTGTCGGCGTACCAACGGCTCTTGTGGTCGGTGCTGATGCCGAGACGGAACCCGTGCGGGTTTACCTTCTGTCCCACGTCAGGACTCCTTCTTCTCAGCGGTGGCCTTCTTGGCAGCCGTCTTCTTGGCGGTCGCCTTCTTGGCCGGCTTCTCGACGGCCTCGTCCGCAGGCTTGGCGTCGGCGGCCTTCTTGGCCGCCTTCTTCGCCGGAGCCTTGGTGGCCGTGTCCGCGTCGGCGGTCTTCTTGGCGGTCGCCTTCTTGGCCGGCTTCTCGACGGGCGCGTCGGTCTCGCGCGGGCCGACGACCACGGTGATGTGGCTGGTCCGCTTGTCGATCCGGGTCGCGCGGCCCTGTGCACGCGGGCGGTGACGCTTCAGCGTCGGACCCTCGTCCACGTAGGCCTTGACCACGATCAGGTCGGCCCGGCTCAGGTGTTCGGTGCCCTCGGCGTTCGCCGCGGCGCTGTCGACGACCTTGTACACGGTCGCGGCAGCGGCCTGCGGGGCGAACTTCAGAGTGGCGAGTGCGTCGTCGACGCCCAGACCGCGCACCAGGTCGACCACGCGGCGCGCCTTCATCGGCGTCACGCGGACGAAGCGCGCGACCGCGAAGGCCCCGGGCTGCTCGCCCAGCAGGCTCTCGCGACGGGCGCTGATCGCCCTACGCTCTTGAACGCTCATGATGTTCGAATCTCTCCGTAGATTGCTTTCGCTTCGTCACTGTTCCCGTGCGGGATCAGCGACGCCGTGACTTCCGGTCGTCCTTCTCGTGACCCTTGAACGTCCGGGTCGGCGCGAACTCGCCGAGCTTGTGCCCGACCATCGAGTCCGTGACGAACACCGGCACGTGCTTGCGGCCGTCGTGCACCGCAATCGTGTGGCCGATCATGTCCGGCACGATCATCGATCGGCGGGACCAGGTCTTGATGACGTTCTTGGTGCCCTTCTCGTTCTGCACCTCCACCTTCTTTGCCAGGTGGTGGTCGACGAACGGGCCCTTCTTGAGGCTGCGTGGCATCTGGCCGGCTCCCTATCAGCGCTTCTTGCCGGCCTTGCGGCGCCGGACGATCATGCGGTCGCTTTCCTTGCGGGTGCGGGTCCGGCCTTCCGGCTGGCCCCACGGGGACACCGGGTGGCGACCACCCGAGGTCTTACCCTCACCACCACCGTGCGGGTGGTCGACCGGGTTCATCGCGACACCGCGGACGGTCGGGCGCTTGCCCTTCCAGCGCATCCGGCCCGCCTTGCCCCAGTTGATGTTCGACTGCTCGCCGTTGCCCACCTCACCGAGGGTGGCGCGGCAGCGCACGTCGACCATCCGGACCTCGCCGGACGGCATCCGCAGGGTGGCCATCCGGCCTTCCTTCGCGACCAGCTGGATGCTGGAACCGGCGGAGCGGGCCATCTTGGCGCCGCCGCCCGGCCGCAGCTCGACCGCGTGGACGGTGGAACCGACCGGGATGTTGCGCAGCGGCAGGTTGTTGCCCACCTTGATGTCGGCGGCCGGGCCGTTCTCGACGATCGTGCCCTGCTGCAGGTTGGACGGGGCGAGGATGTAGCGCTTCTCGCCGTCCACGTAGTGCAGCAGCGCGATCCGCGCGGTGCGGTTCGGGTCGTACTCGATGTGCGCGACCTTGGCCGGCACGCCGTCCTTGTCGTAGCGCTTGAAGTCGATCAGCCGGTACGCCCGCTTGTGACCGCCACCGTGGTGCCGGGTGGTGATCTTGCCCGAGCTGTTCCGGCCGCCCTTCTTCGGCAGCGGACGCAGCAGCGACTTCTCCGGGGTCGAACGGGTGAGCTCGACGAAGTCGGCCACGCTCGAGCCACGGCGGCCCGGCGTCGTCGGCTTGTACTTGCGGATTCCCATTACGACTGGCCTCCGAAGATATCGATGCGGTCGTCGCCCTTGAGGGTCACGATCGCCCGTTTGGTGTCCGGGCGCTTACCGAAGCCGGACCGGGTCCGGCGGCGCTTGCCCTTGCGGTTCAGGGTGTTGACGTCGCTGACCTTGACCTTGAACACCTTCTCGACCGCGAGCTTGATCTCGGTCTTGTTGGCGTCCGGCGCGACCTCGAACGTGTACTTCTGCTCGTCCAGCAGGCCGTAGCTCTTCTCGCTGACGACCGGCCGCAGCAGCACGTCCCGCGGGTCCTTGTTCACTCCGTGGCTCATGCTTCAACCTCCTCGGCTTCGGTCGACGTCGCGACAGCCTTGACTGACTTGCCCTTGGGCGCGCCGGCGACGAACGCGTCGAGTGCACTCTTGGTGAACACGACCGCGTCGCTGCACAGCACGTCGTACGCGTTCAGCTGGTCGGCCGCGATCAGGTGCACGTGCTGCACGTTGCGCAGGCTCAGCCAGGTGATCTCGTCGGCGCGGTCGACCACGACCAGCGCCTTGCCCGGGTCGGTGACCTCGCCGAGCACCTTCAGCGCCGACTTGGTGGAGGGCTTGTCGCCGTCCACGAAGCTCTCGACGACGAACACGCGGCCGTCGCGGGCCCGGTCCGACAGCGAGCCGCGGAGCGCGGCGGCGATCATCTTCTTCGGCGTCCGCTGGCTGTAGTCCCGCGGCACCGGGCCGTGGACCACGCCACCGCCGGTGAACTGCGGTGCCCGGGTCGAACCCTGGCGGGCGCGACCGGTGCCCTTCTGGCGGTACGGCTTGGCGCCACCGCCGGACACCTCGCCCCGGGTCTTCGCCTTGTGCGTACCCTGGCGGGCCGCGGCCAGCTGGGCCACCACGACCTGGTGGATCAGCGGCACGTTGACCTGGACGTCGAACAGCTCGGCCGGAAGCTCGGCGGAGCCCTTCTTGCTGACCTTGTCGCCCTTCACGGCGACGACGTCGACGGTGCTCACTTGGCAGCTCCCTTCGCGGCGTTGCGGATCAGCACCAGGCCGCCCTTGGGGCCGGGGACCGCACCCTTCAGCAGGATCAGGCCGCGCTCGGTGTCCACCGCGTGCACGGAGATGTTCTGCGTGGTGACGTTCTCGCCACCCATCCGGCCGGCCATCCGGAGGCCCTTGAAGACCCGGCCCGGGGTGGCGCAGCCGCCGATGGAACCCGGCGAGCGGTGCTTCTTGTGCACACCGTGGGTGGCGCGCAGACCGTGGAAGCCGTGGCGCTTCATGACACCGGCGAAACCCTTGCCCTTGCTGGTCGCGGAAACGTCCACCCGCTCACCGGCGTCGAAGGCCTCGGCCTTGATCTCCTGGCCCAGCGTGTACTCGCTGGCGTCGGCGGTGCGCAGCTCCAGCAGGTGCCGCCGCGGCGTCACGCCGGCCTTGTCGAAGTGGCCGCGCAGGGGCTTGGTCACCTTGCGCGGGTCGATGTCGCCGAAGGCGATCTGGACACCGTCGTAGCCGTCACGGTCCGACGTACGGACGCCGGTGACGACACACGGGCCGGCCTGGATCACGGTGACGGGGACGACTCGGTTGTTCTCGTCCCAGGTCTGGGTCATGCCGAGCTTGGTGCCCAGCAGCCCCTTCGTGTTCTTCTGCTTGCTCATAGGTCTTTCCGCGTCCCTCAGAGCTTGATCTCGATGTCGACACCGGCCGGCAGGTCGAGACGCATCAGCGAGTCGACGGTCTTCGGCGTGGGGTCGATGATGTCGATGAGCCGCTTGTGGGTGCGCATCTCGAAGTGCTCGCGGCTGTCCTTGTACTTGTGCGGCGAGCGGATGACGCAGAACACGTTCTTTTCCGTCGGCAACGGCACCGGGCCAGCAACCTTCGCACCAGTACGCGTCACCGTGTCGACAATCTTGCGTGCCGAGCTGTCGATGACCTCGTGGTCGTAGGCCTTCAGCCGGATGCGGATCTTCTGTCCCGCCATCGCTTCGCTTCGTCCTTCTCTATCGTCT
>NZ_DASRVN010000256.1:0-41918 GCF_035655035.1 Kribbella sp. | reverse complement strand
TACCAGTTCAGCCTGAACGTGTGGGTCGGCGTCGTCGTCGCGCTGGTGTTCTCGCTGGCGATCGGTGCGTTCAACGGCTGGCTGCTGATGCGGACCGGACTGCCCAGTTTCCTGGTGTCGCTGGGGACGTTCTTCATCCTGCAGGGCCTGAACATCGCGGTCACCCGGATCACGTCCGGCGCCGTCGCGTCGAACTCGATCAGCGACATGGACGGGTTCGGCGCGGCGAAGGCCATCTTCGCCTCGGAGTTCAAGCTCGGCGGCATCACGGTCAAGATCATCATCGTCTGGTGGATCGTGTTCGTGGCGATCGCCGCGTGGGTGCTGCTGAAGACGCAGATCGGCAACTGGATCTTCGCGGCCGGCGGTGACGCGGCGGCCGCGCGGGCGGTCGGCGTACCGGTGAAGAAGGTGAAGATCGGGCTGTTCATGGCGGTCGGGTTCTTCGCCTGGTTCACCGGGATGCAGTTGCTGTTCAACTCCAACGGGGTCGTGCAGTCCGGTGAAGGGGTCGGCAAGGAGTTCCTGTACATCATCGCCGCGGTGGTCGGCGGCTGCCTGCTGACCGGCGGGTACGGGTCGGTCGTCGGCGGCGCGGTCGGTGCGCTGATCTTCGGCATGGTCCAGCTCGGTGTCGTGTACGCCGGCTGGAACCCGGACTGGTTCAAGGCGTTCCTCGGGGCGATGTTGCTGCTGGCAACCATTGTGAACCTGGTCGTGAAAAACCGGGCGGAGGCGCGATGACCACCACGGAGCCGTTCGCGGACGACGCGGCGACCAGCCCGAACACGCCGATCGTGCTGCTCGAGGACGTCGGCAAGAGCTACGGCAACATCAACGCGCTGCGCGGGGTGTCGCTGGCGGTCCGGCAGGGCGAGATCACCTGCGTGCTGGGCGACAACGGCGCCGGCAAGTCGACGCTGATCAAGATCGTCGCGGGCCTGCACGACTACACGTCGGGGCGGATGTCGGTCAACGGCCAGGAGCGGCACTTCTCGTCGCCGCGCGAATCCCTGGACAGCGGTATCGCGACCGTCTACCAAGACCTTGCGCTGGCCCCGCTGATGTCGGTCTGGCGGAACTTCTTCCTCGGCAACGAGATCACCAAGGGGCCGTTCCGGCAGCTCGACGCGGCGCGGATGAAGCGGATCGCCCAGGAGGAGCTGTCCAAGATGGGGATCTCGATCCCCGATCTCGAGCAGCCGGTCGGGAAGCTGTCCGGCGGCCAGCGGCAGTGCGTGGCGATCGCGCGGGCGATCCACTTCGGCGCCAAGGTGCTGATCCTCGACGAGCCGACCGCGGCGCTCGGGGTGAACCAGTCGGGCGTGGTGCTGAAGTACATCGTGAAGGCCCGGGACGCCGGGATCGGGGTCATCTTCATCACCCACAACCCGCATCACGCGTACCTGGTCGGCAACCACTTCGTCGTGCTGAAGCTCGGCCGGGTCGCGCTCGACACGCACCGGTCGGAGATCACGCTCGAGCAGCTGACCACCGAAATGGCCGGCGGTTCCGAGCTGGAGGCCTTGAGCCACGAGCTGCGGGAGATCGATCCTGGAGTGGTCGTGGACGAACCACAAGGGAGGGACGATGAGTGACCTGCGGGTCGGCGTCGTCGGCGTCGGTGTGATGGGCGCCGACCATGCCGAGCGCGTCGCGCGGAAGACGTCGGGCGCCCGGCTGGTCGCGGTGGCCGACGCCGATCACGGCCGGGCCGAGGCGCTGGCTGCCCGGTTGTCGGAGTGGCCCGCGGGCGGCGAGTCCGGGAGTACCGCGCGGCACTCGGGCGGCACGGCGTACGGCGAGGGTGTCCGGGTGGTGGAGGATCCGCTGGAGCTGATCGCCGCCGACGACGTCGACGCGGTGATCCTGGCCTCGCCCGGGTCCGTGCACGCCGAGCAGCTGTTCGCGTGCCTGGACCACGGGAAGCCGGTGCTCTGCGAGAAGCCGCTGACGATGGACGCGGCGTCGGCGCTGCAGGTGGTCGAGGCCGAACACAAGCTCGGCCGGCAGCTGATCCAGGTCGGGTTCATGCGCCGGTTCGATCCGGAGTACGCCGCCCTGAAGCAGCTGCTCGACTCCGGCGACCTCGGGCGGACCTTGGTGCTGCACAACGTGCACCGGAACAAGTCGGCCGGGCCGGCGTTCCGGAGCGAGATGATCGTCCGGGACTCGATGGTGCACGAGGTCGACGTCGCCCGGTGGCTCTTCGACGAGGAGATCACCCGCATCACCGTGCACAAACCGAAGCCGACGAGCGTCGTCGGTGACGGCGTGTTCGATCCGCAGCTGGCGGTGTTCGAGCTGGCGAACGGCGCGATCGCCGACGTCGAGGTGTTCGTGAACTTCCAGGTCGGGTACGAGGTCCGGTGCGAGGCGGTCGCCGAGCGGGGCAGCGCGACGATCGGGCTCGGGTCCGGCGTGTTCACCCGGGCCGGGGAGCGCTGGGGCGGCACGATGCCGGCCGACTTCCGGACCCGGTTCGAGCAGGCGTACGACGTCGAGGTGCAGCGCTGGGTCGACGCCACCCGGCGCGGCGAGATCGACGGGCCGGGCGCCTGGGACGGGTACGCCGCGGCGGCCGTCTGCGAGGCCGGGCTCGCGTCGTTGAGCAGCGGCACACCGGTCGAGGTCGCGCTGGCCGACCGCGGCAACGTCCTAGGAACGTGAGGGAGCATCGTGAGTACTGACAGCAAACGCATCACCCACCTGGTCGGCGGCAGCCCGTGGACCGGCGTGTCCGAGCGGACCGGCAAGGTCTACAACCCGGCGACCGGCCAGGTCACCGGCGAACTGGACCTGGCCTCGGCGGCGACCGTCGACGAGGTCGTCAAGGTCGCGCACGACGCCTCGAAGGCGTGGGCGCAGACCTCGCTCACCAAGCGCGCCCAGATCCTGTTCGCCTACCGCGAGCTCGTCAGCCGGAACAAGGAACGCATCGCCGCGCTGATCACCGCCGAGCACGGCAAGGTGCTGTCCGACGCGCTCGGTGAGGTGACCCGCGGGCTCGAGGTGATCGAGTTCGCCTGCGGTATCCCACACCTGCTCAAGGGCGGATACAGTGAAGGCGTGTCGACCAAGGTCGACGTGTACTCGATCCGCCAGCCGCTCGGCGTCTGCGCGGTGATCTCCCCGTTCAACTTCCCGGCCATGGTGCCGATGTGGTTCGTCCCGATCGCGGTTGCCTGTGGCAACAGTGTGGTGATCAAGCCGTCCGAGAAGGACCCGTCGGCGGCGAACGCCATGGCCGAGCTGTGGACGGAGGCCGGGCTGCCGGACGGCGTGGTGAACGTCGTGCACGGCGACAAGGAGTCCGTCGACCGGCTGCTCGAGCACCCCGACGTGAAGTCGGTGTCGTTCGTCGGGTCGACCCCGATCGCGAAGTATGTCTACGAGACCGGCACCAAGAACGGCAAGCGCGTGCAGGCGCTCGGCGGCGCGAAGAACCACATGATCGTGCTGCCGGACGCGGACCTCGACCTGGCGGCGGACGCGGCCGTGAACGCCGGGTTCGGCTCCGCGGGTGAGCGGTGCATGGCGATCTCCGCGCTGGTCGCGGTCGAGCCGATCGCCGACGAGCTGATCGGCAAGATCTCCGAGCGGATGGCGAAGCTGAAGACCGGCGACGGGACCCGGGGCTGCGACATGGGTCCGCTGGTCACCGGTGAGCACCGGGACAAGGTCGCCGGGTACGTCGCGGCCGGCGTGGAGTCCGGCGCGGAGCTGGTGGTCGACGGGCGCGAGGGTGACTTCGACGGCGGGGACGACGGGTTCTGGCTCGGGCCGACGCTGTTCGACAAGGTCACGCCGGAGATGTCGATCTACACCGACGAGATCTTCGGCCCGGTGCTGTCGGTGCTGCGGACGACGTCGTACGACGCGGCGCTCGAGCTGGTGAACTCGAACCCGTACGGCAACGGTACGGCGATCTTCACCAACGACGGCGGTGCGGCGCGGCGGTTCCAGAACGAGGTCGAGGTCGGGATGGTCGGGATCAACGTGCCGATCCCGGTGCCGATGGCGTACTACTCGTTCGGCGGCTGGAAGAACTCGTTGTTCGGTGACACCCACGCGCACGGCACCGAGGGCGTGCACTTCTTCACCCGCGGCAAGGTGGTCACGTCCCGCTGGCTGGACCCGTCCCACGGGGGCATCAACCTGGGCTTCCCGACCCACGACTGATTGACGGCCGGCCGCCTGGTTGGGTAGCTTCGAAAGGCGCGTGAGGGCGCGTCGAGACTCGCCGGAAGGCTGGAAGCCACCTCAATCCGAACCACGAGGCGGTTTGCCGACGCTCTCTTGAGGCCCGTGCGAGTCCGGGCGCGAGAGGACGCGTTGTGAGACTGCTGCCGGATCGGCCGAGTATCGAGTTCCTGCGCAAGGAAGCCAAGGATCTGCTGGCTGTACTACGGGAGTCCTCGCCGGGGACGTCGCTTGCGGAGGCGCAGCGGGTGCTGGCGGGAGAGTACGGGGAGCGCGACTGGGGCGCGTTGAGGGCTGAGGTGGAGCGGCGGGTGGCGGATGCGCCTGCCGCGCCGCCGGGGCTGGCGGAGGAGTTGGCTGCGGCGTTCGGGCTGGGCGTCGTGACGGCTCCGGCGCGGCCCGTGGTGTTCACCGCGATGGGGCGGTGCTGGGGGATCACGACTGACCGCGGGCGGTGGCTGGCGGTCACGGTCTACCCGTGGATCACGAACGAGCAGGCAGAGGTTGGCGCGCGGCTAAGGGAGGCGGCTACTGCGGCGGGCTTGGCTACGCCGATGCCTGCCAGGAGTCCGCGCGGCTGGTTGATCGAGAGTGTGCGGGGAGAGAACTGGCGGGTTCACGAGTGGCTGGAGGTCGGGCCGTCGCCGATGCTCCCGGCGTCGGTGGAGCTGGCCCGGCGCGCCGGAGCGGTGTTCGGGACGCTGCACGGGCTGGCGATCGCGAGCGACGAGCCGATCCACGGTTATCTGACGTACCGGCGTACACCCGCGGAGTGGCAGGACCTGCTCGGCCGCGCGCGGGCGGCCGGTAAGCCGTGGGCCGAGCGGCTCGAAGCGTTGTTGCCGGCGTTCCGCGACTTGCAGGCTGTCGAGCTGGAGGTGCCCAGCCGGTTGATGCTCTGCAACCGAAACCTGATTCCGGGGCATGTCCGTCAGGGCCGTGGCGGCGAGCTGGTCGTGATGGAGTGGGACTTCGCGGGGTCGTTGACGCCGGAGCTGGAGCTCGGGTCCGCGCTGACCCAGTGGGTGTTGCGGCCGGACGTCAACGTGAAGGGGCTGCGGGCGTTCCGGGAGGGGTACGGCGGGGACTGGCCGCGGCTCGAGCTCGGGTCGTTCGCGGTGGCGATCTCGGGGTGGCTGAACTGGGCGTACAACGCGATCTGCGAGGCGATCGATCCGAAGGACGCTGATCAGGCGATCTTCGCCGAGCGGGAAGCGGTGGGGGTGTTGGAGCGGCCGATGACGTGTAGAGGCCTTGAGCAACTACTCGTGGTGTGAGTGGGCGGGTCAGATCGAGGACAGCGGCCGCGGGGTCATTCCCGCCGCGACGTAGCACTCGTCGATGAGCTGCATCGTGGCCACCGCGTCGTCGGCGTCCGTGAGCAGGGGAGCGCCGTTGCGGATCGCCCCGGCGAAGGCCTCCAGCTGGTACGTGTACGACGTACGGGTGCCGAGGTGCTCGACCCAGGTGTCTTCCTTCGTCGTGACGATGACGCGGTCGTCGTTCTGCGGCACGACGTAGAACGGCGCGAAGGCCTCGCCACGGCTGCCGACGACCTTGAGGCTGAACTCGACGCTCTCGGCAGCCATGCTGGTCCGCACTGTCCCGGTTGCGCCGTTGGGGAACTCCAGGTCCGCGTTCAGCCACTCGTCGACGCCAGGGACGCGCTTGCGCTCGCCGGCGCGTGCGTTGAGGAGCTTGGGCGCGCCACCGGCGTAAGAAGCGAACATGCGCTGCGCGTGCAATGCGTAGCAGCCGACGTCCATCACAGCACCGCCTGCGAGCGGCAGCGACCAGCGCGGGTCGTTGTCGGCCGGCGGGGGCATCACCATGGTCGCCTCGACGTGCTGCAGCTCGCCCAGCTCGCCCTTGGCCACCAGCTCTTGCAGCCGCCGCATCACCGGGTGGTACGCGTAGTGGAAGCCTTCCATGAACACCAGGCCGGACGAGTGCACGGCCTCCTGCACCTGGAGCGCCTCGGCCGCGTTACTGGCCGACGGCTTCTCGGTCAGGACGTGCTTGCCGGCCGCAAGCGCCCGCAGGTTCCACGGGCCGTGCAGACCGTTGGCCAGCGGGTTGTAGATCGCTTCGATCTCGGGATCGTCGAGCACTGCCTGGTACGACGCATGGACCCGTTCGACCCCGTGTTCGGTCGCGAAGGCCGTGGCCCGGTCGGTGTCGCGCGCGGCGACCGCGACCAGCCGGGCTCCGGTCAGCTTGGCCGGCTCGACGATGGCCCGGGCGGCGATCCGGGCCGCACCGAGGATGCCGATCCGCAGCGGTTCCATGCCTTCTCCTTCGATGGTTGGCCGTGACGCGCGGCCTACGGTGGTCGTCCGAGGGGCGTGTTCCGCCGGTAAGGGTAGTCCTCCTCACGACGGCGAACGCGCCATACTGCCTCACGATCACCGCTGCCCGACACCGGCTGCCCGTGATCCGGACGCTGTTCGCCGAACGTTCACGCGCTTGCGTCGTGCGTATGCCGCCGGCCCGCGTGTTCGACGAGTGCCTGGTGCAACTGGTCCGGCAGCCAACGCTCGGTGACGGCTGCACGCAGTACATCGGCCTGGGACTGCGGCGCGAGGCCGTCGATCGGCTGGTCGCGATCGAGGTTGGTCGGAAAGGCGTAGCCCTCGGCCGTCGCGGCGATCACGTGCCCGGCCGCCGCCGGATCGGTCAGTTCGAGCAGTGCGGGATAGACCGCTTCGATCATCCGGGCCCGGTCGATGCTCTCCATCGCGCGACCGAAGGCCGACGAGACCTGCAGGAGGTTCGCCATCCGCTTGATGTCCGCGGAGTTGTTGCTCCCGGCAGCGTGGAAGAGCGCCGGGTTGAAGAACACGGCGTCGCCTTTCTCCAGTGGCAACTGCACGTGGTTCTCCACGAAGTGCGCCTGGAACTCGGGTCGCCGGTACGCCAGGTAGCCCAGGCCGTACTTCTGCGAATGCGGCAGATACAACGTCGGCCCCGACTCGACCGGCATGTCACAGTGCGCGACCGCTCCCTGCAAGGTGAGCACGGACGACAGCCGATGCACGTGCTCCGGGTACTGCGCCGCCACCTCGTCCGACTGGAACCCCAGGTGGTAGTCGCGGTGCACGGTCTGTCCCGCGCCGCCCGGGTTCACCACGTTGACCTGCGAGGTGACCTGGTACGCCGGTCCGAGCCAGGCCGCGGACACCAACGCGAGCAGGTCGTTCGCGTAGTACGCCGTGAAGACCTCAGGTGCACCGACCGCGAGCTTCTCGAGCGCGTTCCAGACCCGGTCGTTCGCACCCGGCTTCGCGAAGTGGTCGCCGGCCGTCACGCCCGCGCGGTGCTGCGCGTCGATCAGCCGGTTGAATTCGAGGGTCGTCGCATCGACCACCTCGTTGCTGAAGGCCCCTTTCAGTACGACGATGCCGGGCCCGTCGGCGAACGCCCGGACGAACTCGGTCTGCAGGTCGCGCGGATCCGCGGCCCGGATCCGGGTCGCGTCGTACACCGGGACCTGCTGTTCGACGGTCGCGGCGTGCGGGTAGGCCGCCGGATCGGTTTGGTCCTTGAGCACGGTCAGCAGGTCGTCGAGCCGGACGTCTGCGGGGTTCAGCCACATGGGATGGCTCCTCTCGGGTCGATGGTTCTAGATTGGTGGTTCGTTGAAGGGTCCGGAATCCCCTGAATCCACCAAAAACCCGTCATTCCGGGAGGCTGACATGCCCCGCGAGCATCGCGTCCGCGACATCGCGGTCCAGGCCGGACTGAGCGAGACGACCGTCGACCGGGTGCTGAACGGGCGCGCCGGGGTGAGTCCCCGGGCGCGCCGCCAGGTCGAGCAGGCGATCCAGGACCTGGACCGGCAGGCGTCGCAGATCCGGCTCGACGGCCGTACGTTGCTGGTGGATCTCGTCATGCAGGCGCCGCGCCGATTCACGGAGGTCGTCCGCGCCGCGCTCGAGGCCACGTTGCCCGGTCTGCGCCCGGTCTTGCTGCGGGCCAGGTTCGATCTGAGCGAGACCGCCGCGGCCTCCGACATCGTCGGGACCCTGGACAAGCTGCGGAAGCGCGGTTCGCAGGGCGTGATCCTCAAGGCTCCGGACGAGCCAGAAGTGATCGAGGCTGTCGACCGCCTGGCCGACGCCGGCATCCCGGTCGTCACCCTCGTCACCGATCTGCCGACCAGCCGGCGCGTGGCGTACATCGGCATCGACAACCGGGCGGCCGGTGCGACTGCGGCGTATCTGCTCGGCCAATGGCTCGGCGCGGAGCCGGGCAGCGCGCTCGTCACCCTCAGCCGGGGCTCGTTCCGCGGCGAGGAAGAACGCGAGATGGGCTTCCGCTCCACCCTGCGCCGGCTGTCACCGGGCCGCCAGGTCGTCGAACTCGCCGAGACCGACGGGCTGGACACGACGATCCACAGCCAGACGCTCGCGGCGCTCACGGCGGACCCGACCATCAACGCGGTCTACTCGATCGGTGGCGGCAACCGCGCGATCGTCCAGGCCTTTGCCGACCTGGACCGAACCTGTCGCTGCTTCATCGCCCACGACCTGGACGCCGACAACGTCGATCTGCTCCGCGCAGGCGCACTGTCCGTCGTGCTGCACCACGACCTGCCCACAGACCTGCACCGAGCATGCCAGCACCTCCTGCATGCGCACGGCCTGCTCCCGGACGTCCGCCCCGCCGCCAGCAACCTGCACCCGGTCACTCCGTTCAACCTGCCGAGCCGGTGACCCGCGTCTGATCAAATCCCGTTGGTGGCTCGACGGAATCCGGTCCAGCCCTCAGGATGAGCCCATGAGTACCGTCCAGGTCCAGGTCGATCGGAACAGCCGTACGCCGTTGCACGTGCAGCTGGCGCAGCAGCTGGAGGCGGCCATCCAGGACGGTGAACTGCCCGTCGGCTCCCGGCTGAGCAACGAGGTGGACCTGGCGGAGGCGTACGGGCTCAGCCGCCCGACCGTCCGGCAGGCGATCGCCCGACTGGTCGACCAGGGCCTTCTGGTGCGTAAGCGCGGTGTCGGTACCCAGGTGGTCGGCAGCTCCGGACAGGTACGTCGTTCGCTCGAACTGACCAGCCTGTACGACGACCTGGCGGCGGCGCACCGCAAGCCGGAGACCGACGTACTGCGCTTCGGTATCTCGCCTGCGACCGCAGAAGTCGCGGCAGCGTTGCAGTGCGAGCAGGACGATCGCGTACTCCGGCTGGAACGGCTGCGGCGCGCAGACGGCGAGCCACTCGCCCTGATGCGCAACTGGCTGCCGCCCGAGATCCTGGAGACGGACCCGGCCACGCTGGCCGAACGTGGGCTCTACCAACTGCTGCGCGCCGAGGGCGTCAGGCTGAAGGTGGCGCACCAGACCATCTCCGCCATCCCCGCAACGGCCGAGCAGGCACGGCTGCTGTCGGAGGAGCCGGGTGCCCCGCTGCTGGCGACCACCCGGATCACGTACGACGACCACGGCCAGCCGGTGGAGTACGGATCGCACCTGTACCGGGCCAGCCGCTACTCCTTCGAGCACACGCTCGTACACCGCTGACTCCTCAGCGCGGAATTGCAACAAGCTGCAGAATTCTGGACCTGTCGTGAGCCCGTCGATACGGTGAGTGAGCCATCGGCGTGTCACGGTTATCCACAGGTACGGCGCACGCGAGTGGCGACCGGTCTGCAGAAGTTGAAAGGATGGCCCGCATGGTGACCGAGAGTGGTCGCCGGACGGGACCAACACGGGGAGATCGATGACAGCGGACAGGCTCGACGCGCACCGCTCCGGCTGGGGCGGCGCGATCGAGTTGATCGACGCCCAGGTCCGCGACCTGGTCCGCCGCGAGGGCATCGACCCGCTCCGCGACCCGGGCGCGGTGAACCACATCGTCGCGACCGTCGTCCGGGAGTACGACGAGCGCAGCCTGACCGGCGTGGTGCCGCCGATCGGCGACCTGGAGGCGGTCAGCCGGGAGGTGCACGACCGGGTCGCGGGATTCGGGCCGCTGCAGCGTTACCTGGACGACCCGACCGTCGAGGAGATCTGGATCAACGAGCCGAGCCGGGTGTTCATCGCCCGCGAGGGCCGGCACGAGCTGACCACGACCGTGCTGACCGAGGAGGAGGTCGGCGACCTGGTCGAGCGGATGCTGAAGACCACTGGCCGCCGGATCGACGTGTCGCAGCCGTTCACCGACGCCCGGCTCCCGGACGGCAGCCGGGTGCACATCGTGCTCGGCGGCATCACCCAGCGGTACGCCGCGATCAACATCCGCAAGTTCACCGTGCGCGCGACCCGGCTGACCGACCTGGTGCAGCTCGGCTCGCTGACGCCGCACGCGGCGGCGGTGCTGGAGGCATCGGTTGCCGCGGGCCTCAATGTGCTGGTCTCCGGCGGCACCCAGGCCGGCAAGACCACGATGCTGAACGCGCTGGCCGGCTCGATCCCCGGCAGCGAGCGGGTGATCAGCTGCGAGGAGGTCTTCGAGATCAAGCTGCCGATCCCCGACTGGGTGTCGATGCAGACCCGGCAGGCCGGGCTCGAGGGCACCGGTGAGGTGCGGCTGCGCGACCTGGTGAAGGAGTCGCTGCGGATGCGGCCGTCCCGGGTGATCGTCGGCGAGGTGCGCGGCGAGGAGTGCCTCGACCTGCTGCTCGCGCTGAACAGCGGCCTCCCCGGCATGTGCACCATCCATGCGAACTCGGCGCGCGAGGCGCTGACCAAGATGTGCACGCTGCCGTTGCTGGCCGGGGAGAACATCGGCTCCCGGTTCGTGCTGCCGACGGTGGCCGGCTGCGTCGACCTCGTCGTACACCTCGGCGTCGCGGCGGACGGGCGCCGCCGGGTGCGGGAGATCGTCGCGGTGACCGGGCGGGTCGAGGAGCAGGCGATCGAGACGGAGACCGTCTTCCAGACCTACGACGGGTACCTGCGGCGCGCCGAGGGGCAGTTGCCGCACCCGGAGCGATTCCAGCAGGCGGGGTACAACCTGGCCGGTCTGCTGACCGAGCTACCGCGAGGGCCCGGCTGATGGGGCTGCTGATCGGGCTGTTCTTCGGGGTCGGGCTGCTGCTGATCATCGCGGCGTTCGTCGCTCCGGCCGAGGCGGTGCCGGGTGCGGACGGACGGCTGCGGGGCCGGAGCCGGGACCTGCTCGCGAGTGCGGGCATCGAAGGCCTGACGCCGGGTGCGTTCATCGGCGCCTGTGTGATCCTTGCGCTGGTCGCGTTCCTGCTGATGTTCGTGGTGTCCAAGACGTTGCCGGTGGCGCTGGTGTTCGCGGTGATGGCGGGCTGGTTGCCGGTCGCGCTGGTGCGGTCGCGGGCGCGGAAGCGGCTCGCCGAGTTCCGTGAGCTGTGGCCGGATGTGGTGGACAACGTCGCGTCGGCCGTGCGGGCTGGGCTGTCGTTGTCCGAGGCACTGGCCCAGGTCGGCGAGCGCGGGCCGCAGCAGCTGCGGGAGCCGTTCCGGCGGTTCGGCGCGGACTACGCCTCGACCGGCCGGTTCGCCGAATCGCTGGACAGGTTGAAGGCGCGGCTCGCCGACCCGGTCGGTGACCGCGTGGTGGAGGCGCTGCGGATCGCGCGGGAGGTCGGCGGTGGCGACCTCGGCCGGCTGCTGCGTTCGCTGTCGTCGTTCCTGCGGGAAGACGCCCGGACCCGGTCCGAGCTCGAGTCCCGGCAGTCCTGGTCGGTCAACGGCGCGCGGGTCGCGGTCGCGGCGCCGTGGCTGGTGTTGCTGTTGCTGTCCTTCCAGGGCGACGTGATCCAGCGGTACAACTCGCCGGTCGGCGCGATCATCATCGCCGCCGGTGCGGGCATCTGCGTGGTCGCGTACCGGGTGATGCTGCGGATCGGCCGGCTGCCCGAGCCCGAGCGGGTGCTGCGATGAGTCCGTTGCTGCTCGGCGGTTTCCTCGGCGCGGTGCTCGGCGCCGGGTTGCTGATCGTCGTACTGCGGTTGCCGTTCCTGCGGCGGCCGAGCGTGGACGAGCGGATCTCGCCGTACCTGCGGGATCTCGGGGCGCCCGACGTGTTCGTCGGCGTCGTCGACTCGCGGTCGCCGTTCTACGCGATCCTGCGGTTGTTCGGCCCGTCGCTGCGGTCCGCGGCGCGCCGGCTGGAGCGGATCCTCGGCGGCGCGACCACGATCCGCCGGCGGTTGCAGCGGGCCGGGCTGGAGCGGACCGTCGAGGAGTTCCGGATCGAGCAGCTGCTCTGGGGCGCGATCGCGTTCGGGGCCGGGCTGGTGATCTCGATCGTCGGGGTCGCGGTCGGCCTCGGGGATCCGGTCGCGCTGCTGGTGTTCTGCCTGGTCCTCGGGATCACCGGCGTGCTGGGCCGCGACACCTACCTGACGTCCCAGGTGCGGCGGCGGGAGCGGCGGCTGCTGGCGGAGCTGCCGACCGTTGCCGAGTTGCTGGCGCTGTCGGTCGCCGCCGGTGAGGGCCCGGCCGCCGCCCTCGACCGGGTCGCGCGGTCCTCCCGCGGCGAGCTGGCGAACGAACTGAAACGCGTCCTGGCCGAGACCAGGGCGGGAGAGTCCCTGGTCCGCGCGCTCGACGCGCTCGCGGACCGGACCGGGTTGCTGGCGCTGTCGCGCTTCGCGGACGGGATGGCGGTGGCGCTCGAGCGCGGCACCCCGCTGGCCGACGTACTGCGGGCACAGGCCGGCGACATCCGGGAAGCCGGGCGCCGCGAGCTGATCGAGTCCGGCGCCCGCCGCGAGGTCGCCATGATGGTCCCGGTGATCTTCCTGGTGCTGCCGGTGACCATCGCGTTCGCCTTCTACCCGGGCGCTGTCGGAATCCGGCTGATCGCCGGATGAACTGAGGAGAAGTCATGTCCCTTTACCTGACGAGGCTGTTCGTGACGTTGCTGCTGAAGCCGCGTCCGGCCCGGACCGAGCGCGGTGACGTGCCCGGCTGGGTGCTGATCACCGTGATGACGGCTGGCCTGGTCGTCGCGATCTGGAAGCTGGCCGGCGACCAGCTCGCCAAGATGCTCAGCGACGCCCTGTCCTCGGTCACCAACAAGTAGCGCCCGGCAACCAATGCGAAGAACCCGTGGCGAGCGGGGATCGGCGGTCGTCGACTTCGTCCTGGTCTCGACGATCCTGGTGCCGCTGTTCCTCGGCATCCTGCAGGTCGGCCTGTTCCTGTACGTCCGCAACACCCTGACCGCCGCCGCCTCCGAGGGCGCGCACTACGCGGCCGTGCTGAACCGGGCACCGGCCGACGGCGCGACACGTACCCAGGAGCTGATCGGTGGGGTGGTCGCGGACAACCTGATCGACTCGGTGTCGGCGGACCCGATCGACATCGACGGACAGCCCGGTGTGGTGGTGTCGGTGCGCGCGCACATGCCGCCGCTCGGGCTGTGGGGACCGGGGATCTCGTTCAGCGTCGAGGGCCACGCGGTGAAGGAGACGGGCGAGTGAGGTGCCGTCGGCGGGACGAGCGGGGCAGCGCGGTCGTGGAGTTCTCCTGGCTGGCGATCCTGCTGATGGTGCCGCTGGTGTACATGATGCTCGGCGTGTTCGACGTCCAGCGGGCCTCGTACGGCGCGACCGCGGCGACCCGGGCGGCCGGGCGGGCGTTCGTGATCGTCCCGGACGGGGTGTCCGAGGACGAGGCCCGGGCGCGGGCGTTCGCCGCCGCGCAGTTGGCGATGAAGGACCAGGGGATGGAGCTGTCCACCGACGAGCTCCGGATCAGCTGCAACCCGGCCTGTCTGCAGCCGGGCTCGACCGTGACCGTCTCGCTGGAGACGAAGGTGCGGCTGCCGCTGATCCCGGACGCGCTCGGCGGTGAGCCGCCGGCGATCCGGATCAGCGCCTCGCACACCGAGGCGTTCGGCGACTACCGCGAAGCCAAGGGCGACGGATGATCCGCCGCAAACGCGGCGAGGACGGCCAGATGACCCTGCTGATCGTCGGGTTCGCCGTGGTGATCCTGCTGATGGTGGTCGTGGTGACCGACATTTCCAAGGCGTTCCTGGTCCGGCGCGACCTGGACGCCACGGCCGACGGCGCCGTACTCGCGGCCGCGAACGGGCTGGCCGCGGTCTACGCGCAGCCCGGCGCGGGCGGGAACGCCGCGATCGACCCGGACCAGGCCCGGCGGCTGACCGCGGACTACCTCGACGAGGTTGCCGCAGGCAACAGGTTCGACAACCTGGACTGGTCGGTCGACGTCGAGGGTACGACGGTCACCGTCCGGCTCACGTCCACCACCCAGCTCCCGTTCCGGCCCCCGGGCTTCCCGACCTCCGCCGGCGTCTCCTCCGAATCCGCGGCCATCGTCCCGATCCGATGACTCAGCCGAACAGCCCGGGGTTGTCCTCGAGCCAGGTGGTGAACGAGCGGGCCGTGTGGCCGGTGAGGAGTTCCACGCCCGGCTCGATCGGGGCGGGACTGCCGACGCGCGCGGCCCAGTAGGCGAGCAGCGTTTCGCGCTGTCCCTCGTCGGGCATCCGCAGCTCGGCGCGGGCCTGGTCCAGGGTGAGGTCGACGGCCTCGATCGGTACGCCGGTCACCGACGTGACGACCTCGATCTGGTGCCGCCGGGTCATCGACTCCGGTCCGGTCATCGGGTACCCGCGACCGTCGTGGCCGTTGCCCGGCCCGTCGAGCAGCACCCGGACCGCGGCGTCGGCGATGTCGCGCTCGTGGATCGGTGCCTCCTCGGCGTCCAGGTAGGGCAGCCGGATCTGGCCGGTCGCGCGGACCTGATGCGCCCAGTACCTCGCGTTGCTCATGAACGCGCCGGGCTGCAGGCGAGTGGTCGCGTAGGAACCAGCGGCGATCACCTGCTCGGTCTTCGCGTGCGGGTCCTCGGAGCCACCGAGCGACGACAGCGACGAGAGCAGGACGACCTGCTTGACCCCGGCGGCCTCGGCCGCGGCCACGAAGGCGGGCGCGGTCTGCGGGTCGGAGTACAGGAAGACCTGGCTGATGCCGCGGAGGGCGGGCGCGGGATCGGCGGCGTCGTACGCGACGGCCGACGGGAGGGCGGACGGCTCGCGGCTGGCGACCCGGACGTCCTGGCCGGCGTCGGTCAGCAAGGTGGTGACCGCGCGGGCGATCGCGCCGCGACCGCCGGTGACGAGAATCGTCATTGGATGTGCTCCAAAAATGTAGTGACTACAAGAATGGATTCAGTAAAACAGATCCACTACAGTGAGCGCAATGGAGCTCGGGCGGCGGGAACGCAAGAAGCAACAGACACGGCAGGCCATCTCGGACGTGGCCACCGAGCTGTTCCTCGAGCGCGGCTTCGACGCGGTGACCGTGGCCGAGGTGGCGCGGGCCGCGGACGTCGCCGTACAGACCGTGTTCAATCACTTCCCGGCGAAGGAGGACCTGTTCTTCGATGAGCAGGGCTGGTGGACCGGTCCGGCGCAGGCGGTTCGTGAAGCGCCTGCGGAGGCGGATCCGGTTGATGTGCTGGAAACGCAGTACCTGCAAGGAACGCGGGAGCGCCTGAAGGTCGGGCATCTGGCCACCTGGAAGCAGTTCGTGCGCACGATCGAGGGCAGTCCCGCGCTGCTCGCGCGTCGGCGGTTGACCGCGGACGAGCTGGAGCGATCGCTCACCGCGGCGCTCGACGAACGCGCGCCCAACCACCTCCGCAACCGGCTGACCGCGGCCCTGTACGCCGCCGCGCAGAAGGTGCTCGAGGAGAGGCTGATGGCGGTGCTGCCCGACGACGCGTCACCCGCTGAGCTCGACCAGGCACAGCGAGAGCTCGAGCGGGCGGTGGCCGAAGTCTTCGCCGTTCTTCGTAGTGGTCTCGGCTGAGCTAAGCTGTTTGGTTGTGGCTGGACTGGATTTTGACGCGGAGCTGAAGCAGCTCGACGCGACGATGACCTCGATCGAGAAAGTGCTCGATCTCCCTGCGTTGCGCAAGGAGATCGACGAGCTCGGCGAGCAGGTCGCTGCGCCCGATCTCTGGGACGACCAGGCGAACGCGCAGAAGGTGACGTCGCGGCTGTCCAGCCTGCAGGCCGACGTCGAGCGGGTGACGAACCTGCGCGGCCGAGTCGACGACCTCGGTGTGCTGGTCGAGCTCGGCCGCGAGGAGAACGACGCCGACAGCCTTGCCGAGGCGGAGAAGGAGCTTGGCTCGCTGGCCAAGTCGATCCAGTCCCTTGAGGTCCGCACGCTGCTGTCCGGTGAGTACGACGAGCGCGAGGCGCTGGTGACGATCCGCTCCGGCGCGGGCGGGGTGGACGCCGCGGACTTCGCCGAGATGCTGCAGCGGATGTACCTGCGGTACGCCGAGCGGCACGGGTACCCGACCGAGGTCTACGACACGTCGTACGCCGAAGAGGCCGGGATCAAGTCGACCACCTTCGGGGTCAAGGCGCCGTACGCGTACGGCACGCTGTCCGTGGAGTCGGGAACCCACCGGCTGGTGCGGATCTCGCCGTTCGACAACCAGGGCCGCCGGCAGACGTCGTTCGCCGCCGTCGAAGTGGTGCCGGTGCTCGAGCAGACCGACGAGATCGACGTACCGGAAGAAGAGCTGCGGATCGACGTGTACCGCTCGTCCGGCCCGGGTGGGCAGAGCGTCAACACGACCGACTCCGCGGTCCGGATCACGCACCTCCCGACCGGCACCGTGGTCTCCTGCCAGAACGAGAAGTCCCAGCTGCAGAACAAGGCCAGCGCGATGGTCATCCTGAAGGCCAAGCTGCTCGCGCTGAAGAAGGCCGAGGAGCGGGCGCAGCTGGACGCGCTGCGCGGTGACGTGGCGGGTTCGTGGGGCGACCAGATGCGCTCGTACGTCCTGCACCCGTACCAGATGGTGAAGGACCTGCGGACGCAGTACGAGTCCGGGAACACGTCCGGGGTCTTCGACGGCGAGATCGACGACTTCATCGAGGCCGGCATCCGCTGGCGCCGGACCGGCCAGACGGTTGCCGACCACAACTGACCCCCGAAGCAGGCTCAGCGCCGACTGCGGCAGCTGCTTCGGCCTCTGCTGCGTCGTACTGACGTTCGCCAAGTCGGCCGACTTCGCGATCGACAAACCTGCGGGCGAACCCTGCCCGAACCTGAGCGCCGAGCACCGCTGCACGATCCACAGCCGGCTGCGTGACAAGGGTTTCCCGGGCTGCACGGTGTACGACTGCTTCGGCGCCGGGCAGGAGCTCTCGAAGCGCGGGCCTGAGATGTTCGCCGCGCTTCCGATCCTGCGGCAGCTGCACGAGCTGCTGTGGTACCTCACCGAAGCCCTTGAATACAACGCGAATCTGCAATCTGCGATCGACCGCGTGGAGCGGGTCAGCCGTACGCCGAACCTCGCGGACGTCGACGTGGCGGCCGAGCGCGCCGTCGTCAACGAGCTGCTCCTGGAGACCAGCCGGGCCGTCCGCGGCAAGCAACCGAAGAAGAAGGAACGCCGCGGCGCCGACCTGATCGGAGCCCGCCTCCGCCAGGCAGACCTGGCCAAGGCCAACCTCCGCGGCGCCTACCTGATCGGCGCCGACCTCCGCCAGGCGGATCTACGCCAAGCAGACTTGATCGGCGCAGACCTCCGCGACACAGACCTCCGTGGCGCCGACCTGACCAGCGCCCTCTTCCTCACTCAACCCCAACTCAACGCCGCCCGCGGCGACCACACCACCAAGCTCCCGAAGGCTCTTACGCGCCCCTCCCACTGGACCGCAGCTGGTGCGTGACTGGGGTCATCAGCAGGGAGATGGCTGTGATTGCGAGTGCTACGGCGGCTAGGGCGCCGCGTTGGTCCCAGGTGGTGGTGGAGAGGGATAGGTAGGCAGTGCCTACTGTGGCGGCTCCTAGGGCGAGGCAGGTCTGTTGGCTGGTGAGGAGGATGCCGCTGCCGAGGCCGGCCTGGGTTGGTGGGACCTGGCTGAGTACTACGCCGATCAGTGGGACCATGACCAGGCCTGCGCCGAAGCCCGCGACCAGCATTGGGATGGCGAGGCGCAGTGGGTCTACGTGCGGCCAGAGGGTCAGGGCCACGACTGCTAGGAGTGCGTAGCCGACGGCCTGGATCAGCCAGCCGCGCAGGATGAGCCCTGCGCCGTACCGGACCTGCAGGCGCGGACCGTAGATCGAGGTGATCAGGAAGCCGACCGCCATCGGCAGCAGGCTCAGACCGCCTTCCAGTGGGGACATGTGCGCCTCGCCCTGCGTTGCCAGAGCGAACACGAACATGAACCCTCCGAACGTCGTGAAGAACGCGACCGCCAGCAGCAGGCCGATCCGCATTGCCCGCAGCCGCAGTACGGTCGGGGGGATCAGCGGGTGTCGTCCGGAACGTTCGGACCGGTGCTGGTGCAGACCGAGTAGGGCTACGCCAGGAACGGTCGCAGCGAGGCAGAGCCACGTCCAGAGCGGCCAGCCGAGCGGGCGGCCTTCAGTGAGGGGCAGGAGCAGCAGTACGAGCGTCAGCGCCAGCAGAGCGGCCCCAACCAGGTCGACCCGCTGGGCCTTGTCGGCACGGGTTTCCGGTAGCAGCCGTGCGCCGGCCGCGATCGCCAGCAGTCCGACCGGGACGTTGACCAGGAACACGGCCCGCCAGCCGAGGCCGAAGACGTTGGCCTCGACCAGGACACCGCCCAGGATCTGCCCGAGCGCGGCCGCCGCGCCGCCTGCGACACCGAACATGGCCATCGCCCGGGCCCGGTGCTCGCCGGTCAGCAGAGCGGAGATCGACGCCAGCACCTGCGGTGTCATGGCGGCCGCCGCGGCGCCCTGGGCGACACGAGCGGCGAGCAGTACGCCGATCGTCGGAGCGATCGCGCAGATCAGCGACATCACGGTGAAACCGGTCAGGCCGACGAGGAACAGCCGCTTGCGGCCGAACCCGTCGCCGAGCCGGCCGCCGACGACGAGCAGTGTGGCGTTCGCGATGCCGTAGCTGCCGACGACCAGCTGGAGCGCGCCGGAGCCGGCGTGCAGGTCCGAGCCGATCGCGGGCAGCGCGACGTTGATGATGAAGAACGAGAGCATCGGCAGGAAGGCGCCGAAGAGCAGGGTGGTCAGCGCCACCGGCCCGAGCGGAGACGCTGCGGCGCGCGGCCGGGTGACGGCCGGGGCAGCGACGGCGTGGTCTGTCATGCCCTCAGCTTGGGCGCTGTGAGATCCAGGTACTAAGAGCCTGTTTATCCTGGTATCCACACCACCTGGCACCAGGCTGCGGCTGCGGTCATGATGGTGCCATGACCACACTCCCAGCTGCCACCGACAGAACCGTTGTGGACCGGGGCCAGCAGCGCCACGAGCTCGGGGTCTTCCTGCGCAGCCGCCGCGAACGCATCCGACCGGACGAGGTGGGATTCGCCCCCGGCGGCAGGCGGCGTACGCCGGGACTGCGGCGGGAGGAGGTCGCGCTGCTCGCCGGTGTGGGCGTGACCTGGTACACGTGGCTGGAGCAGGGCCGGGACATCAACGTGTCCGCGCAGGTGCTCGAGGCGATCGCCGACACGTTGCGCCTGGACCGGCAGGAGCGGAACCACCTCTTCACGCTGGCCGGGCTGCAGGTCGGCCCGACGCGCGGCGAGTGCGCCGTACTCCCGGCGTCCGTCCAGAAGACGCTCGACGCGGTCACGCCGTACCCGGCGCTCGTGCTGAATTCGCGGTACGACATCCTCGCGTTCAACGAGGCGTACTGCCGGGTGGTGCTCGACCTGCGGGAGATCCCGGTCGAGGAGCGGAACATGCTCTGGGTGACGTTCGTGTCGCGGGAGTGGAGGTGCAGCTTCGTGGAGTCGGAGTCGATGAAGCTGCACATGGTCGCCGGGTTCCGGGCCGCGATGGCCGATCACGTCGGCGAGCCGGCCTGGCAGGACCTGGTCGAGCGGTTGCGTGCCGGGTCGCCGCTGTTCGCGGAGCTCTGGGAGCGGTACGAGGTGGCCGCGCCGAGCACCCGGATCAAGCTGCTGGAGAACGCGAGCGCCGGCGTACTGCGGATCGAGCCGGTGAACCTCTGGCTGTCCCAGCTCGGCCAGATACGGGCGACCGTCTACACGCCGGCCGACGAGGAGACCGAGGCGAAGTTGCGGGTGCTTGCCGGCCCGGCTGCCGGGGCGGGCCAGCCGGGCCGGTCCCCGGCCGCCGGGCAGGACGGCCGGGGAGTCTTCGTCAGCTGACCGGGGTGAACTGTTAGGAAGGATTCCTAACAGTTCAGGTGAACCTAGAGGCTATCGCGGAGGGTTGTCAACCGTTCACGCCGTGTCGCGGTCCGGCCAGGCGGCCTTCAGGGTGGTGAGTGCCGCGGTGATCGCGGGACGGCGCGAGGTGGTCGTCCGCCAGACGGCGAACAGCCGGCGGCTCGGGGCGGGTTGCAGCGGTACGACGACCACGCCGTCCGGGACCGGGCCGCGGCCGAGCCGGGGGAGCAGGCCGATGCCGATCCCGCGGGCGAGCATCGCGAGCTGGGTCTGGTACTCCGCGACCGAGTACGCCACGTCCGGCTCGACACCCGCGCGGCGCATCGTCCGGACCAGCCACTCGTGGCAGATCGAGCCGGCCGGCTGGCAGATCCAGCGCTCGCCGACCAGGTCCTCGGCGCGGACGAACTCCTTGCCGGCCAGGCGATGGGTCGCGGGCACCAGGACGTCGGCCGGGTCGACGCCGAGCTTCACCCGGGACAACCCCTCGGGCAGCCCGAGCGGAGTGTTCTGCCAGTCGTGGACGATCGCGATGTCGATCTCGCCCCGGTGCACCGCGGCCACGGCCTCGAACGGGTCCGTCTCGATCAGCCGTACGTCGAGCGTGGGATGCTCGTCGATCAGCCGGGCCAGCGCCGGCGGCAGCAGTCCGCGGGCCGCCGTCGGGAACGCGGCGATGCCGAGCGTCCCGATCGCCTGCCCGCGTTGCTCCTCGAGCGTCAGCTCGGCGTCCTCGACCAGCTCCAGGATGCGTGCCGCGGTCGCCGCCAGCTGCCGCGCCGCGTCCGTCAGCACGATCCCGCGCCCCTGCCGCTCGACCAGCGTCGTGCGCGTCTCGCGCTCCAGTTTCGCCAGCTGCTGCGACACCGCGGATGGCGTGTACCCGAGCACCTCGGCCGCGCGGTTGACCGATCCGTACTGCGCCACGGCGTGCAGCGCGCGCAATCGGCCGAGATCGATCATGTAGCAGTCCTACATCCATATCCGTAGTAATCGGTGCTGGTTCTTAACTGTACTCCTACCGACACTGGACCGTATGAAGCCTCGTGACCTGCTCCTCGCCGTCGCCGTCGTCGTTGTCTGGGGCATCAACTTCGTCGTCATCGACGTCGGCCTGGAAGGCATCCCGCCGCTGCTGCTGTCCGCGCTCCGGTTCTTCTTCGCGGCGGTCCCGGCGATCTTCCTGCTCGGCAGGCCGCAGGTCCCGTGGCGGTACGTCGTCGGCGTCGGGCTCGCGCTCGGCGTCGCGAAGTTCGGGCTGCTGTTCATCGCGATGGACCACGGCGTACCGGCCGGCCTGTCGTCGCTGGTCCTGCAGAGCCAGGTGATCTTCACGGTGCTGTTCGCGATCGCCGTACTGCGGGAACGCCCGCGGCCGGCGCAACTCGCCGGGATCGTCGTCGCCTGTATCGGGATCGCGCTGATCGTGCTCGACCAGCAACTGTCCGCGCCGCTCGGGGCGCTCGTGCTGGTGATCGTCGCCGCCGGGTTCTGGGGCGTGTCGAACACGATCACCCGGTACGCCAAGCCGCCGGACACGCTGCGCTTCATGGTGTGGGTCAGCGCGGTGGCCGTCGTACCGCTGCTGCTGCTCTCACTCCTCACCGAAGGGCCGCGGGCCGACGTTGACGCGCTCCGCGGCATCCGGTTGAGCGGGATCGGTGCGATCGCGTACCTCGCGTTCGCGGCCACGCTGTTCGGGTTCGGCGTCTGGGGTTACCTGCTGCGCCAGTACGACGCCAGTACGGTCGCGCCGTTCTCGTTGCTGGTGCCGGTCGTCGGGATGTCCGCGGCCTGGGTACTGCGCGGCGAAGCGGTCGGCGCGCAGCAGGCGATCGCGGCGGTGCTGGTGATCGGCGGCATGGCGTGCACGATCGTCCGCCGCCCTAGCCCACGGAAGGGACAGCCGAAGGCGCCATCGGCGGCATCTGCCAGCCGCGCGCCAGCGACGACGGGTACGCCGGTGCGCCACCCGCGAAGTACTCCGTGAACTTCATGATCAGCGGGTCCCAGCGCAGCGGGTCGATGTAGCGGTCGTTGCTCATCAGCAGCTCCTCGCGAACCCGGACCCGCTCGACCCGCATCTCCAGCGCGCACAGGTGCGAGTCCGGGCCGCCGATCTCGTGGATCGCCTGGATCCGTCCCTCCAGGTTGATCGGGCTCTCGGCGACACCGTCCAGGCCGTTCTCGGAGGCCTCGCGGGTCAGCCCGCCCGCGGTGAACTTGTCCGGTTCGTACCGGTAGCCGCGTGCCCGCTTCGCGTCCGACATCTCCTCCGACCCGGTCAGCAACGCGATCCGGTCGAGCGCCGCGACCATGTCCGGATCGACCAGATTCAGCACGATCTCCGGCCGTACGGCGAGGTTCTTGACGGTCTGGGCACTCGTCCCCATCCCGAGCATCGCGGTGTAGCCGAGCCACCACGCGGACGACATCGGGGCCAGGTTCGTTGTGCCGTCGGGGTTTCGGGAGCTGATCAGGACAACGGGCGTACCGAAGTACAGGACCTTGGGCTCGACTGTGCGCTTCATGCGGGTTGAACGCGGATGCGCGAGGATGTGTGAGTGGACGCTCAGCAGATCGGCCGGCTGACCGCGCGCTGGATCGCCGAACTGCCCGGTGAGGGCAGCACCGTGATCTCCGGGCTCGGGGTGCAGCCGCTGCTCGCGATGCTCGCCGAGGTCGCGGACGAGCCCGCGCACACGGAGCTGGTCGAGGCGGCCGGCGAGCGGTACGGCGGACTCCTCGAGGCGCCGGGGTTGCGGATGGCGCTCGGGTTGTGGACGCGGCCGGAGGTCGAGCTGCAGGCCGGCGTGGACCGGTTCCTGCCGCCCGAGGTCCGCGGGACGCTGACCGACCAGGCGGCGCTCGACGCGTGGGTCGCGGAGCAGACGGACGGGCTGCTGCAGCGGATGCCGGTCCAGCTGACGCCCGACGTACTGCTGGTCCTGGCGTCGGCGCTGGCGCTGAAGACCGAGTGGGCGCTGCCGTTCACGGAGTACCCGCGCGGCGAGCGGCGCTGGTTGAGCCGGTCCGACGACGACCTGGACAGCCTGCGGGTGCACGACAGCGCGGCGGGTCCGTTGACCGTGGTCACGGTGCGGGGAGCCGGGGAGTTCGACGTACGGCTGGTGATCGGCGATGGTGAGCGCGCGACGGTACTGCCGGCGGCGCTGTCGTTGGAGGACGACGGGACGCCAGGAGCCGAGGTACTGGCGGCGGAGCGGCCCGCGCCCGGGGTCCAGGTGATCGAGTCGATGGCGCCGGCGGTGATCCTTTCGCTGCCGTACTTCGAGATCGACGCCGAGCACGATCTGCTGCGGCATCCGGCCGTCTTCGGGCTGACGGCGGCGGCCGACCACAGCCGCGGACACTTTCCCGGGCTGAGCCCGCAGCCGCTCGCGCTCGACCAGGCACGGCAGGTGGTGATGGCCCGGTTCTCCGCGACCGGGTTCGAGGCCGCGGCGGCGACCGCGATGCCGATGGCGGCCGGGTCGGCGCCGACGTTCGACGCGAAGGCGCTGTACGTGCACCTGGAGCGGCCGTTCGGATTCGTCGCGGTGCATCGGCCGACCGGCGTACCGGTGGTCGCGGGCTGGGTGGGTCGGCCGGATCCCCAGGCCATCACAGTTCCGGCCGCGGCCGGGCGCTGAGCGTGACGGAGGTGGCGACCGGCCGATTGTGATGGCCTGGGGATCCGGACGTGGCAAGGTGGAGAGCATGGATGCCGACGTGGTGCGGGCGGTCAACGAACTCACCAGCCGCTGGGCGCGGGCGCTGCCCGCCGGGAACACCGTGGTCGCCGGGCTCGGGCTCTGGCCGTTGCTGGCGATGCTCTCCACCGGCGCGGACGAGCCCGGTCGCGCGGAGCTTGCCGCGGCCGCAGGGGTGGATCCGTCGACCGGTGCGACCGACGCGATCCGGCTGATCGAGGCGATCGAGGCGTCCGCCGACCTGCACGCGGCGCTCGGCGTCTGGGTGGACGAACAGCTCAAGCTCGCGGAGACCTTCGACAGCGTCGTGCCCGCGCCGCTGGTCGGCCTGCTGACCGGCAACCCCGCCGTCGACAAGCCGAAGCTGGACGCCTGGGCGGCCGATCACACCGACGACCTGATCCGCGAAATGCCGGTCGACCTGAACGACGGCGTCGAGCTGCTGCTGGCCTCGGCGATCCTGCTGCGTACGCAGTGGGTCCGCCCGTTCACCGAGCAGGTCCGGCGGGTGCCCGACGGTCCCTTTGCCGGCTCGTGGCAGTGGCTCGAGCGCTCCTCGCCGGACCTCGACAGCATCCGCCTGTACGAACACGGGCTCACCGTTGTCACCGTTGCTGGGGACGCGGACGTCGACGTACTCCTCGGGATCGGGCAGCCGCAGACGCCGCACGCCGACGTACTGGCTGGTCTGCTGGACGCCGCTTCTGATCCCGGTGGCGGTGTGTCCGGTACGGCGTTGATCGAGCAGGGCGAGGTCGGTGCGGAGGTCGCGCCGGGGGTGCGGATCGGGCAGACGACGGCGTCGCGGCCGGAGGTGAAGGTGTCGTTGCCGGCGTTCAGCATCGACGTCGAGCACGACCTGATGGACTCGCGGGAGCTGTTCGGGCTGACCACGGTGTCGTCGAACCCAGGCGCGCATGGGCACTTCAGCGCGCTCAGCCCGACGCCGCTGCGGATCGACCAGGCGAAGCAGCGGGTGCTGGCCCGGTTCTTCGCGACCGGGTTCGAGGCGGCGGCGGTGACCGCGATGGCGATGACCCGGGCCGCGATGGTGACCAGCAAGCAGCGGCGGCTCGACGTGCAGTTCGACCGGCCGTTCGGGTTCGTCGCCGTACTGCGGGACTCCCGGCTGCCGATCGTCGCCGGCCGGGTCGAGGTACCTACCGAACCTGGAGCGTGAACAGCCGGTTGAGCAGCGCGGACGCCTCGTCGACGCCCGCGCGGTCGCCGGTCAGCAACAGGTCGAACAGCAGTCCGCGGGACGCCGCCAGGCCGAGACGCGCGTACGCCGGTGCCTGGTCGGCGGGGATGCCCGCGCGGATGCACAGGTCCGTCAACGGCGGCAGCCAGACGTTGACCAGGTCGGCCTTGAGCGGCTCGGTGTGCGGGAGGTCCTGCATCGCGTGGGCGCTCAGCTCGAAGAACAGCGGACCGTAGACGAGCGTGGCCTCGGTGACGCGGCGCCAGAACTGCTCGGCCTGCTCCTCGATCGGCAGGTCCGCCAGGCCGGCGAGCAGGTCGCGTTGCTGCTGCTCGACGGTGCGGACCACCTCGGCCAGCAGGCCCTCGCGGGAGCCGAAGTGGTAGATCAGCATCCGGTGACTGGTACCGATCGAGGACGCGATGGTGCGCAGGCTCGCGTCCCCGATCCCGTTCGTCGCGAAGTGCTCGACGGCGTCAGCCAGCAGACTGTCGCGACTCACTGACTTCCTTCAGCTTCTCTGTCTCGGTGATGACGTAGCTCTTGGTGAGCTTCGCGTACAGCTTGCCGAAGAGCCAGCCGAGCGGGCCCTCCTGGACGATCGTGGCGGTCGCGACCGTGCCTTCCGGCGTACTGATCACGCGGTGGCCGCCGGTGGTCGTGATGCCGGGGGCCTTGGAGACCCATTCGAAGTACTGCCCGTCCTCGAACCTGGTCACCTCCCAGACCGCCACCGGGAGCTTGGGCTGCCGAAGCCGGGTCCGGGCGCCGAGGTGGATCCGGCCCGCGTCCAGCCGCTCGACAGACTCGACGGTCGGGGTCCAGTCGGGCCACCGCTCGACGTCGCTGAAAACCTCCCAGACGCGCTCGGGCGCGGCCTGGATCGTGGTGGAGTGATCGAAGCGCATGTACCAAATGGTACATCAGGTCTGTGTGAGGTCTGGGTGGGCGGCCTGCTCGCGGGCCACCCGCGGCAGGTAGGGTCTTGGGCCATGGCTGACCAGAACGTCCCGCAGAACGTGGAGAACGAGCAGGACCCGGGCGCGAGCACCCAGATGTTCCGCGCCTTCGTCAACGAGGCCGAGACCGAGGCCAAGACCGAACCCAAGCTCAACGGCCGCGTCCTCGCGATCATCGGCGCCGCCGTCGTCCTGATCGCCGTCATCGCCGCGATCGCCGTCCTGTAGTCGACCTCTAGCCATCGACCCCGCCCGTCGAGGCCGTCCGGGCCTTCACCGCCCCCGACGGCCGCCTCGGCAACCCCCACACCCCATGGCCCCCCGCCCACACCTTGGCCACCTGCGCAGCCTAACGGCCTCGGTGCCGTGGGGTGGCATCCGTTGACGGGTGGGCTGCGGCGGATGGAGGATGAGTGCTCGGCTACTTGGGGAGGTTCTTGTGGCGGAGGTTGTCAGGGCTGCGCTTGTTCAGACGTCGTGGACGGGTGACAAGGAGTCCATGATCAAGGCGCACGAGGACTACGCGCGGCAGGCGGCTGCGGCCGGGGCCAAGGTGATCTGTTTTCAGGAACTGTTCTACGGGCCGTACTTCTGTCAGAAGCAGGACGCCGAGTACTACGAGTACGCCGAATCCGTGCCAGGCCCCACCACCGAGCGGTTCGCCCAGCTCGCGCAGGAGCTCGGGATGGTGATGGTGCTGCCGGTGTACGAGCAGGAGCAGCCGGGGGTGCTGTACAACACCGCGGCGGTGATCGATGCCGACGGCACCTACCTCGGGAAGTACCGGAAGAACCACATCCCGCAGGTGAAGGGGTTCTGGGAGAAGTTCTACTTCCGCCCGGGCAACCTCGGGTACCCGGTGTTCGACACCGCGGTCGGGCGGATCGGGGTGTACATCTGCTACGACCGGCACTTCCCGGAGGGCTGGCGGGCGCTCGGGCTGGCCGGCGCGAGGATCGTGTTCAACCCGTCGGCGACCAGCCGCGGGTTGTCGGCGTACCTGTGGAAGCTGGAGCAGCCCGCGAGCGCGGTCGCGAACGAGTACTTCATCGGCGCGATCAACCGGGTCGGCATCGAGTCCGAGTTCGGCGACAACGACTTCTACGGTACGTCGTACTTCGTCGACCCGGAGGGGAAGTTCGTCGGCGACGTCGGGCACGACCACGATCCGGAGCTGATCGTCCGCGACCTGGACCTCGGCCTGCTGGACACGGTCCGGGACCGCTGGCAGTTCTACCGCGACCGCCGGCCCGACGCGTACGGCGACCTGACCAAACCGTAGCCCTCAACCTTCCTTCCTTTCCTTCTGACAACAAGCAAAGGGAAGTGGCACAGATGTCTTTGCTCGTCAAGGGCGGAACCGTCGTCGGACCGACCGGGACCCAGGTCGCGGACGTGCTGGTCGACGGCGAGAAGATCGTTGCCGTGCTCGACCCGTCGGTGACACCAACGATCACCGCCGACCGGGTGATCGATGCCGCCGGCAAGTACGTGATCCCGGGCGGGATCGACGCGCACACCCACATGGAGATGCCGTTCGGCGGTACGTCGGCCAGCGACACCTTCGACACCGGCACCCGCGCCGCGGCGTACGGCGGGACCACCACGATCATCGACTTCGCGATCCAGCGCACCGGCGAGGTGGTGCAGGACGGGCTCGCGGCCTGGCACGCGAAGACCGAGGGCGAGTGCCACATCGACTACGCGTTCCACATGATCCTCGGCGGCGTCGACACCGACGCGCTGAAGGCGATGGACCAGCTGGTCGCCGACGAGGGGATCACGAGCTTCAAGCTGTTCATGGCCTACCCGGGCGTCTTCTACTCCGACGACGGGCAGATCCTGCGCGCGATGCAGACCGCGCGGGACAACGGCGCGATGATCATGATGCACGCCGAGAACGGGATCGCGATCGACGTCCTGGTCCAGCAGGCTCTGGAACGCGGCGAGACGGACCCGATCCACCACGGCATCACCCGGCCGGCCGCGCTCGAGGCGGAGGCGACGAACCGGGCGATCGCGCTCGCCGAAGTAGCCCGGGACTGCCCGCTGTACATCGTGCACCTGTCCGCGAGCCAGGCGCTGGAGAAGGTCGCGGCAGCACGGCACGAGGGCCGGAACGTGTTCGCGGAGACGTGCCCGCAGTACCTCTATCTGACCCTCGAGGACCAGCTGGGTGCGCCCGGGTTCGAGGGTGCGAAGTGGGTTTGCTCGACACCGCTGCGCAGCAAGCACGAATCGCATCAGCGGGACCTCTGGAAGGGCCTCCGGACCAACGAGCTCGCGGTGGTGTCGACCGACCACTGCCCGTTCTGCATGAAGGATCAGAAGGAGCTCGGCCTCGGCGACTTCTCCAAGATCCCGAACGGGATCGGCGGCGTCGAGCACCGTGTGGACCTGGTCTACCAGGGCGTCGTGGACGGCAAGCTGTCGCTGGAGCGCTGGGTGGAGACGATCGCGACCACCCCGGCCCGGATGTTCGGGCTGTATCCGCAGAAGGGGATCGTGCAGCCCGGCTCCGACGCGGACCTGGTGATCTACGACCCGAACGGTACGACCCGGATCGGCGTGCAGACGCACCACATGAACATGGACTACTCGGCGTACGAAGGGGTCGAGATCCGGGGCCGGGTCGGTACGGTGATCTCGCGCGGCGAGGTGATCGTGGCCGACGGCAACTACCAGGGTCGCAAGGGCAGGGGTCGCTTCCTCAAGCGTGGCCTGTCGTCTTATCTCAGGTAGGGGGAAGCTGTGGACTTCGGAGTGGTGTTTCAGTGCGATCCGCCCGCGTCCACGATCGTGCAGCTGGCCCGGCAGGCGGAGGACGCGGGGTTCGGCTACGTGTGGACGTTCGACTCGCACCTGCTGTGGCAGGAGCCGTTCGTCATCTACAGCCAGATCCTCGCGGCCACCCGGCGGGTGATCGTCGGGCCGATGGTGACGAACCCGGGGACCCGGGACTGGACCGTGATCGCGTCCCAGTTCGCGACGCTGAACGAGATGTTCGGCAACCGGACGATCTGCGGGATCGGCCGCGGCGACTCGGCGCTGCGGACGCTCGGCGCCCAGCCCGGGACGATCGAGGAGCTGAAGCAGTGCGTCGAGGTCGTACGGGCGCTGGCCCGCGGCGAGACGGTGTCGTACCGCGGCCGGCAACTGAAGTTCGCGTGGGTCGAGAACGGCGCGCTGGACGTCTGGGTCGCGGCGTACGGACCGCGAGCCCTGCAGGCGACCGGTGAGGTCGGCGACGGGTACATCCTGCAGCTCGCCGATCCGGACATCGCCGAGTGGATGATCACCGCCGTACGCCGTTCCGCGGAGCAGGCGGGCCGTGACCCGATGGCGATCAAGTTCTGCGTCGCCGCGCCGGCGTACGTCGGGGACGACCTGGCGCACCAGCGCGAGCAGACCCGCTGGTTCGGCGGCATGGTCGGGAACCACGTGGCCGACATCGTCGCCCGGTACGGCGCGTCGGGCGCCGTACCCAAGGCCCTCACCGACTACATCGAGGGCCGCAAGGGCTACGACTACGCCGAACACGGCCGCGCCGGCAACACCCACACCGCCTTCGTCCCCGACGAGGTCGTCGACCGCTTCTGCATCCTCGGCCCACCCGACCACCACCTGGCCCGCCTCGCCGACCTCAAATCCCTCGGCGTCGACCAGTTCGCCCTCTACCTCCAACACGACGCCAAGGAACAAACCCTGACCTCCTACGGCAAGCACATCATCCCGAACGTCTGAGTTCGGAACATGACAAATCGGTTATACTGGCGGGGTGGGATGGGAGATCAGCCTTCATCAGGAAGTCGAGTCCTGGTATCTGGCTGTCTGCAAGAGCGATCCGGAGACCGGCATGCTGATCGAGGCCGCGATCGATCAACTGGCGGATCAGGGGCCGACAGCGGGCCGGCCGTTGGTTGATCGGGTGAAAGGCAGCCGGTTCCAGAACATGAAAGAGCTCCGGCCGCCGTCAGCGGGGCGGAGTGAGATCAGGATGTTGTTCGCCTTCGACCCGGCTCGTGAGGCGATCGTCCTGGTGGCAGGCGACAAGTCGGGGCAGTGGGAGAGTTGGTACCGGACTGCGATTCCGCTCGCGGACGAGAGGTTCGCCGAACATCTGATCGCGCTGAAGGAGGACAGTGATGGGTGACTACGTGAAGTGGAAGGACGTCAAGGCCAAGAGCCGCGCCGCCGATCCGCGCAGCGACGCGGAGCGGGCCGCAAGCAAGCAGGCGGCTCGGGCGCGGCTGGATGCCTACTCGCGTGGGCATCAGCTCGCCGAGATGCGCAAGGCGGCGGGGGTCACACAGGCCGAGCTGGCGAAGCTTCTGAAGGTCTCCCAGGCGCGCGTCTCGAAGATCGAGAACGGCGAGGTCTCTGGCATCGACGTCATCCGCGCATATGTCACGGCCCTGGGCGGCAGCGTTGACCTGGTCGCGACTCTCGGTGACCGGACCTGGAAGGTCGCCTGACAACGCTGCCTGCCGTGTCTGACGTCTAGGGCGTCCAGCGGTAGGCGCCCGGGAGCAGGTCCGTGACGAGGACCGAGCCGGGGCCGTCCGGTGACGGGAGGATGACGCGGATGGTGGGGTGGTAGTCGACGAGGACCTGGCGGTCGCGGCCGCAGGGGCCGACGACGCCGCGGTTCTCGTTGCCTACGGCGACGATCGTGGTGAGTTCGCGGGCGCCTTCGGCGCGGGCGCGGCCGAGGGCGACGAGTTCGGCGCACGGGCCGCCGGTGAAGTGGTACAGGTTGATGCCGGCGTACATCCGGCCGTCGACGCCGCGGACCGCGGCGCCCATCGTGTGGATGCCGTCGGGGCCGTCGGTGTTCGCGTCGACCGTACGGCGGGCCAGCTCGATCAGCTCGCGGTCGTCGTCGGTCAGCGGCTGCAACCGCAGGCTCATCCGGTGATCCGCTTCAGTTCAGCTTCGGTGACCGCCTTCACGGTCTTGATCTCGGCCGCCGGGTCGGCACCGCTGCGGATGATCTTGTTCAGCGCGTCGGTGTAGGCCGAGCCGGCCTTCGGCGACCAGAGCATCGGGGTCTGGGCGTGGCCGTTCTCGGTCGCCAGCTTGGCGGCGTCGGCGGCCGGGCCGGACTTCAGCTTGGTCGCCTTCTCGACCAGGCTCTTCCGGGCCGGGATGTGGAAGCCGTACGACTGGGCGAAGTCGAGCTGGTCGTCGGTCTGGTCGACCCACAGCCACTTGACGTACTTCTTCGCCGCGTCGACGTTCTTCGACTTCGCGTTCACGCAGGAGCCGTACGCGCCGATCGGGACGCTCGGCTTGCCCGTGGTGGCGTTCAGCTTCGGCCACGGCAGTACGCCGTAGTCGCCTGGCAGCGCCTTCTCGATGGCGGGCAGGGTCCACAGACCGGTGAACTGCATCGCGGTCAGGCCCTGGGTGAAGGCGGACGGGTCGGACCAGTCGGTCGGTGCCCCGAGCAACAGAACCTTCGCGGTCCAGAACTCCCGCAGTTTGCGCAGCGACTCGACCGCCGCCGGGTCGTCGAAGCCGAACTGGTTGTCCGCGGTCAGGTAGTCGAGACCGGCCGACCAGAGCGCCGGGCCGCCGAGCACGCCGACACCGCCGTCGTTGCCGACGAACAGGCCCTTGACCTTGGGGGTGGTGAGCTTCTTCGCGGCCGCCAGCAGCTCGTCGACGGTCTGCGGAGGCTGTACGCCGGCCGCGCTCAGCAGGCTCTTGCGGTACACGAGCAGCTGCATGTCGACGACCTGCGGGATCCCGTACAGCTTGCCCTGGTACGACATCCGCTCCAGCAGCGCGGGGTTGAAGTCGCTCTTCGCGTCGCCGAGCAGATCCGTCAGCTCCACGACCTGCTTGCCCTTGATCATGTCGATCGACGGGCCGTTGCCGTTCTCGAACACGTCCGGGCCCTGGTCGGTGAGCAGCGACGTCGACACCTTCTTGTCGTAGTCGCCCGGCGACCACTGGACCGTCACGGTCGCGTCCGGGTACGCCTTCGCGTACTTCTCCACCGCCTGCTGCGTACCGGCCTCGCCGTACTGGTGGTACCACTGCTGCAGGGCCGGCTTCGACCCGCTGCCCGTGGAGGGCCGCCCGCTGTTGGAACCACATCCCGCCACCGCCATCGCCGACAGCCCGGCACCGATCCCGAGCAACCGCCGCCGCGTCATCCCACCAGTCATTCCAGCCTCCGTTCAGCGCACACGCGCAGCCTGCGTAGACCCTACGACCGCCGGGGCCGATCAGCGCGGCATTTCCAGCAGCTGGGAACAGGTAAGATGACCAGCATGCATTCCCTCCGTGACTAGAGGCGGCTCCCACGCGGTGCGTGGTTCCGAGCCCATCCCGTCTCTCTTCCTGGAGCGTTCTCGTGTCCGGCACTACTCGTGCCGGGAGCTACCGTGACGTCCTGCTGCTGCCGTCGGCGCTGCGCACGTTCGTGCCAGCGTTGCTCGGCCGGCTGTCGTACGGTCTGCTCCCGTTGTCCCTGCTCATCACGGTCCGGCAGTCGACCGGGTCGTTCGCGGTCGCCGGCGCCACGACCGCCGTCTTCGGGGTCACATCGCTGTCGATGCCGTACAAGGCGCGGCTCGTCGACCGGTACAGCCAGCGCCGCGTGCTTCCGTTTCTCGCTGCCGGCGCGTCGGCCGGTCTGCTGGTGATTTCCGGTACGTCGAGTGCCGTCGTACTGCTGCTCCTCGTCGGGGTGACCGGCCTGCTGGCGCCGCCGCTGGGCCCGTCGATGCGGTCGAACTGGCGGCTGCTCACGGACGGGCTGCCGCTCAAGGAACGGGCGTACGCGCTCGACGCGGTCGCCGAGGAGTGCCTGTTCCTCGGTGGGCCGCTGATCGCCGGCACGCTGATCGGCGCCTTCGCCGCGCCGGTCGCGCTGCGCTGCTCGGCCGGTCTGATGCTGGTCGGCACGCTGGCGATGGTGACCAGCCCGGTCACGACGCACACCGCTACGCCGGCCACGTCCCGGCATCCGCTCGGCCCGCTCGTCCTCCCCGGGTTGCGGCGCATCCTGCTGGTGATCATGGTCGCCGCGGCCGGCCTGAGTACGGCGTACCTGTGCGTGGCGGCCGTCGCGCAGCAGGCTGGCCGCCCGGGCGCCGCCGGGTACGTCGAGGCGGCGATCGCGGGCGGCAGCGTCCTCGGCGGCATGCTCTGGGCCTGCCGTACCCACACCCGCCCCTGGCCGCTCCACCTGGCCGGCCTGATCGCCGTCCTCGCCACGGGCCTCGTCACGGCGTCCTTCGTCCCCGGCCTCGTCCTGCTCGGCATCGTCCTGGGCCTGACCGGCGTCGCCGTCGCGCCCCTCTTCGTCGTCTCCTACCTCGCCGCCGACCAGGTAACCCCCGCCCACCAACACACCGAAGCCAGCACCTGGATCAACACCACCAACAACCTGGGCACCGCCGCGGGCGCCGCGACGGCCGGCCTCCTCGTCGACCACACCACACCCTCCTGGGGCTTCCTCGCGGGCGGCATCCTGCTGAGCGTCGCCGCCGCGGCGACCTGGCTCGCGCACCGCCTCGGCAACGATTCGATCAAGTTGTATATCTGAACCTACCCGAGTATATATATGACACCTAGTGTCGATCGCATGAAGACGGTGATCGACGTGGACGACAAGGCGCTGGCACTCGCGGCAAAGGAGCTGGGGACAGTGACGAAGAAAGACACGGTGAACGCCGCCCTCGCGTTCGTCGCCCGCCGCCGGGAGCGGATCGAGGCCCTGCTCGACGATCCGTACGGGCTCGGCGTCGGCCCGGACATCACCGACCCGGAGGTCATGCGCGAGGCCCGTCGTTGACCACGGTCGGCACCGTCGGGAAGCTCTACCTGGTCGACACGTCGGCGCAGACCCGGACGAACGACCCGGCCGTCCGGTCGATCATCGCCGGGCTGATCGCGGACGGGGCCGCGGCGACCTGCGTGACCGTCGACCTCGAGGCGGGGTTCTCCGGGCGCAACCACCAGCAGCTGCAGACGATCGCCGAGCGGCGGCGGTCGTTGTACGTGACACTGCCGTTCACCGAGGCGGTCGCGGAGCGGGCACGCGCCGTGCAACTGCGGCTGGCCGCGCGGGGTCAGCAGCGGGCGGCCGGAGTGGTCGACGTACTGACCGCGGCCGTGGCCGAGGAGCACGGCGCGGTGATCCTGCACTACGACAAGGACTTCGAGCACATCGCGGCGGTCACCGGGCAGCCGCACCTGTGGGTGGCGCCGCGCGGGTCGCTGGACTGAGAGCGATCAGGCGGGAGCAGGGGTGGGGGAGTCGTTGCCGTTGTCGGGGTGGGCGTTGGCGATGCGGGCTACTGCCTCGTCGGGTTTGCGGCCGGCTCGGCGAGCGGCTTCGACGTGCAGGCGGGCCAACTCGATCACCTGGCGGGAGACCTTCACGGTCCGCTTGTCAGCCATGGTCACTGTCTCCCTCGACGACCTCGATGTCAGCTTCCGCAATATCAGCGTACGCGTCCGCCCCGACCCGGTCGATCGCAACGGCGGCGGTCAGCGCGGCGACCAGGTCGTAGTCCTCCGGCTGTAACAGCTCCGACCGCATCAGTGAGCGGAGCGTCACCACGCCGGCGTCGGTCCCGGCGTCCTCGCCCTCGAGGATCTGCTCGACCGCCCAGCGCACCATCCGCATGGTCTCCTCGCGGTGCCGCCAGGTGTCCAGCTCACGGTCGGACTTGCGGGTCAGGTACGCCCCGAGCACCACGCCACCGAGCGCGAGCAACGGCGACAGCACCGTCATCACGACCCCGACGACCGAGATCCAGGTGGGAATCACGGACACACCCCGGCGATCATCGTCGTCCTCCCAATTCCGTGGTCTTGACCGGTCGATGATGCTACGAAGGAGCATCCCATCGAGCACCGACAGGCCAGCATGACAAGGAGTAGTGTCACCGTGACCGACCAGCAGGACGGGTACGACGTCTTCGTACAAGGCACCGTGTTCTACGACATCGTCATGACCGGCCTGGCGACCGCCCCCACCACCGGTACCGAGATCTTCGCCGAGGGGATGGGCTCCTGCCCCGGCGGCGTCGCGAACTTCGCGATCGCGGCCGCCCGGCTCGGCCTGAAGAGCGGCCTCGCAGCGGTTTTCGGCGACGACGTGTACGCCGATTTCTGCTGGCGCACGCTCGCCGACCAGGAGGGCGTCGACCTGTCGCACTCCCGCCGGATCGGCCACTGGCACTCCCCGGTCACGGTGTCGATGTCGATCAACCGCGACCGGGCGATGGTCACGCACGCGCACGAGGCACCCGGCGACCCGAGCAAGCTGGTCGGGCCGGGGCTGCGGACCCGCTCCGCGATCGTCCCGGTCGCCGAGGAACTGCCCGGCTGGACCGTCGAGGCCCGCGAGTCCGGCGCGCTGCTGTTCGGCGACGTCGGCTGGGACCCGACGGACGAGTGGTCACCGGCCGTGCTCGACGTACTGGACGGTTTCCACGCGTTCACGCCGAACGCCGACGAGGCGATGGCGTACACCCGGACCGAGTCGCCGAAGGCCGCGCTGCACAAGCTCGCCGAGCGGGTGCCGCTCGCCGTGGTCACGAACGGTGCCGACGGCGTGCTGGCGATCGACTCGGCCACCGGCGAGGAGGAGCAGGTCCCGGCGCTGCCGGTGCACTCGTACGACCCGACCGGCGCCGGCGACGTGTTCCTCGCCTCGCTCGTGCTCGGGACGCTTCGCGGCTGGCCGCTCGCGCACCGGCTGGCGTTCGGCAACCTGTGCGCCGGGCTGTCCGTGCAGCACTTCGGCGGCTCGCTCGCGGCCCCGGGCTGGGGCGACATCATCGACTGGGTCCGCGACCACAGCCGGCACCGCCCCGGCGACGTCGACCCCGACGTACTGCGGCACTACGCGTTCATCGGCGACGTGCTCCCGGCCGGCCCGGTGCCGATCGTCCGGCGCGCCTCGGCCACGATCGCCCGGCAGTCCGACGCGTAGGCCCGCGCACCGGGTATCGGACGGCGGCGTACGGAGCGGCAGGTCTGGTCGGCGGCACGCCGTGGAACGCCTAGACTGATCGCCGGCCGCTCCGGTGGCGTACGGTGCACTTCGTGGTTACCGTCGCGTCGCTCCCTGTTCCCGACCACGGCCGGATGAATCCGTGATCCGCTTCGAGAATGTTTCCAAGACGTACGAGGGCCAGTCCAAGGCCGCTCTGCTGAACGTCAACGTCGAGATCGAGAAAGGCGAGTTCGTCTTCCTGGTCGGTACCTCCGGGTCCGGCAAGTCGACGTTCCTGCGCCTCGTGCTCCGCGAGCACCGGACGTCCAAGGGTCACATCATGGTGGCCGGCAAGGACCTGAACCGGCTGGCCAGCTGGCGGATCCCGCAGATGCGCCGCCAGATCGGAACCGTGTTCCAGGACTTCCGGCTGCTGCCGAACAAGACCGTCGCGGAGAACGTCGCGTTCGCGCTGCAGGTGATCGGCAAGCCGCGCTCGCACATCCGCAAGACGGTCCCCGAGGTCCTCGAGCTGGTCGGTCTGGACGGCAAGGAGGACCGGCTCCCGGACGAATTGTCCGGCGGTGAGCAGCAGCGCGTCGCGATCGCCCGCGCGTTCGTGAACCGGCCGATGATCCTGATCGCCGACGAGCCGACCGGAAACCTCGACCCCGGTACGTCGGTGGGCATCATGAAGCTGCTGGACCGGATCAACCGGACCGGCACGACGGTCGTGATGGCCACCCACGACGTGTCGATCGTCGACCAGATGCGCAAGCGCGTGATCGAGCTGGAGAACGGTCACGTCGTCCGCGACGAGTCGCGTGGCGTCTACGGCTACCAGCACTGACCGCCGAGCACAGGGACTACTGACGAAATGCGCCTGAACTACATTCTCTCCGACCTCGGTATCGGCCTGAAGCGGAACCTCTCGATGACGATCGCGGTCGTCGTCACCATCTGGGTCTCGCTGTCGCTGTTCGGCAGCGCGCTGCTCGCCCACGAGCAGGTCAACCTGATGAAGGGGAACTGGTACGACAAGATCCAGATCTCGGTGTTCCTCTGCACCAAGGACTCCGGCGGCCGCGGCTGCACCGGCACCGAGGTGACGCAGGAGCAGAAGAGCCGGATCCAGCACACCATCGAGTCGAACCCGGACACCGCCCCGGACGGCGTGTTCACCGAGTCGAAGGCGCAGGCGTTCGAGTCCTTCAAGAAGCTGTACAAGGACTCGCCGATCGTCAGCACGGTCACCCAGGACCAGATGCAGGAGTCGTTCCGGATCCGGCTGAAGGACCCGCAGCGCTACCAGAACCTGGTCAGCGCCGTCGCCGGCCTGCCCGGGGTGGACACGGTCCAGGACCTCCGGCAGTACCTCGACCCGCTGTTCAAGGCGCTGAACTGGCTCCAGGTCGGCTCGTACTTGGGGGCGGGCCTGCTGCTGGTCGCCGCGCTGATGCAGATCGCGAACACGATCCGGCTGGCGGCGTACGCCCGCAGACGTGAGATCGGCATCATGCGGCTCGTGGGCGCGTCCAACTTCTACATCCAGCTGCCGTTCCTGCTGGAGGCGGTGCTGGCCGCCGTCATCGGCGCCGCGCTGGCCTGCGGCACGCTGTGGATGATCGTGTACTTCATGGTCATGCGCCAGGCACAGGCGACGTTCCGGGTCTGGCAGTGGGTCGGCGCGTCCGAGACCTTCCGGGTGACGCTGATCATGGTGCTGGTCGGACTGGTGCTGGCGGTCATCCCGACATTCCTGACGACGCGGAAATACCTCAAAGTCTGACCCGGGTGACTTATCGTGCAGTATCAGGAGTCACACGAGTAACTCCTGTACCGCACAACAACTTCATCCAGAGCAAGGGGTCGACCTGTGGTCCCGCACTTCCCCGGTGCGAACCCGCCTGAGCGGGGGAGCATCAAGCGAGACGACAGCACCGGTACCCCAGCCCCGCCGTACCCGCGATCGCGTCACCGATCGCCGGGCCGGCAGACCGTGGTTACCGCTTGCTGCCTTGTCCTGTCCCTGTCCGCCGGCATCCTGGCCGCGGTTCCGTCCGCTCCGTCCGCGGAGGCGAGACCGCCGGATCCAGCCGCCAAGAAGAAGCAACTCGACTCGAAGATCAACCAGTCCAAGGCGGATCTCGACGACGCGTCCGACCAGCTCGGCAAGTCCGTTGCCGCCTACAACCAAGCCGTCACGAAGTACCAGGCCGTGCAGGCTCGGTACGCCGTCGCGCAGGGGCAGCTGGCCGCCGCGAAGGCAGCCGACGCGGTTGCCGCGGGCAAGCTTGTCGCGGCCGAGGCGGCGGTGCGGACCGCGACGTCCGACGTGGCGGCCGGCCAGCGGCAGATCGCCGAGAAACGGTCCGTTGCCGGGCGCGCCGTACGGTCGGCGTACCAGCAGCAGAACGGTCTCGTCGGGCTGTCGATCGCGCTGCGCGGTGTCGCGCCGGAGGACATCGCCACCGGGATGCAGGTCCAGCGGAACGTGTTCGGCATCCAGAGCAACGCGATCGCCAACCTGAACTCGGCGCAGGCTCAGCTGGCTAGCAAGCAGGTCAAGCTGACCGCGGCGGAGAAGGAGGCCGAGGCCGCCCGCGTCGAGGCCGCCGCGACGGTCCAGAAGGTCACCGTGCTGACCAAGCAGGTCGCGACCGACCGGGCGGAGGCGGCCAAGGTCGCGGCGGTCAAGCTGACCGCGTTCAAGGCGGCGGAGAAGGAGAAGAACTCCGAACTCGCGCAGTACAACTCGCTGCTGCGGGAGCGGAACCGGGTCCAGCAGATGCTGATCGCGCAGGCGAAGGCCGAGAAGGCCGCGGCCGCGCGCCGGAAGGCGGCAGCCGAGGCGGCCGAGCTGGCGAAGGCGCGCAAGGAACACCGGCCGCCGCGGAACGTGCCGGACCCGGTGCCGAGCGGTGGCGGCCGGCTGAGCTACCCGGCCAGCACCTACATCACGTCGCCGTACGGGATGCGCTTCCATCCGATTCTGCACATCTGGAAGTTGCACGACGGGACCGACTTCCACGCTCCTTGCGGTACGCCGGTCCGCGCGGCCGCCGACGGTGTGGTCACGGACAAGTACTTCAACGGCGGCTACGGGAACCGGTTGTTCGTCTCACACGGGGTGATGGACGGTCACTCGATCACCACGGTCTACAACCACCTGTCGAAGTACAAGGCCCAGGTCGGCGACCGGGTGCGGCGCGGCGAGATCATCGCGTGGTCCGGTACCACCGGGTACTCGACCGGGTGCCACCTGCACTTCATGGTGTACCAGGACGGTTCGGTCGTTAATCCGATGAAGTGGCTCTGAACAATCTGGGATACTGGCCGGATGGTGAAACAGTCCGGCCGGGAGAAGCCGATCGCGCAGAACCGCAAGGCGCGACACGACTACCACATCGATGACGTGGTGGAGGCCGGGCTGGTGCTGACCGGGACCGAGGTCAAGTCCCTACGGCAGGGCCGGGCCTCCCTCGTCGACGCGTTCGCCTCCGTCCGCGGGAACGAGCTGTGGCTGCAGGGGATGCACATTCCCGAGTACACACACGGCACCTGGACGAACCACGAACCCCGCCGTACCCGCAAGCTGCTGCTGCACAAGGAGGAGGCCCAGAAACTCATCCGCGCCGTCGAGCAGCAAGGGGTGTCGCTGATCCCGCTGTCGCTGTACTTCAAGGACGGCTACGCCAAGGTCGAGCTCGCCACCGGCCGCGGCAAGAAGGACTACGACAAACGCCACGCCCTGGCCGAACGCCAAGCCAACCGAGAAGCCCTCCGAGCCCTCTCCGACCGCCGCCGCAGCTGACCTGTGGACAACTCCGGCACCTGACCGCCGGATCCGGATACGCTCAAGCAGGAAGAACAGGGGCGGGCGGCACCGGACCTAGGGGTGGGGTCGGGTCAGGGGTTGGTCCGGGCTGAACCGGATGGGGTGGGGGTGGTTGGGCGCGCACAGTGGAAGCATGTCCACTTCAGAGTTGCTGGTGACGTCGGCGCAGCGGGATCGGGCCGTCGAGATCCTCAAAGAGATGTACGCCGACGGCCGCCTGGACCACATGGAGTTCGACCTCCGGCTGGACAAGGCCCTCAAGGCGCGCACCCGGGCCGAGCTGAACAGCACGTTCGACGGCCTCGTCGCCCGCCCGGTGCCGACGTTCGCCCCGGCCGCCTTCACCCGGCCCGCGCCGCTGCAGATGTACCAGGGCGACGGCCGCGGGATGGGTACGATCGCGCACTGGCTCGGATACCCGACGTTCTTCGTCGGCCCGGCGCTCGTCGTCGCGACGGCCGGCCAGAAGAACCCTGCCGTACGCCGGCACGCCGTCGAGGCGCTGAACTTCCAGTTGACCGCCGCCGGCGCGTTCGCGCTGCTCGGGGTGATGACCGGGTTCACGCACGGGTTCCTCGGGTTCCTGTTCCCGATCCTCGGGATCCTGTGGTTCCTGCTCACCGGCATCGGCGGCCTCGCCACCGCGGCCGGCGCCAAGTTCCGGTACCCGTTCACGCTGCGCCTGATCAAGTAGGCCCTACCCTGCTGGAATGGGTGTTCCGGTCGGGGTGCGGTGGGAGGTCGGCGCGTTCCTCGGGCTGACCGCGGCGACCGGCCTGATCGACGCGGTCAGCTACCTGAAGCTCGGACACACCTTCGTCGCGAACATGACTGGGAACGTGGTGTTCCTCGGGTTCGCCGTGGCACCCGGGTCGGGCTTCCGGCTCGGCCCGCCGGTGGTCGCGGTCCTGGGGTTCGTCCTCGGCTCGCTGCTCGGCGGCCGGGCGGCCCGGGTCCTGGAGGCGCGACCGCGGCGCTGGCTCGGGATCGCGTTCGGGGCGCAGGCGGCGGTGCTGCTGCTGTGCGGCCTGCTCGTCGGGGTCGGCGTACTGCGGGATTCCGGCGGCACGTCGTACCTGCTGATCCTCGCGCTGGCCGGCTGCTTCGGGCTGCAGAACGCGACCGTACGGCACGCCGCCCCGAAGGACCTGACCACGACCGTACTGACGCTCACCCTCCCGGGGCTCGCCGCCGACAGCGTGCTCGGCAACGGCCGCGCGGCCCCGCCGTACCGCCGCCTCGGCTCGATCCTCGCGATGCTCGCCGGCGCCGCTGCCGGCGCTCTGCTCCTCCAGGTCACCATCGCCTGGGTGATCGTCCTCGCCGGCACGGTGGTCGCGGCCGCGGCGACGATCTTCGTCCTGGCACCCGCGGACTGAGGGCTGGCGGTGGTCGAGCGGCCGCTCGACAGGTAGTGCGCTGGTGAGACGCTGTACGCACGAAGCCGTTCACGCTCAGGTGCACTACTCGACAACCGGACACCTCCTGTCCGGCGGAGACCAGAGCAGGGTGGTGAACCGGGCGAAGGGAATGTCAGGTGCGGGTCGCTGGTTGGACTTGGTAGTGTGGTCCTTCCACCGCGGTACGGGTGGGAGTTTGACAACTCAACAGGGGGTGAACGGTTTCGACTTTGGACGTATGTTCCAAGTGAAGCGGGCCGAGGATCCAGGGTTATCTCGTTAACGATCTCTGGAAACCAATAAGTGCCGACGTAAAGCGCACTGACCTCGCTCTCGCCGCCTGACGGCCTGAGCACTTAAAGAGGTGGTCAGCCCGGGGATGCTCTCGCCCCGGTTCCTGGCCTCATTTAGAGAGCTTGCTTTGTTAGCCCGGTCACGGGGCTAGCACGGGACATTTACAGTGACTGAGCCTGTCAGCGAGATGTCTGTACAAACGCTGGGGCCGAGAAAAACGCTATTCAGACTGCGC
>NZ_DASRVN010000255.1:0-3704 GCF_035655035.1 Kribbella sp. | reverse complement strand
GGTGACCTCTGCCGCCACGTTGACCGTGTTGCCGGTCTTCACGTCGCCGATGCCGTTCCGGGCCGCGTTGACCATCGTGTTCGAGGTGACCGTGTACGTCTTGGTGAACCCGTCGGCGCTCTTCACCGTGAGCGAGCTGTTGCTGACGGCCGTCACCTGACCGCGCTGGACGTCGACGGTCTGGTAGCCACCGCCGTTCTTCTGTACGACGAACTCGCCGTGCAACGCCCGTCCCATGCCGAACTCACCACGGAACCCGCCGCGCACCGGAGGGCCGCCCGGCTTCTGGTTCTGGTTCGGCTGCGCGGAGGTGGACGCGGAGGGGGAGGCGGACGGGGTCGGGTTCGCGTTGTTCGCCGCCCAGGCGACGCCCCCGGCGGCGGTGGTGACGACGACCGCGGCGACCGTACCGATCAGGCGCCACCGCTTCTGTGAGAGCTTCATGGCCCCAGAATGACGTGAACAACTAAGAACGAGCTGGCAATCAGCTAAGAACAGGTCAGAACACGTCAGATCACGAAGAGGACCGCGACCAGCCAGACGGCGGCGGCGAGCGACGTACCGAGCAGCTCGATGACGATCGACACGCCGGTTTGGCGGAGGGCGTGCTTGGTCGAGGTCCAGGCGGCGCCGTGGGTGTGCAGGCGTTGCACCTCGGACAGGTACACGCCGAGCGGGAAGCCGATGAACATGCCCACCAGTGGGATCACGAAGAACCCGACGATGCCGAGCAGTACGCCGAAGATCGTCGACCGCCGCGGGACGCCGGCCTCCCGCAGCCGGCGTTCCGGTACGACGTACTTCACCACCTGACTGGCACCGATCAGCACCACGCAGATCGCGAACACCACCCATCCGGTGGCGCTCCGCGCGACGATCGCCCAGACCAGGATCGCCGCCAGGCTGAGCAGCGCGCCGGGCAGGACCGGCAGCACGATGCCCGCGATCCCGACGAAGATCGCGATCCCGGCGAGAACCGTGACGGTTGGCTGCATACCCCAACTCTCTCGCACCACCGGACCTTTTAGGGTGGGGGACATGGCCCAACTCCACGAACTGCTCACCGCCCTCGCTGCTCCGTGGGTGGTGCTGTCGCCGCGATCGGGTCAGCTCACCGGATCCGGCGCGGAGGGCGTGTACGCCCGGGACCGCCGGATCCTGTCCCGGTTGATCGTCACGGTCGACGGCCGCGACCCGGTCCCGGTGCACGCCGACGAGCAGGACGCCTCGACCCACCAGTACGTCGCGATGGCGGAGGGCCTCGGCGACACCCGCCACGACCCGACCGTGATGCTGTACCGGACCCGGACCGTCGAAGCGGACGGCCTGATCGAGCGGATCACGCTGGTGAACCGTTCCCGCGCGGCGATCGAGTGCCGGCTGGATGTTGCCCTCGGCACCGATCTGGCCGGCACCGCCGCGGTCCGGAGCGGCGCGGCGGCCGCGCTGCCGGAGCTCGCGCCGCTCCCGGACGGCCCCAGCCGGATCCGCTGGGAGAGCGACGACACCCGGGTCGTGGTCACCGCCGATCCCGGTGTCTCGACGACGCCGCGGGTCGAGCCGGGGGAGGAGTTCACGCTGACCCTGCGCGTCGCGGCGGACTTCCCGAAGTCGACGACCGGCTTCTCGATCGAGCCGCCGGCCGAGCGTACGCCGTACGACGTCACGCTGCAGTGTGACGACAAGCGGGTCGAGCGCTGGCTGGAACGGTCGCTCGAGGACGTCACCGCGCTGCAGCTCGCCGACGGCGACGACCGCTACCTCGGTGCGGGCCCGCCCTGGTACCTGACGCTCTTCGGCCGGGACTCGCTGATCTCGTCGGGCATGCTGATCCCGATCGACCCGACGCTGGCCGCCGGCACCCTGCGCGCCCTGGCCGCCCGGCAAGGGACGAAGGTCGACGCCGACACCGCCGAGCAGCCGGGCAAGATCCCGCACGAGCTGCGCGCCGAGGTGGCCGATCACGGCGGCGGCCTCGTCCTCCCACCGGTGTACTACGGCACCCACGACGCGACGCAGCTGTGGATCAGCACGCTGCACAAGGCCTGGCGCTGGGGCATGCCCGCTGACGAGGTCCGCGACCTGCTGCCGAACCTGCGGCGCGCACTGACCTGGATGAAGGAGTACGCCGACCCCGACGGCGACGGCTTCCTGGAGTACGTCGACGAGTCGGGCCACGGCCTCGCGAACCAAGGCTGGAAGGACTCCGCCGACGCCGTGCAGTGGCCGGACGGCACGCTCGCGACCGCACCGATCGCGCTCTGCGAGGTGCAGGGGTACGCGTACGCCGCCGCGGTGCACGGGGCCGAGCTGCTCGAGGCCTTCGGCGAGTCGGGCGACGAGTGGCGCGCCTGGGCGGCCGCGTTGCAGGAGCGGTTCCGGGCCGCGTTCTGGGTCGACGGCTACCCGGCGATCGCGCTCGACGGCGCCAAGAACCCGGTCTCCGGCCGCGCGTCGAACATGGGGCATCTGCTCGGCACCGGTCTGCTCGACGCGGACGAGGAGCAGACCGTCGCCGACGTACTCGCGGGCGACGATCTCGACAGCGGCTTCGGCCTCCGGACGTTGTCCACGGCAATGACCCGCTTCAACCCGCTCGGGTACCACACCGGCAGCGTCTGGCCGCACGACACCGCGATGACGATCCAGGGCCTGTTCGCGACCGGTCATGCCGACGTCGCGTCGTCGTACGTCGAAGGGCTGATCCGCGCCGCGGAGGCGTTCGACTACCGCCTGCCCGAGCTGTACGGCGGCCGCGGCTACGACCAGGAACGTACGCCGACGCCGTACCCGCTGTCCTGCCGTCCGCAGGCGTGGGCCGCCGCGTCGGCGGTCGCGATCGTGGTCGCGGCCCTCGGCATCGAGCCCGACGTACCGGGGGGAACTCTGGTGATGAATCCCGCGGCACCGTGGGAACGCCTTGAATTGCAGGGCTTGCGGGTCGGTGACGACGTGCTGACCGTGCGGCTGGAGGGCGGCACCGTCGAGGTGATCCAGGGCTAGGGACGACTTGTAGCAAGCTCTAGGTCAAGCCCCGCTGAACGAGATCCGTCAGTACGGCGGCCACGGCGAGCGCGAGGTAGACGCCCGCGATGATGCGGTTCCGCCAGCGACCCGTCGTACGGGCCGACTGGAACCGGCGGCCGATGGCGTCGGCGCCGAGCGCGTAGCAGAGGTCGAGCGTGATGCCGATCAGCAGCGTGCCGGTGCCGAGCAGCAGCATCTCGGTTCGGAGCTGACCGGGCCCGGCACCGCGAGTGGTGAACTGCGGGAGGAACGCCAGGAAGAACAGCGCGGCCTTCGGGTTCAGCAGGTTGACCACGACGCCGTCGCGGAAGACCCGGCCGAGCGGCGCGGCCTGGATCCCGGCCGAGTGCTCGACGGCCGGCGCCAGGAGCAGCCGGATCCCGAGGTACGCGAGATAGATCGCGCCGGCGACCGTGATCGCCGTGAACAGCGCGGGGGAGGCCTGTACCAAGGCCGCGAGCCCGAGCGCGGTGACGACGATGTAGACGAGCGTCCCGGTCTCGACGGCCAGCGCGGACACGACACCCGCGCGGCGTCCCTGGGTGAGACTGCGCAGCGAGATGTAGAGGTTGTTCGGCCCGGGCATCCCGACCAGCACCACCGTCGCACCCGCGAACCCCGCCACCTGACCGATCCCCATACCGCGACCGTCTCCTCGAACCTCGAACTGGACTGCT
>NZ_DASRVN010000254.1:0-12336 GCF_035655035.1 Kribbella sp. | reverse complement strand
GGGCCTTCGATCAGGAGGCGCTGGACGTCGGCGTCGAGGATGGACTGGCCGTTGGCGGCTGCCTCCAGGGCGCGTCCGATCGACTCGGCGTCGGCGTCCTTCGTGAGGAACCCCCGGGCACCGGCGCGCAACGCGGACAGGACCGACTCGTCGTCGCTGTACGTCGTCAGCACCACGACCTCGGTCCGCGGGTGCTCGGTACGCACGATCCGGGTCGCCTCGACACCGTCCATGGTCGGCATCCGCAGATCCACCAGCAGGACGTCGGGATCGTGTTCGGCCACCAACGAGACCGCCTCCCGCCCGTCGGACGCGGCCGCGATCACGTCGATCCCGGGCAGCAGCTTCAGCAACGTCACCAGCCCGTCGCGAACCACGGTCTGGTCGTCGGCAACCACCACTCGAACACTCACGCAGGCACCTTCAGTTCTACCCGCCAGCCCGTCGAAGTCGGGCCGGCCTCCAGTGATCCGCCGACCAGGTCGGCACGTTCGCGCATCCCGAGCAGACCGTAGCCGCCCGGCGCCGCCCGCTCCGGGCGCTTGTCCTGCTCGTCGTCCACGGTCAGCCCAACCACCGAGCCGTACGACAACCGCACTCGCACCGGCGCGTGCGGCGCATGCTTGCGGGTGTTCACCAACGCCTCCTGCAACGTCCGGTACAACGTGCTCATCACTTCCGCCGGCAACTCCCGCTCCGCACCGTCCACCTCGAAAGCGGCAGCAGCCCCACTCTCCAGCCGGTACGCCGTGACCAGGTCCGCGAGCGCCCGTACGTCGGGAACCGCGTCCTCCCGCAGCGCCGCGACCGCCCGCCGCGCCTCGGCGAGCCCTTCCGCGGCCAGCCCCTGCGCCCGGGTCACCTGCTCGATCGCCTCCGCCGACGCCCCGTCCCGAACCAGCATCAGCCGCGCACCCTGCAGGCTGAGCGACAACCCGGCCAGCGAATGCGCCAGTACGTCGTGCACGTCGCGGGCGATCCGGGCCCGCTCGGCCAGCGCCGCGGCCCGGCCGTGCTCCTCGATCGCGGCCTGCTTGCGGGCCAGCGACACCTCGAGCTCCTCCAGTTGCTGCTCCCGGTTCCGCCGGTTGATCGACACCAGCGTCAGCGCGATCACCCCGAACGCCGAACCGAACGCACCCGGCAGCGAGTGCGTGGTCAGGTACAGGGGCACGCTCACCCCGAGGATGCTGGCGCCGACGATCATCCGCTCGACCGGCTGCGCGCGGAAGTACCGGACCGCCGCCCGGCTGGCCCAGAACGGGATCACGATCATCGCGCTGGCCGGCAGCACGTACCAGAGCGCGGACCCGGCGAGCGTGAAGACCAGCATGCCGTACCCGGCCGGGCCCGGCGGTTCGCCGTACTTCAGGCGGAACAGCGAGAGGTTGCCCGCGACAACCATCGCGCCGAGCACCAGGACCACCCAGTACGGCGCGCGCCGCTGGCCGCCGTACGCCGCGACCACCACCGAGATGATCGTGATCACGCCGGGGACCGCGCGCAGCAGCAGGCCAGGTACGGAGGAGTCCCGCACCTGGCCTGCCAGCGTCCAGCTCATGCTCACATCATGCCCACATCAGACGCTCTGGGCGGCGAGCGGGGCGTTCATCGCGAGCGCGCGGCGGTAGACCATCGCGTTCTGGGCGGCGATCGTGACGCCGACGGTCAGCGCGATCGTGGCCTGGCCGACCGGGCTGTGCGGCCAGAGCGCGGCCGAGGCGACCGCCGTACCGATCCGCAGCCCGATGGTCACGATCCAGAGCAGCAGCGTCGCGGTGGTGCCCTTCTGCCACAGGCCCCGGTCGGTGTTCGCCAGCCGGATGCTGGCGCCGCGGGCGATGCCGAGGCCGAACAGTACGACGCAGTCGAGCGCCAGGAAGGCGAGTTCGCCGGTGGTCGCGAGGTGCGCGACCGAGGCCAGCGACAGGACGCCGATCCCGAGCAGGATCGCCGGCATCAGAGCGAGCGACTTCGGCGTGACCAGCGAGCCGGTCACCTGCCGGCCGATCACCCGTACCAGCACCAGGACGCCAATCAGGATTCCGATTACGGCCGACATGTCAGTGGTCCTTTCGAGGGGTTCGTCGTTGTTGGTGACAACACTCCTCGGATCCGGCCTCCGGAACGTCAGCCCGGAGGTGAGACCCGGGTGGATCCCAGGTCTCAACCCAGGGGTTGACTCACGCGAGCGACACCAGGTCCAGGTAGTCGTCGGACCAGAGGTCCTCGGTGGCGTCGGGGAGGATCAGGACGCGGTCCGGGCGGAGGGATTCGATCGCGCCCTCGTCGTGGGTGACCATCACGATCGCGCCCGGGTAGCTGCCGACGGCGCCGAGAACCTCGTCCCGGGACGCCAGGTCGAGGTTGTTCGTCGGCTCGTCGAGCAGCAGCACGTTCGCGCTCGAGTGGACCAGGCCGGCCAGCGCCAGCCGGGTCTTCTCACCGCCGGACAGGACCCCGGCCGGCTTGTCCACGTCGTCGCCGCTGAACAGGAACGACCCGAGCACGTTCCGTACCTCGCCGTCGGTCAGCCCGGGCGCGACCGCGGCCAGGTTCTGCCGTACGGTGCCCGCCAGGTCCAGCGTGTCGTGCTCCTGGGCGAAGTAGCCGAGCCGCAGGCCGTGACCCGGTACGACGCGACCGGCGTCCGGCTGCTCCCGCCCCGCGAGGAGCCGGAGCAGCGTGGTCTTGCCGGCACCGTTCAGCCCGAGGATGACGACCCGGCTGCCGCGGTCGACGGCCAGGTCGACGCCGTTCAGCACCTGCAGCGCGCCGTACGACTTCTTCAGGCCGACCGCGGACAGCGGCGTCCGTCCGGACGGTGCCGGCGCCGGGAGCCGGATCTTCGCGACCCGGGACGTCCGGCGTACCGGCTCGAGGTCCGAGAGCAGCTTGTCCGCGCGGCGCGCCATGTTCTTGGCCGCGACCGCGGTGTTCGCGCCGGCCTGCATCTTCGCCGCCTGCGTGTGCAGCGCGGCCGCTTTCCGCTCCGCGACCGCGCGTTCCCGCTGCCGACGCCGTTCGTCCAGCTCCAGCTGTTCGAGGTACTTCGTCCAGCCGGTGTTGTGCAGGTCGATCGTCAGCCGCTGCGGGTCCAGGTGGAAGACCCGGTTGACCGTTGCCTTGAGCAACTCCCGGTCGTGGCTGATCACGATCAGCCCGCCCGGATACCCGAGCAGGAACTGCCGCAGCCACAGCACCGAGTCCGCGTCGAGGTGGTTGGTCGGCTCGTCGAGCAGCAACGTGTCGTGCTGCGCGAACAGGATCCGGGCCAGCTCGACCCGTCGCCGCTGCCCGCCGGACAGTTCGCCGACCGGCTGCTGCAGCGCCCGGTTCGGCAGGCCGACACCGGCGGCCAGCCGGGCCGCCTCCGCCTCGGCCGCGTACCCGCCGCCCGCCTGGAAGGCCGTCTCGGCCCGCGCGTACGCCGCCATCGCCTTCTCCTGGGCCTCCCCCGTCGCCGTACTCATCGCGGTCTCGGCCGCGCGCAGCCGGCGGACGGCCTCGTCGAGCCCGCGTGCGGACAGGATCCGGTCGGTGACGGTGATCGCGGGATCGGCCGCCCGCGGGTCCTGCGGCAGGTAGCCGATCGACCCGGTGACGGCGATCTGCCCGGCGGCGGGACGTGCCTCGCCGGCCAGGGTCTTCAGCAGCGTGGTCTTGCCGGCGCCGTTGCGGCCGACCAGCCCGACGCGGTCCCCGGCACCGACGGTGAACGAGATGCCGGCCAGCAGCAACTGGGCGGCGACGCGGATATCAACACCGCGAACGGTGATCATGATGGTTACTCTCCGTGAATACTAGTGGACGCACTTCACCTGTGGGAGTGAGTGCGTCGGCTAGACACAGAGGCAAGTAGCCATGCGCCCACGGTAACCGGAGCGGGCAACCGCCGTCAGCTGGTTTTCGCGGGCAGCTCGATCACGAACCGCGCGCCGCCGCCGGGACGCTCGGTGACCCGGATCGTTCCGTGGTGCCACTGCACGTGCCGGGCGACGATCGCCAGGCCGAGGCCGACGCCGCGGCCGCGCCCGGAGGTCTCGCCGCGGCCGAAGCGCTCGAAGATCCGGGCCCGGTCCTCGACCGCGATCCCCGGACCGGCGTCGTCGACCGTGATCACCACCCCGAGACCGCCGGTCCGGACGCCGACGCCCTTGCAGCCGCCGGCGTGGTCCTCGGCGTTCTCGACCAGGTTCGCGACCACGCGTTCCAGCCGCCGTTTGTCCGCCTGCAGGGTCAGCCCTTCGGCCTCGTGCTCGACCTCCGTGACCTCGCGCCCGGCGGCCGCGTCCGCCGCCGCCCGGACCAGGTCGGCGATCCGGACGATCTCCCGGCTGCCGCGGTCGCCGCCGTCGTCGCGGGAGATCTCCAGCAGGTCGATCACCAGCCGCCGGAACCGGTCCAGGTCGTCGCCGAGCAGCTCGACCGGCTCCCGGACCGCGGGCGGCAGCTCGTCGCTGTGGTTCTGGATCAGCTGCATCGAGTTCAGCATCGTCATCAGCGGCGTCCGCAGCTCGTGGCTGACGTCGCCGGCGAACCGGGCGTCCGCGGCCACTCGGCGTTCCAGGTCCGCGGCGGTCTGGTTGAACGACCGGGCCAGGCCGCCCAGGTCCTTGTCGTTCTCGGCCGGCAGCCGGGCGTCCAGCTTGCCGCGGGCGACCGCGTCCGCGACCCCGGCCAGCTCCGCGAGCGGCCGCAGCGCGACCGTACTGGCCAGCCGGCCGACCGCCAACCCGATCAGCGTGGTCGCGACCGCCGCCGCGATCAGCGTGATCTTCAGCGTCCGCAGCGTGTCGTCGAGGCTCGACAACGGATGCCACTCGAAGAACGCGTCCCCCCGGGTGCCGGCGCCGAGCGGTACGCCGACCGCGAGCACCGGCTGCCCGTTGAAGTCGATCCGGCGCTGCACCGACGTACCGTTCAGCGCCGACTGGATGATGTCCGGCGGCAGGTCCGACGGCTTCCCGGTGAGCGCGTACCAGTGCTCGTCGACGTACAGCATCGAGGCCGCCGCGTCCGTCGACGGCAGGCTGTTCAGCACCGCCATCGGGTCGACGCCCTTCTGCATCGTCGGCTCCGGGCACTCGGCCTGCTCCCGGGCCGGCCGGCAGGGATCCGGTACGCCGAACAGCCCGTACCGCAGGGCCGTCGTACTCTCCTCGGTGACCAGCTTCGCCGCCTGCTCGCGCTGCTGGGTGAGGTACTCCGAGACCACGCCCCAGGTCACCATCGCCAGCACCGCCGACAGGCCGAGGGCGAGCAGACCGTAGGCCAGCATCACCCGGCCCCGGAGGGTGAATCGTCCCAGCAAGGTCAGCTCACCAGTCGGTAGCCCAGGCCGCGGGCGGTGACGAGGTGCTTCGGGCTGGCCGGGTCCCGCTCGATCTTCAGCCGCAGCCGCCGAACGTGTACGTCGACGATCCGGCTGTCCCCGAAGTACCCGTAGCCCCAGACCTTGGACAGCAGCTGCTCACGGCTGAGAACCTTGCCCTCGGCACCGGCCAGCTCGGCCAGCAGCTTGAACTCGGTCCGGGTCAGCGGCAGCACCTCGCCGTCCCGGCTCACCTCGGCGCCCGGTACGTCGATCCGCAGGTCGCCGACCTCGAGCAGGTCGGCCTGCCGCGCGTTCGCCGGCTCGACCCGGCGCAGCAGCGCCCGGATCCGGGCCGACAACTCTTTGGCAACAAGCGGTTTCGTCACGTAGTCGTCGGCACCCGCCTCCAGCCCGGCGACCACGTCGTGGCTGTCGGTCCGCGCGGTCACCATGATCACCGGTACGTCGCTGGAGCGGCGGATCTCCCGGCAGACCGTGAAACCGTCCCGGTCCGGCAGCATCAGGTCCAGCAGCACCACGTCCGGCGGCTCCCGGCGCAGCGCGGCGAGCGCGTCGTACCCGTTCGCCGCCTCGGCGACCAGGTACCCCTCATCCTCGAGGGCGAGCCGCAGTACCCGCCGGATCCGCGGTTCGTCGTCGACCAGCAGCAAGCTGTGCGTCACGGCTCCAGTGTCGCTCACCGGCGAGCCGGACGCCGGTAACAGTTGTCATGAATCCGTCATCACCAGGCGGGTCCCCGGTGACATCTCCTTGACGGTTCGCTGCCTCGCGGTTCCGGGCGGATCCGGAAGTCCTAGCTTCGGCCGTACCGAGTCCCGGAGGAGGACCAATGGCCAGAAGACGGCTGGCGGCACTATCCCTTGTCGCCGTGGCGAGTATCGCGCTCGCGGCTTGCAGCAATGGCGGGAACACACCGTCCGGATCCAGCACGGCCGGCACCCCGGTCACCGGCGGCACCCTGAACATGCTCGGGACGGGCGACGTCGACTACATGGATCCTAATGTGAGCTACTACTCGATCGGCTATCTGAACCTGCGGATGTGGAGCCGTCAGTTGTTCACCTACCCGGCCGATCCCGGTAGCGACAACACCAAGCCGGTGGCCGACCTGGCCACGGACATCCCGACCGCCGCGAACGGCGGGATCAGCTCCGACGGCCTGACCTACACGATCAAGATCCGCCCGGGCGCCAAGTGGAGCACCACCCCGGCCCGGCCGGTGACCGCGGCCGACCTGGTCCGCGGCGTCAAGCGGACCGCGAACCCGCAGCAGCCGTTCGGCGGCATCCCGGACTTCGCGAACCTGCTCGTCGGGTACAAGGCGTTCGCGGACGGTTTCGCGAAGGCGCCGAAGACCGTCGCCGGGATCAAGGACTACATCGAGAAGACGCCGCTGCCGGGCGTGGTCGCCAAGGACGACACCACCGTCGTGTTCAAGCTGACCCAGCCCGCCACGTACTTCGTCGACATGCTGACGCTGCCGGCCTTCTCGCCGGCGCCGGTCGAGTCGCTGAACTACCTGCCGGCCAGCACCGAACTCGGCAACCACTTCCCGTCCGACGGTCCGTACAAGGTCGACTCCTGGGTACCGACCAAGTCGATCACGTACTCCCGCAACTCCGCCTGGGACGCCGCCTCCGACCCGGTCCGCAAGGCGTACGTGGACAAGATCGTGGTGAACGAGACGGTCAGCCAGGACTCGATCCAACAACAGCTGCAGACCGGGACCCCGACCGCGGACATGGAGTTCGACTCCGGCCCGCCGCCGTCGCAGCTGCCGGCCCTGATCGCCAAGAAGGACCCGAACCTGAACCTGGGCCCGACCGCGTCCAGCAACCCGTACGTCGTCTACAACACCGCGTCGCCGAACAACAACAAGGCGCTCGCGAACGTGAAGGTGCGGCAGGCGATCAGCTACGCGATCAACCGCGCCAACGTCCTGCAGGTCCTCGGCGGACCGACCATCAACCCGCCGCTGACGCAGGTACTGCCGGACAACATCGTCGGCTCGAAGAAGAACGACCCGTACCCGTACAACGTCGACAAGGCCAAGCAGCTGCTGACCGAAGCCGGCTTCCCGAACCTGACCCTGAAGTTCCTGTACCGGAACGCCTCCGAGGGCAGCAGCAAGGCCTTCCAGACGATCCAGCAGGACCTGTCGAAGGTCGGCATCAAGGTCGTCGGCGTACCGTCGCCGAACGCGGACTTCTACGTGAAGTACCTGCAGGTGCCGAGCGTCGCCAAGCGCGGCGTGTGGGATCTGTCGCTGGCCGGCTGGGGTGCTGACTGGTACGGCAACGCGGCGCTGTCGTTCTTCAACCCGCTGTTCTCCGGCGAGCCGTCGTTCCCGCCGGTCGGCAGCAACTTCGGGCTCTACAACAGCCCGACCACGAACAGCATGATCGACCAGGCCATCAAGGCGCCGACCGAGGATCAGGCGTCCGCGCTGTGGGCGAAGGCCGACGCGCAGGTGATGGCCGACGCGCCGTTCTTCCCGCTGACCAACCCGAAGAACCCGAACTACCACGCGGCGCAGGTGCACAACGCCAACTACGTCCCGGCGATCCAGAACTTCGACCCGACCAACGTGTGGATCGACAAGGACAAGCAGGGCTGACCTCATGGCTCTGCTGGAAGTAAGGGACCTCAAGGTCTCCTTCGACACCCCGGACGGCACCGTCCGTGCCGTCCGGGGGTTGTCGTACGACGTGGAAGCCGGCCAGACCCTCGCCGTCGTGGGCGAGTCCGGATCCGGCAAGAGCGTCTCCACCCAGACCATCACCGGCCTCACCCGGGGCGCCAAGGTGTCCGGTACGGCGTACTTCGACGGCACCGACCTGATCACCGCCGACGAACGCACGCTGCGCCGGCTGCGGGGCGCGCAGATCGGGATGATCTTCCAGGACCCGCTGTCCAGCCTGCACCCGCACTACCGGGTCGGCTGGCAGATCGTCGAGATGATCCGGGCGCACGACCTGGAGATCAGCAAGCAGGCGGCCCGGAAACGGGCCGCCGAGCTGCTCACCCTGGTCGGCATCCCGCGGGCGGCGGACCGGATCGACGACTACCCGCACCAGTTCTCCGGCGGCATGCGGCAGCGGGTGATGATCGCGATGGCGATGGCCCTCGACCCGGCGCTGCTGATCGCGGACGAGCCGACCACCGCGCTCGACGTGACTGTGCAGGCCCAGGTGCTGAACGTGATGCGCCGGCTGCAGGAGCAGTTCGGCACCGCGATCGTCCTGATCACCCACGACCTCGGCGTGGTGGCCGAGATGGCCGACGAGGTGGTGGTGATGTACGCCGGGGCGGTGATGGAACGCGCGCCGCGCCGGGACATCTTCTACCGCAACCACCACCCGTACACGCAGGGGCTGCTGGCCTCGCTGCCGGCCCGCAGCGCGGACCGGCTGACCCCGATCCCGGGGACGCCGCCGAGCCTGATCAACCTGCCGAAGGGCTGCCCCTTCGCGACCCGCTGCCCGCACGTGTTCGAGAAGTGCTCGGAGACGCCACCGCTGCTCAACGTCGGCGGCGACCCGCGGCACCAGTCGGCCTGCTGGCTCCCACACCACGCGGAGGAGGCGGTGGCATCGTGAACGACGAGGTCCTGCTGAAGGTCGAGGACGTCCGGAAGGACTTCCCCACGCATTCCAAGGAGGTGGTCCAGGCCGTCGCCGGCGTCTCGCTCGAGGTGCACAAGGGCGAGACCCTCGGGCTGGTCGGCGAGACCGGCTGCGGCAAGTCCACGCTGGCCCGGTGCATGGCCCATCTGTACGACGTGACGTCGGGCTCGGTGTGGTTCGAGGGCAAGGAGATCACCAAGCTGTCCCGGAAGGCCATGCAGCCGTTGCGCCGGGACGTGCAGGTGATCTTCCAGGACCCGTACGGATCGCTGAACCCGCGCCGCCGGGTCGGCTCGATCATCGGCGACCCGTTCGCCATCCACAAGATTGCTTCCGGCAACGAACGGAAGAAGAAGGTCCAGGAGCTGATGGAGCTGGTCGGGCTGAACCCCGAGCACTACAACAGGTTCCCGGCCGAGTTCTCCGGTGGCCAGCGGCAACGGATCGGGGTGGCCCGGGCGCTCGCGCTGCGCCCGAAGCTGGTGATCTGCGACGAGCCGGTGTCGGCGCTGGACGTCTCGATCCAGGCGCAGATCATCAACCTGCTGGCCGACCTGCAGAAGGAGTTCGACCTGACCTACGTGTTCATCTCGCACGACCTGTCGGTGATCCGGCACGTGAGCGACCGGATCGCGGTGATGTACCTGGGCAAGATCGTCGAGCTCGCGCAGACCGGCGACCTGTTCGGGCAGACCCGGCACCCGTACACCCGGGCGCTGCTGTCGGCGCTGCCGGTGGCCGACCCGGACACCGCCGACAGCCGTGAGCAGATCATCCTCGGGGGCGACATCCCCGCCGCGACGAACCCGCCGGAGGGGTGCAGGTTCCACACGCGGTGCCCGAAGGCCAAGCTCGACTGCGCGGCCGAAGTACCACCGCTGGAGCCGGTGCTGGACGACCGGCCCGACCACCGGACCGCCTGTTTCTACCCGTTGACGGTGGGCGAGGACCTGTCCACCGCCGTACCTGACTTGAAGGCATCATGACCGCAGCTATCGAGATGGTCGACGTTGTCGACGAACCTCAGGTCATCGAAGGGCGCAGTCCGTTCTCGCTCGCGATGCGGCGGCTGCGCAAGGACAAGGTGGCGATGATCTCGCTGGCCGTGATCCTGCTGATCGTGCTGATGGCGATCCTGGCGCCGCTGTTCGCGGCGGTCACCGGGCATCCGCCGAACGAACAGTACCGCTCCGTCGGGCTCACCCCGGACGGGTTGCCGCGCGGGCCGAACGGCACGTTCTGGCTCGGCACCGACGACCTCGGCCGGGACATCCTGGTGCGGATCGCCTACGGCGCCCGCATCTCGTTGCTGGTCGGCGTGATCGCGACCGCGATCACGGTCGCGATCGGAGTCGTGCTGGGACTCGCCGCGGGGTTCCTCGGGGGGATCACCGACACGATCCTGGCACGACTCATCGACGTGGTGCTGTCGGTTCCGTTCCTGCTGGTCGCGATCGCGCTGGTCTCGGTGACCGGGCCCAGCCTGACCGTCACGGTGCTGGTGATCGGCTGCTTCAGCTGGGCGTCGGTGGCCCGGATCGTCCGCGGCCAGGTGCTGTCGCTGCGCGAACGCGAGTTCGTCGAAGCGGCCAGATCGCTCGGCGCCGGGGACGGCCGGATCATGTACGTCGACGTACTGCCGAACGTGATCGCGCCGGTGATCGTCTACACCACGCTACTGATCCCGGTCGTGATCGTGACCCAGGCGACGTTGTCGTTCCTCGGGCTCGGGCTGCCGCCGCCAACGGCGGACTGGGGCGGGATGATCAGCGAGTCGCAGAACTACTACACGACCGCCTGGTGGTTCATCCTGTTCCCCGGTCTGGCACTGCTGATCACCACGCTGGCGTTCAACCTCTTCGGTGACGGGGTCCGGGACGCCTTCGACCCCCGCGGAGATCGGAGCTGACCATGGCGATGTTCCTGGTACGACGCCTCGGCCACGGGCTGCTGGTGCTGTGGCTGATCAGCGTCGCGGTGTTCGGGCTGTTCTTCGTTGCACCGAGCAACGTCGCGCAGACCCTCGCGGGCCGGCAGGGTACGCCGGAGACGATCGCGCTGATCAAGCACCGGCTGGGCCTGGACCTGCCGGTCTGGAAGCAGTACCTGCACTTCCTCGGCAACGCGCTCAAGGGGAACCTCGGGTACGACTACTACCACCAGGTGTCGGTGACGACGATCATCGGGCAGGCGCTGCCGGTGACGATCTCGCTGGCGCTCGGCGCCTCCGTGCTCTGGCTGCTGCTGGGCGTCTTCAACGGGGTCGTCTCGGCGGTCCACCCACGGTCGCTGGCGGACCGCGGGCTGACGTTGTTCTCGCTGTTCTTCTACTCGTTCCCGTCGTTCCTGCTCGGGCTGCTGCTGTTGTACTTCCTGTACTTCCGTCTCACGCTGGCCGGCTTCCACTGGTTCCCGGCCGGCGGGTACGCGCCGCTGACCGGGGGTTTCGGGCCCTGGTTCCAGCACCTGTTCCTGCCCTGGATCGCGCTCGCACTGTTGCTGGCGGCAACGTACACCCGGTTGACCCGGGCCTCGATGCTGGACGTGCTCGGCGAGGACTACATCCGGACCGCGCGGTCGAAGGGCATCCGGGAGAACCGGGTGATCTACGTCCACGGCCTGCGCAGCGCGCTGACGCCGGTGGTCACGCAGTTCGGGATCGACCTCGGGCAGCTGGTCGGCGGCGTGGTCGTGACCGAGACCGTGTTCAGCCTGCCCGGGCTCGGCCAGACCGCGGTGGTCGCGATCAACCAGCAGGACCTGCCGGTAATCATCGGCATCGTCCTGTTCGCCTCCGCCGCCGTGGTGGTGGCCAACATCCTGGTCGACATCGGCTACGCCGTACTCGATCCACGAGTACGACTGCACTAGCGAAGTACGTCTGAGATCCGGCGATCGGGGTACCGGGAGAGTTGGCAGAAACGGAGGCCCGCCATGGGTGCTGTCATCGCGCTTCCACTGATCCTGATCGCCCTGGCCTCGCTCGGCTTCGCGCTGTGGAGCGTGTACGCCGTCGGCCTCGAGACCTTCACGTTCGCCAAGTCGGCACGCCGCCACGGTTCCGGCGAGTGCGCCGCGCACTACGACCCGGGCGACCACGAACACGTCTCCACCCGGCCGCTGGCCGGTTACAGCCGGCGACCGGCCAACCGCCCCGGCTGATCAGGAGTTCCCCGGGTTTCCTTTGGTCGGGTTTCCCCGGGGACTCTGTACAAGGACAGGAGGTGTCCGCTCCGTCCCGGAACGAACCCAGACATCTCCTGTCCTTCGGTACGTTGTTCGCATGATCGCGGTCTATGGTGCCGGCGGCGTCGGCTGCTACGTGGGTGGCCGGCTGGCTGCTGCCGGTGCGGCGGTGACGTTCGTCGGGCG
>NZ_DASRVN010000253.1:0-10904 GCF_035655035.1 Kribbella sp. | reverse complement strand
CCCCAACACCACCCCACCCAACGACCCACCCACGCCCACCGACACCCCTTCACCCAGCGACACCCCCGCCTCCGGAGACACCTCCGCGTCGCGCGGCTCCTCCGCGCCCAGCGGCACGTCCGCCTCCGGAGACATCTCCGCGCCGAGCGGCACCTCCGTGCCCGGCGACACCTCCGCCTCCGGCGGCACCTCCGTGCCTGGCGACGTCTCGGCGTCCAGCGAGACCTCCGCGCCCGGGAATACCTCCGTGTCCAGCGATACCTCTGCCACGCGCGGCCAGGCCGCAACCGACGCCGCCACGCCCCAGGACAGGGCCGGCGCCGTCAGCTCAGCCACCGGCACCGACTCGCATGCGTCCGCCTCCGCAACGACCACGAGCACGGACGACGGCGAGGCATCCCCCACTGCGCCCTCCGCAAGCGCCGCCGACCCGGCCAACCAGCCGCAAGCCTCCTCCGCGGATACCGCCCAGCCCACCGACACGACCGACGCGGAGGCGACCGCCGCGACCGACGCCGACGTGGCTGCGAGCGCTGCCGGATCCACCCCGAACACACCGGTCGAGCCCACCGACGCCTCGCCGGCCGACGGAGCGACGGCACCCAACGGCACCGCTGCCGGCCACGCCTCAGCCGAGCCGACCGACACCGCAGAGCATCCGCCAGCCACCACCGAACCCGACGCCCCAACGTCCGCGACCCCGGCCTCTGGGACGACCACGGAGGCGACGGGCAGGCCTGCGTCCGCCGGGACGACGACCAGCGGTACGACGACCTCGCCGAATGCTGACGCCTCGACTGATGCGTCGGCGGCCAGCGCTCCAGCAACCCCGACCGCAGACGACGCGGCCGTACCCGCGACCCCTCGCAACCCCTCCCGTCCAGCAGTAGGCGTCGTCTACGAACCTGACGAATCCGCGGACGGCTTCCCCCTTGAGTTCGGCAACATCATCGTGGGCCTCCCGAAGGACCCCAACCAGCCGTCCTCGACCCCGAACCAACCCGAGGGAACGCCCGAGCCCACGACTGACCCCACGGCGGAGCCTACGAGTGAGGCAGCGCCCGGGCCCACGGTGGGGAGCACGACGCAGCCCACGGCCGAGGCCACAACCGCGTCCGCAGACCCTGCGCCCGCCGCAGCCGGCGCGGCAGACCCGACTGCACACAGTCCGGTACACGCCGACGATGCGGCCGCGCCGGACTCGGCGAACGGCAGCGTCAGCGCAGCGGCGCCCGGTTCGGCGGACGGCAGCATCGGCGCTTCCGCGCCGGGCTCGGTGGAGGACGCCTCCAAGGCAGTCGAGCCCGCTCCGGTGGACGCTACAGACGGGGCGACTGTGCCCGGGGACGCCTCGGCAGCCACGGCCGACCAGGCAGGCGGTTCGACGGACGCAACTGGATCCGGCCACGCAGATGCGACGACTGCGTCGGGAGCTGACGCGGGGGAGGGAACGACCGCTGCAGGTGAGCAGCCAGACGGTGGGTCCGTCACAATCGGCTCGGCAGAGGGCAGGGCAGACGCAGCTGGATCCGACCCCGCAGATGATGCGACGACTGCGGCGGGAGCTGACACGGGCGAGGGCATGGCCGCTGCAGGTGGCCGGGCCGACGGTGGCCCCGTCGCAGCGGTGTCGGCCGACGGCCCGAGTCCCGCGGCTGAGGGCGACGCGACCGAGGGTGCGGCAGACGGGGCAGGTCCCGCGGCGGTCGGCGACGCAGCGGACGGTGTGCCCGAGGCAGCCGACCGCGAGGCCGGCGCGGCGGAGGGCGCGGCGGAAGTTGCGGCCGGCGGGACTGTCGGTGGGTCTGACGCGGTCGCTGCGGGGGAGGCTGGAGGTTCCGCGGGAGATGCTGGTGGTGGTGACGCTGCGTCCGCTCGGCCCGATGGTGGGGTTGAGGCTGGTGGGCTGATTGGGGAGCATGTCGGGCGGCATGCCGCTGGCGATCGTGGATCTGAGCTGTCGTCGGGTGCTACGGATGGGGATCATGCGTCCGGGCACGTGGCTGTTGGTGAGGCTGCGGCTGGTGGGGCTGCTGGCGGTGTGGCAGGCGGCCGGGGTGCGGAGGACGCGGCTTCGGAGTCTGGTTCGGATGCGTCGGAGTCTGGTGTGGGGGACTCGGAGGATGGCGCGGGTAGCCCGGTGGACGGCAGCGCGAGTCCGGTGGACGGCACCGCGAGTCTGGTGGATGGCGGGGCGAGTTCGGCGGATGGTGGGGAGAGCTCGGCTGAGCGTGCTGAGGGGGTGCGGGCGGCTGATGCGGGTGGTGACGCTGGTGGTGCTGCCTCCCAGGACGGTCCGGTGTCTGAGAGTGGTGCTGGATCTGAGAGTGGTGCCGGGGCCGACGATGCTGCCGGGTCTGAGGACGGTGACAGGTCTGAGGACGGTGACGGGGCCCAGGAAGGTGCCGGGGCCGAGGAAGGTGCCGGGGCCGAGGAAGACGCTGCGGCTGACGGTGGAGAGGCTTCTGGCGGTGGGGCGGCTTCTGGCGGTGGGGCGGCGCCTGACGGTGGGGTGTCTGACGGTGGGGATGGGGCCGACGGGGAGGCGGCGGCTGATGGTGGGGATGGGGGTGGGCTGACTGCGGAGGAGTTGGCTGGGAGGTTGGCGGCTGAGCAGGCTGCTATGGCTTTGATTACTGCGTTGATGAAGTTGCGGGGGGTGTTGGCGGGGAGTCAGTTGCCGCTCGAGGTGGTGGGGGCTGATGAGGCTCGGCAGCAGCAGAAGGCGATGCTGGATCAGCTGGACGACTATTTGTTGCCGCGGTTGGTGCAGTTGGAAGCTCCGATTCTGGCGGTTGTCGGTGGGTCTACGGGGGCCGGTAAGTCGACGCTGGTGAACACGGTGATCGGCAAGGTTGTCAGTGAGCCGGGTGTGTTGCGGCCGACGACCCGGTCGCCGGTGCTGATTCATCACCCGGCGGATGCGGACTGGTTCGTCGGGGACCGGGTGTTGCCGGGGATGGCGCGGACCGCCTCCGAGGAGCCCGGCGGGATGGAGGAAGCGGGGCAGTTGCGGCTGGTTGCGGCCGACAGCGTGCCGCGGGGGCTGGCGATCCTGGATGCGCCGGACATCGACTCCGTCGTCGAGGCGAACCGGGATCTCGCGACGCAGCTGCTGGCGGCGGCCGATCTGTGGTTGTTCGTGACGACGGCGGCGCGGTACTCCGACGCGGTGCCGTGGGAGTTCTTGCAGAGCGCGTCGGACCGCAGTACCGCGGTTGCCGTGGTGCTCGACCGGGCGCCTAGCGAGACGATCGACGACATCACGGGCCACCTCGCGCAGATGCTGCTCGAACGTGGGCTGGGTGACTCGCCGCTGTTCTCGATCCAGGAGACGGTTGTCGACGGCAACGGGATGTTGCCGCAGCAGGCCGTTGCCGGGATCAAGGACTGGCTGATCGACCTGGCGGCTGACGCCGAGGCGCGGGCGGGCGTGGTACGCCGCACGCTGCAGGGTGCGGTCAGTGCGATGGTGAAGAAGACTCCGCCGTTCGCCGCCGCGGTCAAGGCGCAGGCCGACACGGCTCTCGAGCTGCGATCGTCGGCGGAGTCGGCGTACGACCAGGGTGTCAAGGACATCGCGAAGGCGTGCCAGGACGGGACGGTGCTGCGCGGCGAGGTGCTGGCGCGGTGGCAGCAGTTCGTCGGGACCGGTGAGCTGCTGAAGGGGCTGCAGTCCAACGGTGGGCGGTTGCGTGATCGGCTGAAGAGCTCGCTGGGGAACAAGCCGGCTGAGACACGTGACGTCAGTGACGCGATCCAGTCCGGGTTGGAGTCGTTGCTGAGCGAGCACGCGACCGCTGCGGCGGAGCGGGCTGAGAAAGCGTGGCAGGGCACTGCTCCAGGACGGCAGTTGCTCGCTGCTGCGGGAGCCGACGGCGGGAACGCTGAGCCCGTTGGACAGTCTGCTGGGAACGCGGCTACGCCGCCCTGGAGGGTTGCCGCGCCTGCTGGACAGGCTGCTGGTACGACGGCGGCGGCGGCCGATGCGTCCGCCGGGAAGGCCGGTGCGGCGGGCGGCCGGGCTGGTGCGTCCGCGGAGAAGGCTGGTAAGTCCGGGGCCGGGAAGGCCGGTGCCGGTGGCAACGATGTGGTGGCTTCGTTGGGCGCGATGTCCGAGCAGTTCCCGGCCGCGGCGAGCCGGACAGTGCGGGAGTGGCAGGCGTTCGTGCTGGACCTCGTCCGTACCGAAGGCGCGGACAAGAAGTCGACGGCGAAGATCCTGGAGTACGGCGTCAACGGGCTGGGCCTTTCGCTGATGGTGGTGATGTTCGCCAGCGCGGCCGGGATCCCGAAGGGTGCTCAGGCCAGTGCGGGCGCCGGCAGCGCGGTCGTCGGGCAGCGGTTGCTGGAGGCAGTTTTCGGCGAGAAGGCAGTTCAGGGCATGGTCGACAAGGCACGCGAGGACCTTGACGGTAAGGTTCATGCCCTGATGGATGCCGAATTCGCCCGCTATCTGGCTGTCCTTGACCAGCATCCGGTCGACGCCGAGACGGCCAGGCAACTGACCGAGGCCGCGCGCGCGGTGGAGGACTGCACGTGACGGAAACAGTGGATACGGTCGAGACGCCCGCCCGGGCGGAGACCGATGTCCTGAAGAAGATCGACGCGCTCGAGGTGGCCGCCAAGGCCGGCGACGGACGGCTGGACCCGGTGGTACTCACCGAGGCCGCGCAGATCGTCGACCGCGCCGGGCAACGGCTGCGGATGTCGGGCGACCTGACGGTGGTCGCGCTCGCCGGCGCGACCGGCTCCGGGAAGTCGTCGCTGTTCAACGCGCTGACCGGGCTGGACCTGGCCGCGATCGGGACCAGGCGGCCGACCAGCTCGATGCCGCTGGCCTGTGTCTGGGGTGACGAGCCGGCCGGTGAGGTGCTGAGCTGGCTGGGCATTCCGCGCCGGCACCAGGTGCAGCACCGCAGCTCGCTCGAGGAAGCGCACTCTGAGGACCTGGACGGCCTGGTCCTGCTGGACCTGCCCGACCACGACTCGACCGAGGTCGAGCACCGCCTGATCGTCGACCGGCTCGTCGAGCTGGTCGATCTGCTGATCTGGGTGGTGGACCCGCAGAAGTACGCCGACGCGGCGCTGCACAACCGGTACATCAAACCGTTCGCCTCGCATTCCGGGGTGATGGTGTTCGCGCTGAACCACATCGACAAGCTGACGCCGGAGCAGCGGAAGAGCTGCCTGGAAGACCTCGACAAGCTGATCAGGTCGGACGGCCTGAAGAACCCGACGATCGTTGCCACGTCGGCGGTCAGCGGTGACGGGCTGGATGAGATCCGCTCGCTGCTGGTCAAGCGGGTCAGCAACAAGCGCTCCGCGCGGGAGCGGCTCGCGGCCGATGTCGACCGGGTGTCGGACCGGATGGCGAGCCAGTGCGGCAACGCCAAGACCCCGGAGATCGCCGACGACGATGTCACCGAGCTCGTCGAGTCGCTGTCGGACGCGAGCGGGCTGACGGTGGTGTCGGACGCCGTACGGCGCTCGTACCTCCAGCGTGCCCGGGCGGCGACCGGGTGGCCGTTGACGAAGTGGATCGGGCGGTTCCGGCCGGACCCGCTGCGCCGGTTGCACGGCGACCAGGTGTCGCGCGAACAGGGCAAGGCGTTGCGCAAGTCGGCGTCCAGCGAGGTCGCGATCGCGCGTTCTTCGTTGCCTGCGGCAACTCCGGTGCAGCGTGCCCGGATGGACGCGGCGGTGCGCACGATCACGAACAAGGCTGCTGAGGGTCTGTCGCGGCCGTGGGCTGATTCGGTGCGGACGGCGATCCGGCGGCGCGAGGAGTCGCTCGGGGACGAGCTCGACCAGGCGGTCGCGCGGACCGACCTCGGGGTGTCCAGCAATCCGGGCTGGTGGAGTTTCGCCCGGATCGTGCAGTGGTTGCTGTTCCTGGTGACGCTCGGCGGTGCCGCGTGGCTGATCGCCTTGCTGGTAACGCGAATCGCGCATCTGAACGATCCGCCGCTGCCGGAGTGGAACGGCATTCCGTACGCCTGGATCATGCTGGTCGGTGGTGCCGTGCTGGGGCTGGCGCTGTCCTTCCTCTGCCGGGTCTTCGCTACCAACGGGGCGCTGCGGCGCTCGCGACAGGTGTCGAAGGCGCTCCGGGAGGAGCTGGTGAAGGTTGCCGACAGCCACGTTGTGGCGCCGGCACGCGACGAGCTCGCGGCGTACACCAAGTGCCGCGACAGCCTGGCCATCGCTCGGCAGTAGAGCTGGCGATCGGCCCGCGCCGTCCCGGCGCATTGCGCGCGCCGGGACGTGCTGCCGACCAGCTGAGGGTGTCAGAGGGTGGCGTCGGGGGCGTACTGGGACAAGGAAGTCCTGGCCGTGCTGAGGAGGTCCTCCTCGGAGGTGGTGCCGGAGGCGCGGACGGCCTCGATCCAGGCGCGGACGGAGTACTCGTTGTACTTGATCACCTCGGCGGAGTTGGCCATGGCGGTCGGGTCCGCATCCGCTGGCAGCTCGCCGTTGACGTAGAGCGCGAGGCCCAGCAGGCCGCCGTCCCAGCCGGGGCCGACCCAGAGGGCGCCGGCGCCGCCGGGGGCCGGTGCCGCGTCCATCGAGTGTTCGAGCTCGAGGTCGGTCGAGGAATCGGCTCCGGGGAGGAGCCGCAGCTCGACCAGGCTGTTGGGGCCGCCGAAGGTCACCTTGAAACGCTTCGGGGGATCGCATTCGAGGATCTCGCCGCCGGCGTTGCCCTCCAGCTGGAACGAGCCGCCGACCTTCAGGTCGCCGCTCACCGGCATGAACCAGCGGCGCATCCGCTCCGGGTCGGTGAGGGCGTCCCACACCTCGGCCGGCTCGGCCCGGTACGTGCGGCGCATCACGACCGTCACGGTCTCGCCGGTGCGGCTGACCTCGCGCTGGACCGCGTTGATGTGCTCGAGGATGTCGATCACGGGTGGTTCCCTCTTCTGGTCGGTTACTGGGTAGGTGCCCAGAATGCCGGGCCGGGCTTATATAAGTCAACGGTGACATAGTCAGGCCGCTTCCGCCGCCGGGTGTTCCGCGGACAGGGGGAGCGGGGTGGTGGTGAACTCGTCGGGTGGGTACGGCGCGGCGGTCACCTCGGGTGTCCGCGGGGTGGATTCGAACGAGGCGGTCCGCGGTGCGTTCTTGGTGAAGGTCGACGTACCGCGGCTGAGGTCGTGGCCGAGCGAGAAGGCCTCGAGAACGATGCGGCTGCGTTGTTCGCCGGAGTCGTCCGTCCACTCGTGCGTCCTGAGGCGGCCGGTGACGATGACCGGATGCCCGACGCCGATGGATTCGAAGGCGTTGCGGGCCAGGGATCGCCAGCATTCGACCGTGTACCACGTGGTCGGCTTGTCCACGAAGCTGTTGAGAGCCTTCTCGAACTGGCGTGGGGTGGAGGCGAGCCGGAAGCTGACCTGCGGAGTCTGCCCGAGCTCCTTGAAGTCGGGTTCGCTGCCGATCCTGCCCACGACTGTGATGTAGGTGTCACCGAGGCTCATGATGGGGTGCCTTCCGGTCGAGGGGTGTGTTGTCGACGGAGAAGGTGCACCGATCGGGGGTGGTGGGGGCGGGTGAAGTTCGCGGCTGTGGACAACCGGTTGGGAAAGCGACCGGCGGAGCACATAGGCTCTGGGGTATGGCGGAATTCATCTACACGCTTCGCAACGTCCGGAAGGCGTACGGCGACAAGGTCGTTCTCGACAACGTCACGCTGAACTTCCTGACCGGCGCGAAGATCGGCGTGGTCGGCCCGAACGGCACCGGCAAGTCCTCGCTGTTCAAGATCATGGCCGGCCTCGAGCACCCGAACAACGGCGAGGCGCGGCTGGCCGACGACTCGACGGTCGGGATCCTGCTCCAGGAACCGCCGCTGACCGAGGGCAAGACCGTGCTGGAGAACGTCGAGGAGGGGGTCGGCGACACCAAGCAGAAGCTCGACCGCTTCAACGAGATCTCCGCCGAGCTGGCCGACCCGGACGCGGACTACGACACGCTGCTGGCCGAGATGGGTGACCTGCAGACCGAGCTCGACCACCGCAACGCCTGGGACATCGACGCCCAGCTCGAGCAGGCGATGGACGCGTTGCGCTGCCCGCCGCCGGACGCGATCGTCGACAACCTCTCCGGTGGTGAGCGCCGCCGGGTCGCGCTGTGCAAGCTGCTGCTGCAGCAGCCGGACCTGCTGCTGCTCGACGAGCCCACCAACCACCTGGACGCCGAGTCCGTGCTCTGGCTGGAGCAGCACCTGCAGAAATACCCGGGTGCCGTGATGGCCATCACCCACGACCGGTACTTCCTGGACAACGTCGCCGAGTGGATCCTGGAGCTCGACCGCGGCCGGACGTACGGCTACGAGGGCAACTACTCGAAGTACCTGGAGACCAAGCAGCAGCGGCTGGTGGTCGAGGGGCAGAAGGACGCCAAGCGGCAGAAGATCCTGGAGCGCGAGCTCGAGTGGGTCCGGTCGAACGCGAAGGCCCGGCAGACCAAGAGCAAGGCACGGCTGGCGCGCTACGAGGAGCTCGCGGCCGAGGCCGAGCGCAACCGGAAGCTGGACATCGACGAGATCAACATCCCGGCCGGTCCGCGGCTGGGCAGCACCGTGCTCGAGGCGTCCAAGCTGGTCAAGGGCTTCGGTGACCGCAAGCTGATCGACGGCCTGAGCTTCAGCCTGCCGCGGGCCGGCATCGTCGGTGTCGTCGGCCCGAACGGCGTCGGCAAGTCGACCCTGTTCCGGATGATCGTCGGCGAGGAGCAGCCGGACGCGGGCTCGCTGAAGCTCGGCGAGACGGTGAAGATCTCGTACGTCGACCAGTCGCGCGGCGGCCTGGACCCGAAGAAGACCGTCTGGGAGCAGGTGTCCGACGGCCTCGACCACATCAAGGTCGCGAACTTCGAGATGCCGAGCCGCGCGTACGTCGCCTCGTTCGGGTTCAAGGGCCCGGACCAGCAGAAGCCCACCGGCGTCCTGTCCGGCGGCGAGCGGAACCGGCTGAACCTGGCCCTGACGCTGAAGATGGGCGGCAACCTGCTGCTCCTCGACGAGCCGACCAACGACCTGGACGTCGAGACCCTGCAGTCGCTCGAGGACGCGTTGCTGGAGTTCCCGGGCTGTGCGGTGGTCGTGTCCCACGACCGGTGGTTCCTGGACCGCGTCGCGACCCACATCCTGGCCTGGGAGGGCACCGACGACGAGCCGGCGAACTGGTTCTGGTTCGAGGGCAACTTCGCGTCCTACGAGGCGAACAAGCTGGAGCGCCTCGGCCCGGAGGCGGCCCGCCCGCACCGGGTGACGCACCGCAAGCTCACCCGCGACTGACCGTCAGCAGAAAACCCCGTCTCCAAAGCAGTCGGAGGCGGGGTCTTTCAGCCCGAAACACTTAGCCCTTGCGCTAAGTATTGAACGAACGCAATACTTAGCCTCATGGCACAGTATGAGGTCGACGGAGTGTTCGTCGCACTGGCCGACCCGACCCGCCGGAGCGTGATCCGGCGGCTCGGCCGCGGCCCGACCAGTGTTGGCGAGCTCGCCGCCGAGTACCCGATCACGCTGCCGTCGTTCATGAAGCACGTCCGGACGCTCGAGTCGAACGGGCTGATCCGCACGGTCAAGACCGGCCGGGTGCGGACCTGCGTCCTGAACCGCGAACGGCTGGCGGTCGTCGACGACTGGCTGGCCGAGCAGCGGCGGATCTGGGAAGAGCGCACCGACAGGCTGGAGCGCTTCGTCACCGAGGAGGACGTGTGAAGGCAGAGTTCGATCCCGAGCTGGACCTGGTCGTGGAGCGCGTCATGCGGGCGCCGCGGGCGAAGGTCTGGAACGCGTGGAGCGATCCGAAGCGGTTCGAGCGATGGTGGGTGCCGGCGCCGGCGGTCTGCCGGGTACGGCGTCTCGAGCTGCGGCCGGGCGGCGGGCTGGTGACGGAGCTGAGCGACGACGGTACGGCGTTCGGGCCGCATCTCGACGCGTGCTTCCTGGTGGTGGAGGATCTCGAACGGCTGGTGTTCACGAACGCGATCAACAGCACCTGGCGTCCCGCGGCTCCGCGGCCGATCGCGGTCACGGCGGAGGTATTGCTGGCCGACCACGCGGACGGTACGCAGTACCGGATGATCGCGCGGCACGGCGATCCGGCCAGCCGGCTGCGGCACGCGGACCTCGGGTTCGCGGACGGGTGGGGCACCGTGATCAAGCAGCTCGCGACGGTGGTCGAGGGATGAGGCTCGTACTCACGGAGTTCGTGTCGCTGGACGGGGTCTGTCAGGGGCCGGGGTCGCCGAGCGAGGACACGAGTGACGGGTTCACGCGGGGCGGGTGGCTGGTGCCGTTCATGGACGAGGTGTTCGTACGGCGGGCGGCCGAGTGGTTGCGGCTCGCGGACGGGCTGGTGCTGGGGCGGCGGACGTACGAGGCGTTCGCGCGGGACTGGCCGGAGATCACCGATCCGGATGATCCGTTTGCCGAGCTGATGAACTCGCTTCCCAAGTACGTCGTGAGTACCACGATGGGCGAAGGTGGTTGGGGTCCGGTGACGGTGCTGAGGTCGCTAGAAGATGTCAAGCAGCTCAAGGCCCAAGGGGAGTTGCAGGTGCACGGGAGTGGGCGCTTGGGGCGGGCGCTTCTCGGTGCTGGGGTGGTTGATGTGGTGCGGTTGGTGGTGGCGCCGACTGTCGTCGGGGCGGGGCGGCGGTTGTTGACGCCGGGGGAGGCTGCGGGCTTGCGGTTGACTGGGCATGAGGCGACGCCGAGTGGGCTGTTGCTGCTCGAGTACGAGACCGTCGGCGCCGCTCCGGCGGGGGAGTACGAGGGCGTCAGCGCGTTCGTGTGACGTGGTCGTCCAGGACGGTCTCGATGATCGGGAGGTTCTCGGTGATGAGCGCCTTCCACAGGGCCCAGCCGCGGGCGCGGGTCCACATCGCGT
>NZ_DASRVN010000252.1:0-21748 GCF_035655035.1 Kribbella sp. | reverse complement strand
CTCGCACCGAGCACGTCCAACGACGTACTGGCGCTGCCGGGTGCGGCACGCGAGCTCCCGGACACCGTGGCGCAGGCACTGCGCGCGCTGCGACTGGCTGGGGTGGCCGGTCCGTACAGCCTGCTCCTGTCCGCTGACGCTTACACGGCCGTGGCCGAGACGACCGACCACGGGTACCCGATCCGCGACCACCTGGCCCGGCTGATCGGGGACGGCGAGATCATCTGGGCACCTGCTCTCGAAGGCGCCCTGCTGGTGTCGACCAGAGGCGGTGACTACGAGCTGCACCTCGGCCAGGACCTGTCGATCGGCTACCTGTCCCACGACGCCGACAGCGTTCAGCTGTACCTGCAGGAGTCCCTGACGTTCCTGGCACTCACCGCGGAGTCGAGCGTCGTACTGCGGCCTTAGTCCGGCAGGTACTTCCAGACGTAGGTCGGCCGGCAGGTCTTGGGGTCCGGATGCGGGTTGGCGGTCGTCGAGGCGATCACCTTGCCCTGCGCGTCCCGGTAACAGCGGGCTCGCAGCTCGGCCTCGGACCGCCGGCTGTCGTACACCTGCTTGCCGGCTGCGTCGTACGCACGAACGACATAGGGCCCGCGCGGGCTGTGTACGAACGGCAGGGCGGTGTAGTAGTACCCGTGCCGCAGGACGGACTCGACGGCCTTTCCGTTGCCGACAGCAACGGTGATCCGGGTGACCTGCGAGGTGTAGGTGCCGGTGCCGACCTGGCCGGCGTTGACCACGTCGTACAACGCGTGCTGCGGGAACCGCGGGATCGCCGTCCGCAGTTCGCCGCCGGAGCCGAAGCCACACGACGACAACATGCCGTGGGTCCGGACGACCACAAAGGCGGTCGCGTAGGTGCCGGACGGCGGATTCGCGAATCGGAACGCGTCGAGCACCGTGTACGGGTCCTGCGGCAACCGGTCGAGCGGCAGCGGCACCCGCGTCGAACAGATCTTGCCGAAGCGGGCCTTGTCCGCCTCGCTCAGCGGCGCGAGCGGCTGCTTCGTCCCGGCGGCCGGATCCGGGGCAGTGTTGTGGCGGAGCGCCGGTACGCCGAACGCTAGGCCCGCCGTGACGGCGGCGACGGCCGCAGCGGCGAGCAGCGGTACGGCGTGGTTGCGGGGTTTGCGGGTCGCCTCGTGGCCGACGATCGCGGCCAGCTCGGCACGCTGACGGGCGCGGGTCTCCGGGCGGAGGTCTGGTGGTGTGGTGGTCATGCCGGTGGCTCCAGGGAAGTGAGAAGGTTCAGCTCACGCAGGTGTTTGCGGGCCCGGGACAGCCGGGACTTGACGGTGCCGAGTGGTACGTCGAGGGCGACCGCGGCGGCCTGCTGGTCGAGGCCGGCCCAGATGCAGAGCTCGACGATCTCGCGCTCCTGCTTCGGCAGACGTTTCAGCAACCTCCGCGCCTCCTGGATCCGCCGGTCGTCGTCCAGCCGGCCGGCGACGTCGTCGGCGTGATCGCGGACGTCGGCGACCAGTACGTGCGCGGCCGCGACCGCCCGGCGGTAGCGGAGCTTGGCGCGCCACTCGTTGCGGACCGTGTAGTCGGCGGCGCGGAGCAGCCAGGGGAGGGCGGAGTCGCGGTCGAGTACGACGTCCGTACGCCGCCGCCAGGCGTGCAGGAACACCGAGGACGTGAGGTCCTCGGCGTCACTCCACGAACCGGTCCGGCGGTACAGGAACGCGTAGACCGCCCGGGCGTGCCGGTCGTACAGCTGCCCGAACGCCTCGCCGTCTCCTTCCGCGGCGCGCTCCCAGAGGATGCGATCGGATCCTGGCGGACCGGCGTCGAGCGGCGGTCCGTGCTGGACCAGCTGCACGCCGCTCATAGGCCGGTTCCCGGGTCGCTGCGCATGCACCCTCCGATCTCGAACTGTCTGACACCCCTCTCGTGTCGGACCGTCGAGAAAGGTTCCCGCTCAGCGCTCGTCGAGTAGCCCGGCAAGAACGGCAGCCTGGCTGATCTCTACGTCCTTGGTAGCGGTCAGCAGCGTCAACGGGCGCTGAGCCAGTTCCTGGAGGTGTGTGAATGCTGCAGCTCGCTCCGGCTCCTTCAGCTCCTGCTGGTAGCGCCGTGCGAACTCGTCGTACCGCTCGGGGTCATGGCCGTACCACTCCCGCAGCTCGTTGGACGGGGCGATCTCCTTGCACCACTCGTCCAGGTGAGCTCGTTCCTTACTCACACCCCGAGGCCACAGGCGGTCCACCAGCACCCGTGCGCCGTCATCCGGCTGTGCGTCGTCGTAGACCCGCCGTACTCTCACCGTGGTCACGATAGCCGCTGTAACGGAGGAGTGCTGGGGTCCAGAGGGCCAAGGCCACCAGGCTGGTCACCAGGAGGACCGCGCTGACAAAGGTGGTGATGTTGACGCCGTAGCGTTCAGCGAAAGCGCCTAGGGCCAGCGAGGCGACCGGCATGATGCCGATGGCCAGTTCCTGGACACCTAACGCTCGGCCGTGCAAGGGCTCGGGCGTGGTCATCAGCAGCAGCGTGGTCTGCAGTATGCCGAACGCCGCGCTCATCACGCCGATCGCGGTCATCAGGACGAACGACAGCATCACGTTGTGCGAGAGCGCGAACAACGCCCACAGTGCGCCCCACAGCGACGTACCGACCAGGTACATGCCGCCCTTGAAGCGGAAATCGCCCAGCCAGGCGATCACCAGGGAGCCGGTCAGGCCGCCGACGCCCGCGCAGGTGAGCAGCCAGCCCAGGCCGGCCGCGTTCAGCCCGAGGGACTCCTGCGCGAACACCGGCATGAACGACTGCGCCACCGGCCAGAGCATCGTGTTCGCGGCCAGCGTGACCAGCCGGACCGTCGATGCCAGCCGGTTCCGGGCGATCTCGCGGAGCCCGCTGCTGACCATCCGGATCGCCGACCCGGTGCGCCCGCCGACCACCTGACCGTACTCCCGCAGCGGCAGCAGCATGACCAGGGAGACGGCGTACCAGAACGTCGACACCCACAGCGCGGCCGGAGCGCCGAGTGCGGTGATCATCAGACCGCCGAGCGCGGGCCCGATCACCTGGGTCATGTTCAGCGCCATCGAGTTCAGCGCGTTCGCGTTGCTGATGTTGTCCCGGCCGACCAGGTCCATCACCAGCGACGCGCGCGCCGGCTGCGACGGTGACTGCGCAAGCCCGATCGCCAGCCCGCCGACGACCAGCACCCAGTACGACGCTCTGCCGAGCGACGCGAGCGTGGCCACGGTACTGACCGCGACCAGCGCCCACGACGCCGCGATGATCAGCAGCCGGACCCGGTTGTGCCGGTCCGCGAACGCCCCCGAGAACGGCCCGAGCAGCAGCGGCGCCAGCCGTACGGCGGTGAACACCGCGACGAGGAAGTCCGAGTGGGTGGTCTCGTACGCGAGCCACCCGAGCACGAGCGTCTGCGTCCACACCCCGCCGAAGCTCTGCTCATGCTTCGCTCGCTGCGCTCGCGAAGGACAGGTTCGACAACCACAGCAACCGGAACGCCCGGTTGTCCCGCAACGAGCCGAGCGTCCGCCCGACGACTGTCGCGGTACTCACACCTGGAGTTCGGCGTCGCGGACGACGACCTGCCCGCCGGCGATCACCAGCTCCCGGCGCGGCGCGCGGACCAGGACGTCCGGCGCGTTCTCCGCGTCCAGCAGCACGATGTCCGCCCGCGCACCGACGGTGAGACCGTGGTTCTCCCGGTGCACGAACGCCGCGCCGTACGTCGTCGCGAGCTGCACCGCGTACGTCAGGTCCTCGTCCGTCCGGAGCCCGTGCAGCCGGGCGAACCCGCGGGCGATCTGCAGCAGGTCACCGTCGCCGTACGGCGACCACAGGTCGCGGATGCCGTCCGTACCGAGGCCGATCGGCACGCCCGCCGCCCGCATCTCGCGGAACGGCAGCGGCGCCGAGGTCGGCGGGGCGACCGTGGTCCAGGAGATCCCGGCCTCGCCGAGCAGCTCCACCAGCTCCGAGCGCCGTGCCGGGGCCAGCTCGCCGAGCGCGAACCCGTGCGACACGTTCACCTTGCCCTGCAGCTCCGCCTGGACCGTGCGCTCGGCGATCAGCTCGTACTGGAACGCGCCGAGGTCGCCGCGGTCGTGCAGGTGCAGGTCGATCCCGACCCCACGCCGGGCCGCGATCCCGAACAGGCCGTCCAGCTGGCCGACCGGGTCGCGGTCGATCGACGCCGGGTCCAGGCCGCCGATGCTGGTCGCACCCTCGGCGGCGGCCTGGTCGAGCAGGTCGAGTACGCCGGGTCGCCGCAGTACCCCGTCCTGCGGGAACGCGACCAGCTCGATCTCGACCGCGCCGTTCAGCTCGGCAGCCGCCGCGCGGACGTTCGCGATCCCGCGCAGCCCGACGCCGAGGTCGACGTCGACGTGGGTGCGGGTGGCCGTCGTACCGTGCCGGAGGAACTCGCGCAGCACCGCCGTGGCGCCCTTGACGCTCGGGATCCCGTACTTGTCCCGCTCGGCGCGCTCGTGCGCGATCCGGCCCTGCGTGGTCGGCTGACCGCCGTACGAGACCCACGGCAGACCCCACCAGCTCTTGTCCACGTGCGCGTGCGCGTTCACGAACCCCGGCAGTGCGAGCAGCCCGCGCCCCTCGATCCGATCGTCCGCTGTGCTGCCAGGGCCGCCGGTGCCGGCGGGGGAGAGGTCCGAGATGACGCCGTCGACGATCGTCACGTCGACCGCGTCGCCGCCCCAAGGGCGCACGTCAGCAAGCAGCAAGGAGGTCATGCGATGAATGGTATACCAAACGTGCTCAACCGGGCGCGCGGAGGTTGCGGAGGATCGTCCGGGCCTGGGCGAGATGATCGGCGGCCAACTGTTCGGCGAGGGTGGCGTCGCGGTTGGCGATCGCGGCGTAGAGGTCGCGGTGTTGCCGCGCGACGCCGAGCAGGTCGTCGTGCTGGGTCAGCAGCCAGCGCATCCGGCTGCGGAGGGGGCGTTCGATCTCGAGCAGTAGCTCGTTGGAGGCGAGCTCCGTGACCTGCTCGTGGAAGTCGGCCGCCTTACGTCGGGCCAGTACGGCGTTGCCGGACTTCGCGGCGGCCAGGTGCTCGTCGAGGGTTGCCCGTACGCGCTCCAGCCCTTCGCGGGTACGCCGTTCCGCCGCCAGCCGGAACGTCAGCGGCTCGAAGGCCGTCCGGACCTCGATCAGGTCCGCGATGTCGGCGTCGGTGAACGTCCGGACCACCGCCCACGACCGCGGCCGCAGCGTCACCAACCCCTCGCCGACCAGTGCCTTGAGCGCCTCCCGCACCGGCACTCGGCTGACGTCCAGCGCGGTCGCCAGCTCACGCTCGACGAGCCGCTCGCCGGGCGCGCGGACGCCGTCCAGGATCTCGTCCCGCAACTGCCGCGTCACCCGCTCGGTCTCGGACACCCGCAACCTCTCTCCGGATCTGGCATACCATTATCCACGGCCGGGAGTCACGGCTCGAGCAGCCCGGCCCGGATCGCGTACCGGGTCAGGTCCAGCCGGTCCCGGAGCCCGAGCTTCTGCAGGATGTTCGACCGGTGCCGCTCGACGGTCTTCACGCTGATCGTGAGCAGTTCCGCGATCTCCTTCGACGAGTTGCCCTCGGCAACCAGCTTGAGGATCTCCTCCTCGCGCGCGGTGAGGATCTGCCGCGGCAGGTCGGCGCCCTGCCGGACCCGCTCCAGGTAGCTGCGGACCAGCCGGGTCATCGCGCCCGGGTACAGGAACGGCTCGCCGCGCATCGTCGCCCGGCAGGCCTCGACGAGGTCCCGGTCGAGCACCGACTTCAGCACGTACCCGGACGCGCCGGCCTTCAGCGCCTGGAAGAAGTACTGCTCGTTGTCGTACATGGTGAGCATCAGCACCCGCACGCCCGGCGCGACCGTGGACAGCTCCCGCGCCGCCTGCAGCCCGGTCATCCGCGGCATCGCGATGTCGAGGATCGCCAGGTCCACCGGCTCCCGGCGGCAGATCGCCACCGCCTCGCTGCCGTCGGCCGCCTCCGCGACCACCTGCAGATCCGATTCCCCGTCGAGGATCAGCCGTACGCCGCGCCGTACCAGCGCGTGATCGTCGGCCAGCAGGATCTTCGTGGTCACGAGTCGCTGCTGTCCGCGCGCTCGCTCAAGGCAACCGGGCGTGCGGCGGGTGCGGTCAGGCTGACGTGCGTGCCGCCGTGGGGGCCGTCGCCGACCTCCAGCATCGCGCCGATCAGCAGCGCCCGTTCCCGCATCCCACGGATCCCCGCACCCTCGTGCGCGAGCCCCACACCCCGCCCGTCGTCCTCGATCCGCAGCACCACCGCCGAACCTTCCCCGGTCAACGACAACGCGACCTTCGAAGCACCCGCGTGCCGCGCCACATTCGTCAGGCTCTCCTGCGCGACCCGGTACAGCACCAGCTCGGTCTGCTCGTCCAGCTCCAACCCGCTGTCGAACCGCCGCTGGATCTCCAGCCCGGTGTGATCGGACACCTCGACCGCGAGGGCGGTCAGCGCACTGGTCAGCCCGAGATCCTCCAGTACGCCGGGCCGCAGCCGGTGCGCGAGCCGCCGTACCTCGTCCAGACTCGCGCGCGTGGTCTCCTGCGCCTGCACCAGCTCGTTCCGCAGCCCCGGATCCGGCGAGCGGTCGGCCGCCCGCTTCAGGTCCATCAGTACCGCGGTCAGCGTCTGGCCGACCTCGTCGTGCAGCTCGCGCGCGATCCGCCGGCGTTCCGACTCCTGCGCCGACAGCGCCCGCGCGGCGCTGGTAGCCCGCTCCTGCTCCAGCCGGTCCAGCATCGCGTTGAAAGCCCGCAGTACATCCGGTACGCCGCCGTGTCCCTGCACGGGCAGCCGTTGACCGGGCCGCAGTACGTCGACCGTGGACATGCGCCGGTTCAGGCGAGCCAACGGCGCCAGGCCGACGCGCAGCAGCACTGCGTTCGCCACCAGCATCACAGCGAGCCCGCCGATCAGTACGGACGCCTCGGTGAACAGGACCGGTACCGAGACCGTCACCGGCGCCCACAGCAGCAGGGCGGTCGCAGCGCCGAGTACGACCGCGTTGAGACCGAAGATCCGCCAGAACAGCGCCACCGCGGGCACACCCCTTCCGTGAACGAGAGTTCCGCCACTATGGCAGCACGGCGGCGTTCGTACCGGCGCAAGATGGGTGTTGGTCCCGATAGGCAACCCGTGCGGCAGCAGCCATGGTGTGGGCATGAACAGCCCGAACACCGCGCCCGCCGACCACCGGGTGCACGAGACCCTCCAGCGGCTGCAGCACGAGCGCAACACGCGGCTCGCGCAGCTGAACGCGATGGAGGCCGACAAGCCGAACTCCAACGGGGACCTGGTGACCGCCCAGACGACCGCGATCCGGCTGGTGCTCAAGGAGATCGACGCCGCCGTGGAGCGCGTCTCGGACGGTACGTACGGCGTCTGCACCGGCTGCGACGCCCGGATACCGGTCGGGCGGCTCGAGATCCTGCCGTACGTCCGGTACTGCGTCCGCTGCCAACAGCAGGCGCTCTGAGGAGACTCGTGAACAGCCAGGCTCGGACCAATCGACGCAACGGGGGCCTGCCGCAAGGGGAGCTCGCAGTACTGCGGGCGAAGCTGCTTGACCAGCGTGCGTTCCGGCGCGAGCAGCTGGCGGGCTTCGGTGGGAGTGCTGTGGTGGACGAGGTGCACGGGCAGTTGGTGGGTGCGGCCCGGCTGGTGCTCGCCGACGTCGAGGCCGCGCTGGACCGGATGGACACGGGCCACTACGGCCACTGCCGGGCCTGCCGCGGTCCGATCGAACTGCCGCGCCTCCGCATCTGCCCGGAGAGCCTGTACTGCGGCGCCTGTCACCGTGAGAGGGAAACCGACCAGTGAAACGCGGGCTGGTCGGGTTTGGTGGAGTGCGGGGTGTGGCCTTGGACCTCGGGAGTGCACGGGCTCGGGTTTGGAGTTCTGAGCGGGGGCTGGTGCTGGATGCGCCCACTGCGCGTCGAGGGCGGCGGCTGGTGTCGCGGGGGACGGTTGCCGATGTGGCGGGTGTCGTTGCGCTGGTGGGTGCAGCCGTGGAGGACGGGCGGCGGGACCGGCTGAGTGCGGTGGTTACTACGCCGGTGTTGAGCGACGACTCGCACCGGGCGGACGTGCGTACCGTGCTGGCTGAGCTCGGTGTCGGTTCGGTGGTGATGATCGACAGCGTGAAGGCGGCTGCTTTCGGTGCGGGAGCGGATGTTGCCGGTCCGCTGCTGGTCGTCGACCTCGGGGCTCAGCTGACCGAGGTCGCGCTGGTCGTGGGCGGGGCGGTTGTCGCGGCCCGGCGTACCGCGCTCGGTCTGGACGACGTACGGACGGTGTTCCCGATCGTCGAGGTTGTCGGTGAGGCGGTGCTCGAACTGCTGCACGGCGACTGCGGCGCCCAGGTGGTCGACGCGCTGGACCGCGGCGTGCTGCTCACCGGCGGCGGCGCGCTCCGCCCGGAACTCACCTACAAACTCGGCCACCGCCTCGGCGCGCCGGTCGCCCCGGCCCCCGCCCCGCACACGGCCGCAGTCCGCGGCGCCGCCACCGCCCTCCAGGCCACCCACCGCCATCCCACGGGCAGTTAGCCGGCTGCCTTCTCCTGGATGAGGTCCTCGACGGCCTTGGGGATGGTGGTTTCGAAGTCGAGAAGTTTGGCCCAGGTGAGCGTGATGCGGATGACGACCATCTCGTCGTACAGCGACGTCACGCCCTCGACCCAGCCGGGGTACTGCTCGTCGGTCATCACCTTGTGGCCGGCGACCAGGTAGCCCTCGGGGACGCCGGGAACCAGTTCCAGTTCGGCGGTGCCGCGGAGCAGCAGCACCTTGGGCGGGAACGCGCCGGTGTCGATGGTGAGCGCGACCTTCGGGTTCTTCCGCAGCGCGGCGACCTTGGCGGACTTCGGCACGGTGGCGATCGCGAGCTGGTCGCCCTCGACCCAGAACCCGATCGGAATCACCCGCGGGTCGCCGTCGAGTCCGTCGTACGCGAGCCGGGCCGGCTCCGCGCCGTTCAGCAGTTGCTGGGCGTAGGGCTTGGCGAGGATCTCGGCGATCTGCTGCTGGTTCATCTCGGTTTCCCGTCTGTGAGGAGGTTCTCATCAGCGGGACGGAGCCGCCGCCGGGTTCTCGACATCGATAGGTTGGCGAATCGTGGAAAGTTTTGACTTCGGTCGCGGGACGGTCCAGGTCGCCGACGACGGCGCGGTCGCGCAGGTGCTGCATCCGGACGGTCGGCACGTGCTGCTCGACGAGGGTGTGGTGCACGACAGCCTGCACGCGTGGGGCAAAGGGTTCGTCATCACCGATCGCGGTTCGTACCGGTTCGACAACCCGGCGCACACCCGGTGGCGGAGCAGCGGGATCGACCTGCTGTACCGGTTCGGGGACCTCGAGCTGCGCGTCGGCCGCCGTTTCGGTGAGCGGTGGACCGAGACGTACGAGCTGCGCAACACCGGCGACGCCCCGATCGAGCTGGGGTCGGTCGCGATCAGCACGCCGTATCGCGACGTCTACACGTCCAGCCGGGAGAGTCTGGCCGGCGCGGTGCACGCGCACGTGTGGACGGGCGGCGCGGACGCGTGGGTCTGGGCGGCGCCGATGGACGGCAGCGGCCCGGGCCTCGGGCTGCAGCTGACCGAGGGCGAGCTCTGGGCGTACTCCGTGGAGTCCCGCGAGCCCGGTACCAGCAGCAACGTCCGCGGGCACATCTACCTGCACGTCACAGACCACGCCCGCGCGCCGCACGCGATGGGCGGTCAGCCGGCGATCCCGCTCGCGCCCGGTGCGACGTACCGCTGGACCTGGCAGCTCGACTGGTACGACGACCTGCCCGCGTTCGAGCGCAACCCGCGGATCGACGCCGACCGGCTGGCCCTGGAGGTCGGGGAGACCCTGGAGCTCAGCGACGGCCAGCAGGTCACGACCGGTGAGCCAGGCATCCACTACGTGTCGTCGACCGACGGCCGCGCGCGGATCGCCGTCCTGTTCCACGACCCGTTGCGGGTGATCGCCGAGCGTCGTGCGCGGTTCATCCTCGACCACCAGCGGCGGCCCGAGCTGGACGGCAGCCGCAAGTACGCGTTCGTGCCGTACGACAACGACAGCGGCCTCACCGTACTGGCGAGTGCGTGGCGGGACTGGTCCGACGCCCGCGAGCGGGTCGGGATGGCCGTACTGCTCCAGGAGGTCCGTGCCCGCGGCTGGGGCGACCGCGCCGAGCTGGACGCCGCGCTGGCCGGGTACGAGCAGTTCGTCCGCGAGTACCTGCTGGACGCGGAAGGGACGATCCAGGACGACAGCATCCACCAGAACGCCGTACGGCTCTACAACTTCCCGTGGTTCGCACGGTTCCTGCTCGGGCAGGGTGACCGCGACGGCGCGACCAGGATCCTCAACCGGTACTACGAGCTCGGCGGCGACCACTTCCTGGCGTTCGACCTCGGTCCGCTGCTGACCGAGCTCGGCCTGGAGGAGCACCTCGTCCGGCACGCGCAGACCTTCATCGGGTACGGCGACGAGCTGCCGCCGCACGAGGTCAACTACGAGCAGTCGATGGTCGCCCCGCTACTCGAACTGCTGGCGGCTGCTTATCAGTCCGGGAAGGTCGACGGCGCGGAGCTGACCCGCCGCCTGCCGTGGCTGACGGCGTTCGCCGCCGACCAGCCCGACGTCCGCCTGCGGCACGTCCCGATCCGGCACTGGGACGGGTACTGGTTCGGCCGGCAGCGGCTGTGGGGCGACGTCTTCCCGCACTACTGGTCCGCGCTGAGCGCCGTCGTGTACGCCGCCTGGCCGCGGGACCTGGTGACGCCCGAGCAGGCCGACTGGCTCGACCGCGCCGAGGAGGCGATCCTGCGGGCGAACCTGGTCAGCTTCGCCCCGGACGGGTCGGCCACGTGTGCGTTCGTGTACCCGAGCTGCGTGAACGGCCAGCCCGCGCACGTCGCCGACCCGCTCGCGAACGACCAGGACTGGGCCCTGGTCTACGCACTCAGAAGTGCGGCGTTCTGACGTTCGAGCTGCTTGACCGCCCCGCTCGCCCAGCCCGGAGCCAGCATCGCGGACAACGGATCCGGGAAGATCTCCTCGTTCCCGGCCGCGACGCCGTCGAAGATCGCCCGCGCGACCGACTCCGGAGACGCCTTCGGTACGTCGAGATCGCGGGACATCTCGGTGTCCGTCGGACCGGTCAGTACGGCGTGCACCCGGACGCCCTGCGGAGCGAGCAGCGCCCGCTGCGCCTGGGTGAGCGAGAACGCGGCCGCCTTGGAGATCGAGTACGCCGGGATCATCGGCAGCGACGCGAGCGCCGCCACGGACAGGACGTTGACGATCGCCCCGCGTGCCTCGATCAGCTGCGGCAGGAACGCGCTGGCGAGGGCGTGTGGGCCGAACAGGTTCACGGCCAGGTGCTCTTCGAGCAGGGCGCGGTCGCTGAGGTTGTCGTACGCCGCGAGGCCCGCCTTGTTGACCAGGACGTCCAGGTGCTCGATTGTCTTGGCCGCGGCCTCGATCTGCGCCTGGTCGGTCACGTCCAGGCTCAGGTACGTCACCCGCGGGTCTTTGTGTGTCAGCGGGACCCGTGTCCCGGCGTACACGCGTTCGGCGCCTTGGCGTAGCGCTTCCTCGACGAGTGCTTGTCCGATGCCCCGGTTGGTGCCCGTGATCAGGACGGTGTGCATGGTGGTTCTCCGTTCGGCTGTCGCAGTGCTTGCAAGTGGACAGACCGTGTGGGCCGTTGGAACTGGTCGGACCAGGACCGATCAGTTCAGCCCGGCGGCGGTGTCAGCACAGGTGTGAGAAGAATGGTGACGGAGGTGTCTCATGCCGGACGAACTGCTGCAGCGGGCGCGGGAAGGTGACCGGGACGCGTTCGCGGCGCTGGTCGCGCCGTACCGCGCGGAGCTGCAAGTGCACTGCTACCGGATGCTCGGGTCGCTGCAGGACGCGGAGGACGCGCTGCAGGAAACGTTGCTCTCGGCATGGATCGGGCTGAGCGGGTTCGAGGGCCGCTCGTCGGTCCGCACCTGGCTGTACCGGATCACCACCAACCGGTGCCTGAACATCCTGCGTTCCACATCCCGCCGGCCGCTTCCCGCGGTACCGCTGCCGGTGCCCGCGCCGGAGCCGTCCCGGTCGGGCGAGGTGCTGTGGTTGCAGCCGTACCCCGACGACCTGCTCGAAGGGCTCCCGGACCGGTTGCCCGGTCCGGAGGCGCGGTACGAGTCGCACGAGGCGATCTCGTTGGCGTTCGTGACCGCGGTACAACTGCTCCCGCCGAACCAGCGCGCGGTGCTGCTGCTGCGCGACGTACTCGGGTATCGGGCCAGTGAGACCGCGGAGCTGCTCGGACTGACCGAGGCCGCCGTCAACAGTGCGCTCGCGCGCGCTCGGGCGGCGATGGACGGGAAGACGGTCACGAGTCCGGTGCCGACCGCGGACGAGCAGGAGCTGACCGAGCGGTTCGTGGCGGCGTTCACGGCGCAGGACGTGGACGCCTTGATCGCGTTGATGACCAGCGACGCCTGGGTGCGGATGCCGCCGCTGCCGTTCGAGTACCAGGGCACCGAGGCCGCGCACCGGTTCTTCAGCGCGCTCGCGGAGCACCGGCGGCAGATCGCGGCGATGGTGCCGGTCCGCGCGAACGGTCAGCCCGCCTGGGGCGAGTACGTCCGGGACCCGGTCACCGGCGGCCTGCACCTGATCGGGGTGCTGGTGATCGGCATCGCCGGCGACCGGATCCACGAGATCGTGCACTTCGAGACCACGGTCGCGCCGTACTTCGGTCTCCCGCGGACCTTGTCAGAGCCGGGGGAGTAGCTCGCGCAGGTAGTTCATCAGATAGTCGTGCACGCTGGTCCCGTACGAGATCCGGGTCGCGCCGGCCGCGGCGAGCTCGGTCGGTGTCGGCCCGCCGACCGCCGCGTGGCCGTTGATCGGTCCGCCGACGCCCTCGGCCACCTCGGCCAGGTGGTCGAGCGGCGCGAGGATCGGGTACACGCAGTCGGCTCCGGCGCGGCGGTACTCGCGTCCCCGCCGTACCGCCTCGGTGACCGGGTCGTCGACCCGCCGTACGAACGTGTCCACGCGGGCGTTGATCACCAGCTCGGCGCCCGCGGCGGCCCGTACCTCGGCCAGGTAGTCGGCCTGCCGCGCGACGTCGACCAGCTCGCCGTCGGCAGAGTCCTCCAGGTTGCACCCGACCGCACCGGTCTCCAGCAGCCGCTCCGCGAACTCCTTCGGCGGCAGCCCGTACCCGGCCTCCATGTCGGCCGTCACCGGTACGTCGACCGCGCGGGCGATCTGCGCCACGGCGGCGAACATCGTGGAGGGCGGGGTCAGCTGCCCGTCGTCGTACCCGAGGACCCGGGCGACCGCCCCGCTGCTGGTGGCAACAGCGGGGAAGCCGGCGTCGGCGATCAGCCGGGCGCTGACCGGGTCCCAGGCGTTCGGCAGGACGAGCGGCGTACCGCCGTGGTGCAGGGCCCGGAAGTGTTCGGCCGTCATGGCTTGTAGTGGCCGGGCTCCATCTTCCCGGTGACGCCGACGCGGGTCCACATGTTGATCGTGATGATCAGCGCGATCAGCTGGGCCAGGTCCTGCTCGCCGAACGCCTGCGCGGCGACCTCGTAGACGTCGTCCGGGACGTGGTCGACGCTGATCAGCGTGATCGCCTCGGTCAGCTGCAGCGCCGCCTGCTCCTGCTCGGTGTAGAACTTCCGCGCCTCCCGCCACACCGGCAGCAGGGCGATCCGCTGCTCCTGCTCGTCGTACTCCCGGAGGTCGAGGGAGTGCATGTCGGTGCAGTACGCGCACCCGTTGATCTGCGAGGCCCGGATCCGCACCAGGTGCGCCAGCTTCGGGTCGAGCCCGGTGTCGGAGACCTTGTCCACCTCGATCAGTGCCTTGTAGAAGTCCGGTACCAGGTTGGCGAGCTTCACCCGCCGCGTTGTTGTCGTCGTTGTGCTCATGGCTTCAATCTAGGTCGTGAGCGGCCCAGGTGTATGGTCCACTTCTATGGCAGAACGAGGGGCCAATTCGGCGGGTGCGGACCTGCACCTGGAGCTCGGCGTGACCCGGGGGCGGGGCGACCTGGTGCAGGCGTTGCACGAGTCGATCCGGAGTGGGCGGCTGGTGCCGGGGACCCGGCTGCCGTCGTCGCGGTCGCTGGCGAAGGACCTCGGGATCGCCCGGAACACGGTCGCGGACGCGTACGGGCAGCTGGTCGCGGAGGGCTGGCTGACCGCGCGGCAGGGGTCCGGGACGGTGGTCGCGAACCGGGCCGCGGTCCCGGCGACGCCGGCCGTTTCGTTGCCGGAGGCCCGTAGTTTCCGGTACGACCTGACGCCGGGTGCGCCGGACGTGGCGACATTCCCGCGGGCCGAATGGCTGGCCGCGACCCGGAAGGCGCTGACCGCGGCGCCGAACGAGGCGTTCGGGCTGGGCGACCCGCGCGGCCGGATCGAGCTGCGCCGGGTGCTGGCCGACTACCTGGCCCGGGCGCGCGGTGTCCGGGCCGACCCGGAGCGGATCCTGATCTGCTCCGGGTACGTGCAGGCGCTGAGCCTGCTGAGCGAGGTGATCAAGACGCTCGGCGGTACGACGATCGCGGTCGAGGAGTTCGGGTACGCGCTGCACCGGGAGGTGATCCGGGCGCGCGGGCTGTCGGTGGCCGGCGTACCGGTGGACTCGTTCGGGGCGCAGACGTCCGCGTTGACCGGCCAGGGCGTGCTGCTGACGCCAGCGCACCAGATGCCGACCGGCGTACCGCTCGCGCCGGAACGCCGTACGGCGGCGGTCGAATGGGCGCGGGAGTCCGGGGCGGTGCTGATCGAGGACGACTACGACGGCGAGTTCCGGTACGACCGGCAGGCGGTCGGCGCGCTCCAGGCGCTGGATCCGGAGCGGGTCGTCTACACCGGTACGGCCAGCAAGAGCCTCGCGCCGGGGCTACGACTGGCGTGGATGGTGCTGCCACAACGCCTGATCGAGCCGGTCGTCGCCGCCAAACGCACCGCGGACTTCCAGACCGCGACCCTGGAGCAACTGGTCCTCGCCGAATTCATTGCCTCCGGCCACTACGACCGGCACGTCCGCCGGTCCCGCCTGCACTACCGCCGCCGCCGCGACCGCCTCGTCGAGCTGCTGTCCGTCCGTGCTCCCGACGTGAAGGTCGCCGGCATCTCCGCGGGCCTGCACGTCCTGCTCGACGTCCCCGCCGACGCCGAGGACATCGTCACCCGGGCCGCCCGCCAGAGCCTCGGCCTCGCGAGCCTCACGACGTACCACGTCGACCCCACCCCGGCCACCCGCCAAGCCGTCATCGTCGGCTACGGCACGCCACCCGACCACGCCTACCCCGGAGCCCTCGACCTCCTCTGCCAAGTGCTGGGCGTGTAGGTTGTTGCGAGGTCCGCCGGCGGTGTCGGCGCGGCTACGCGCTGCCCGCCGCGAGGGCCCGGATGTCCTCGGGACCGACCCGGCAGCAACCACCGACGTAGGCCGCCCCGGCGTCGACCCAGCTCGGCGCGAACTCCGCCGGTCCCGCACCGTGGCCGCCCCAGGTGCGGGTGAGCGCATCCCACGTCTCGCCGCGGTTGGGGTAGGCGACGGCGGGTTTGCCGGTGACGGCGACGGCGGTCCGCACCGCGGGCAGGACGTCCGCGGGCTTGCAGCAGTTGATGCCGATGGCAATCACCTGAGGGATGTCCGGGATGGCGAAGGCGTCCGCGAGTCCTTGGCCGGCCCGGGTGTGCGGACCATCGATCGAGTACGAGAACCACGCCGGTACGTCGAGTTCGGCGAGCAGGGCGACGAGGACCTCGGCCTCGTCGGTGTCGGGGATGGTTTCGACGGCCAGGAGGTCCGGGCCGGCCGCGGCGAGGAGCTCGAGCCGGGCGCCGTGGAAGTCCCGCAGTACCTGCCGGCTCACGCCGTACCTCCCGCGGTACTCCGAGCCGTCCGCGAGCATCGCGCCGTACGGCCCGACGGAGGCGGCGACCAGCCGACGGCCACTTCCCTGGTGACTGTCGAACTCGTCGCGTACGTCGCGGGCGATTCGCACGCTGCTGGTGATCAATCGCTCGGCTTCGGCCCGTGGGACGCCGGCGCGTTCGAAGCCGGTCACGCTTGCCTGGTAGCTGGCCGTGGTGGCGACCATCGCGCCGGCCTCGTAGTACGCGCGGTGCACGGCGGCGATCTCCGCCGGATCGTCGCGGAGCAGCCGGGCTGACCACAGCGCGTCGGACAGGTCGTGGCCGCGGTCCTCCAAGGCGTTCGACAGGCCGCCGTCGAGAATGACCACGGGGTCAGACGGTGCGGGCAAGGTCCAGAACCTCGTCGGCGCAGCCCCAGGAGAGGGTTACGCCGGAGCCGCCGTGGCCGTAGCAGTGGATGACCGGTTCGCCGGTGTGGGTGCGGACGAGTTCACAGCGGATGGCTGGGCGGGCGGGGCGGAGGCCGACGCGCTGGCGGATGATCTTGGCGTTGCGGAGCTGAGGGACCAGTTCGGCGGCGCGGTCGAGGATGTCCTTGGTGGTCTGCGGGTCGACGGCGAGGTTCCAGTCGCCGCGCTGGCTCGTTCCCCCGACGACCACGTCATTGCGGCGCGGGACGACGTACGTCAGCTCGTCGGGGGAGCGGTCCGCCAGCAGCCACTCGGTCAGGCCGCACGGCTCGACGGTCAGGACCTGGCCGCGGACCGGTGTCACGGTCGGGTCGCTCGCGGTCAGGCGGCCGCCGAGCCCGGTGCAGTTCACCACGAGATCGGCCCCGGTCGGCAGCGCGGACAGTGCCGCGCGGGTCAGCGTCCCGCCGGCGGCCTCGAGCCGTTTCACCAGGGACGGCAGGTACGCCGGCATGTCGATCACCGGCACCGTGAACGCCCACCCGTCTTCGAACCCGGCGGGCGGCGACGCAACCCGGGTCAGGTCCGGCAGTACGTCGGCCCACGGCGGATCCGGCGTCGGCTCGACCAGGAACTCCCGGCCGTGCTTCAGCTCCACGGCAGGCTCGCTCGCTGCCAGCTTCGCGAACTCCTCGTACGTCGCCCGTGACCACCCGGCCACCCGGTCGGCCGGCGCCGACAGGTACGGGTACCAGATCGCGGCCGCCACCGACGAGGTCGTCTCCAGGGGCAGATCCCGGGCGAACACCGCCACGTCGTACCCGCCCTCGGCGAGCCGGATGGCACAGCTCAGCCCGATCACGCCCGCACCCACCACGATCACGCGCATTCACACAGTGTTACGCACGGACCGCCATCACGCCAACGGCAGGGGGAAGCTACTCGCTGACCCCGCGGCTCAGGAACACCATCGCGATGAACGTCCGGTACAGCTCCAGCGGGTCGTCGTTGCGCAGGGCAACCACCCTGTCCTCGCGGCGTTCCACCCCGCGCAGCGCGCAGGCCAGCTCGGCGAACGCCCGGCTGTGGAACCGGACGGTCAGCTCGGCCGGCAGCGTGATGCTCGGCGGGCGCATGTCGCTCAGCCGGGCGAGCGCGCGCCGGGCCCCGTCGTGGATCAGCTCCCGCGCCCGCTCCGGGTGCACGGACAGCGCGGCGTTGTGCGAGACCGAGTCCTTCACCACGACCGATTCGACGTCCGGGCAGAACGCCTGCGCCTCGTCGATCGTGGTCCGGTCACCGGAGATCAGTACGACGGGCACGTCATGGGCGAGCGCCACCAGCGCGTTGATCCCGGCCTCACCGGTGATCGCGCCGTTCAGCCGGACTTCGGCGATCGCGCGCGGGTTGTACGTGTGCGGCAGTACGGACCCGGTCGCCCCGGCGGACCCGTGGTACGAGACGAAGAAGACCGCGTCGAACGAGGCGTCCAGGCCCTGCATCATGTAGAGCGGCTTGTGCTTGCCGGACAGGTAGCTCGCGCGGCCGTGCAGCTCGTCCGGGAGCAGGTTCTGCATCGTCGAGTGCGAGTCGTTGACCAGGAACTCGGTCCCGCCGGCCGCCAGCGCGCCGTCGATCGCGGCGTTCACCTCGGCCTGCAGCTGACGGCGGTAGTACTCGTACTCGGTGGTCGGCCCGCGCGCCTGACTCCAGTCGACGACGCCCGCCGTACCTTCCATGTCCGATGACAGGTAGACCTTCATCACCGCACCATACTCAACGCACCATGCAGGGCCGCTTCGGGTCGAACTCCCAGTCCTCGATCAGGTACCGCATCGCGATCGCGTCGTCCCGGGCGCCGAGGCCGTGCTCCAGGTACAGCTCGTGGGCGGCGGCCAGCGCGTCCCGGTCCAGCTCGATGCCGAGGCCGGGCGCCGTCGGTACGGCGATCTCGCCGCCGCTGATCCGCAGCGGGTGCTTGGTGAGCGCCTGGCCGTCCTGCCAGATCCAGTGCGTGTCCAGCGCGGTGATCTCGCCGGGGGCCGCGGCGCCGACGTGGGTGAACATGGCCAGCGAGATGTCGAAGTGGTTGTTCGAGTGCGAGCCCCAGGTCAGCCCGAAGTCGTGGCACAGCTGGGCGACCCGCACCGACCCGGCCATCGTCCAGAAGTGCGGGTCGGCGAGCGGGATGTCGACGGCGTCGGTCCGGATCGCGTGCGCGAGCTCACGCCAGTCGGTGGCGATCATGTTGGTCGCCGTACGCAGTCCGGTACGACGCTTGAACTCCGCCATCGTCTCCCGCCCGGAGAACCGGTCCTCGGCGCCGCACGGGTCCTCCACGTACGCGAGCACATCACCCAGCCCGGAGCACACGGCAACCGCCTCGCGCAGCAGCCAGGCCCCGTTCGGGTCCACCGTGATCCGCGCGTCCGGGAACCGCTCGTGCAACGCCCGTACGGCGTCGATCTCCACGTGCGGGTCGAACACGCCGCCCTTCAGCTTGAAGTCCACGAACCCGTACCGCTCCTGCGCCGCCTCCGCCAGCTCCACCACCCCATCGGCCGTCAGCACGGGCCCCCGCCGAAGCCTGTCCCACGCATCTCCACCGGTCCGGTAGGGCAGGTCCGTTTGCGCCGCATCACCTACGTAGAACAAGTAGCCCAGTACTGGGACCGCGGTGCGTTGCTGTCCTTCGCCCAGTAATTCGGCTACTGGTACTTCGAGGTGTTGGCCCAGGAGGTCGAGGAGCGCCGACTCCAACCCGGTGACGGCATGCACTGTCGTACGGAGGTCGAATGTTTGTAGCCCGCGGCCCCCGCTGTCGAGGCCTTCGAATGTTCTGGAGATGGTGTGTAGCAAGCCCTTGTAGTGAGCCAGCGGGTGACCGGTCAGCAGCGGGGCGGCGCGCCGGATGGTGCCGGCGATCTTCTCGCCGCCGGGGACTTCACCCAGGCCGACGTTGCCCGTGCTGTCGGTCACGATCACCACGTTGCGGGTGAAGAACGGGCCGTGGGCGCCGCTCAGGTTGAGCAGCATGCTGTCGTGGCCGGCGACCGGCACGACCTCCACCGACTCGACAGTGGGCGTCATTTGACCTTCTCGATCAGCCCGGCGAGCAACGACACCTCGTCGGCGGTGAGGTCCTGCAGCGGTGGTCGGACCGGCCCGGCGTTCCGGCCGATCGCGTTCACCCCGGCCTTGACGATCGACACGGCGTACCCCTTGGTGCGGTCGCGAATGTCCAGGTACGGCAGCACGAACTCCCGCAGCTTCCGGTACACGGCGTCGCGATCCTGCGCCAGTACGTCCGCGTAGAACCCGAGCGCGAACTCCGGCACGAAGTTGAAGATCGCCGACGAGTACGTGCTGTACCCGAGCTGCAGCAGCGGCAGCGCGAACGTCTCCGCGGTCGGGAGCCCGCCGACGTACGTCAGCCGCTCGCCGACCAGCGCGTACGTCCGGGTCATCTGCTCGATGTTGCCGACGCCGTCCTTGAGGCAGACCAGGTTCGGGTTCCGGTCCGCGAGCTCGGCGACCGTCACGTCGGTGAGGATCGCGTTCGCCCGGCTGTAGACCGTCACCCCGAGACCCGTACTACGGCACACCGCCGACACGTGCTCGATCAAACCACGCTGCCCGGCCTCCGTCAGGTACGGCGGGAACAGCAGGATCCCGTCCGCGCCCGCCGCCTCGGCCGCCCGCGCCCCCTCGATCGCCGCCGCCGTACCGCCGGTCGCGGGCGCGATCACCGGCACCCGCCCGCCGATCTCCGAGACAGCCGTCCGTACGACGTTGTCGATCTCGGCCGGCGTCAACGAGAACCCCTCGCCGGTGCCGCCCGCCGCGAACAGCCCGGCGACGTCGTACTGGCTGAGCCACGCCAGATGCTCGCGGTACGCCGTCTCGTGGAAGCTGAGGTCGGCGTGGAAGGCGGTGACGGGGAACGAGAGCAGCCCGGTCTTGAGCTGGGCCGCCAGCTCGGCGGGGGAGTAATGGGTCACGCAGGTCAGCGTAGGAACGCCGGTGGATACCTGTCCAAGATCGTTTGTGGATCTAGTGATGCTCTGAGAGCATCGTGAGCACCCGGCGCAGCACCGGGCTGGTGCTGTCCCGCCGCCAGATCGCGTGCAGCTCGACGAGCTCGTCCGGTCCGTCGAGATCGCAGTACGTCACGCCCTCGACGCCGAGGTTCCGCGCCGAGGCCGGGACCAGCGCGACGCCGCGACCGGCCGCGACCAGCAGGATCACGGTCAGGATCTGCTGTACCCGCTGCTCGATCCGCGGCTGCGACGCGGCCAGGAACCGGACGGTCAGCTCGTGGAAGTACCGGGCCTGGGTCGGCGAGTAGCTGATCACCTGCTCGCCGGCGAAGTCCGCGGCGGTCAGCGGCCGGCCGAGCGTCCCGAGCCGATGGTTGCCGGGGACAACGGCACACAACGGCTCCCGGAACACGATCCGCGAGTCCAGGACCTCGAGGTCGAACGGCGGCCGCCCGAGCCCGAGGTCCAGCTCACCGCGCAGCAGCCCGTCGACCTGCGTCGGGGTGACCCGTTCGTGCAGGATCACGTCGACGTCCGGCAGTTCCTCGGACAACCGCCGCAGCAACGGCCCCAGCGTCCGGATCGCCGACGTGGCAGTGAACCCGAGCCGCAACGTCCCGGCCGCGCCCTGATCCACCCGCCGCGCGAGGTCGCCCGCGGTCTCCACCAGCGCCAGCAACCGCCGCGCCTCGACCAGGAACGCCCGCCCGGCCTCGGTCAGCTCGACCTTCCGGTTGTCCCGCTCCAGCAGCCGCGCGCCGACGGACCGCTCGAGCTTCTGCACCTGCCGGCTCAACGGCGGCTGCGTCATCCGCAACCGCTCCGCCGCCCGCCCGAAATGCAACTCCTCGGCCACCGCGACGAACGCACTCAACTGCTCCAGGGTGAACATCAGCGCAGGCGCTCGCGGGTATTCGTGAGGTGTACTCGCATCGCCGCGCGGGCTCCTTCGGCGTCTGAGCGGGTGATCGCGGCGTGGATGTTCTCGTGTTCGTGGATGACGCGGGTCAGGTGGTCCGGGTCGGACATCTCGTACGCCGGGTTCAGGCGGGTCCGGGGCAGCATGATCATCATCGGGCCGAGGTCCGCGATCAGGTCGCCGTAGAAACGGTTGCCCGAAGCAACAGCTATCTTCAGGTGGAACGCGAAGTCCGCCTCCACCGACCGTGCCGGGTCGTCGCCCACCCGCCGGAACTCGTCCAGCGCGCGTGCGATCCCCTCCAGCTGATGTGCGGTACGCCGTACCGCCGCGAGCCCGGCCGCCTCGGTCTCGACGCCGATCCGGAAGTCCATCAGCTCCAGTACGTCGCGGTGCGAGCGGACCGCGCGCAGTCCCGGCGGACGCTCCGGAACCTCGAGGACGAACGAGCCG
>NZ_DASRVN010000251.1:0-3917 GCF_035655035.1 Kribbella sp. | reverse complement strand
ACCGACGCGGAGCTCGCCGAGGTGTACGCCGTCTGGGGCGGGTACGCGTACGGCAAGGACCTCGACGGCGCGGAGGCCCGCGGCTCGATGGAACGCGCGTACGCCCGGATCCAGGTCGCGGCCAAGAACGCCGACACCCGCGAGCACGACATCATGGATTCCGACGACTACTTCCAGTACCACGGCGGCATGATCGCGATGGTCCGGCACCTGACCGGCGCGAACCCGAAGGCGTACGTCGGCGACTCCGCCGTACCGGCGCAGGTCCGGACCCGGACGCTGGAGGAGGAGGCCAAGCGGGTGTTCCGCGCGCGGGTGGTGAACCCGCGGTGGATGGCGGCGATGCGCCGGCACGGGTACAAGGGCGCGTTCGAGATGGCGGCCACCGTGGACTACCTGTTCGGGTATGACGCGACCGCGGGCGTGGTGGACGACTGGATGTACGAGTCGCTGACCACCGAGTACGTCGCGGACCCGGAGATGGCGGAGTTCTTCCGCAGGTCGAACCCGTGGGCCCGGCACGGCATCGCGGAACGCCTGCTGGAGGCGGCCCAGCGCGGGCTCTGGGCGGAGCCGTCGGACGAGGCGCTGGAGACCCTGCGGAACGCGGTCCTTGAGACGGAGGGTGACATCGAGGACCGCGGCTGATTGGGTTGAGGTATGCCCCTGGAGCCGCTGAGAGTCCTGATCACCAATGACGACGGATACCTCGCGCCCGGGATTCGGGCCCTCGCACCGGCGATCGCCGGGCTCGGGTACGACGTACTCGTGGTCGCGCCGCTGCTCGACGAGAGCGGCGTCGGCTCGGCCCGCGCCGGGATGGTGGACCGGCCGATCCGGACCGTGACCGAGGAGGAGCACGGGGTCACGTTCATCGGGATCGAGGGGACACCGGCGCTCGCGGTGACGCTCGGGTTCGTCGGGGCGTTCGGCCCGCCGCCGGACCTGGTGCTGTCCGGGATCAACCGCGGGCTGAACATCGGCGTGACGATCTTCCACTCCGGCACCGTCGCGGCGGCGCTGACCGCGGCCGAGCTGGGCCTGTCGGCGGTTGCCGTCAGCATCGATTCCGACGACCCGGCGTTCTGGCCCACCGCGGCGACGGTCGCCGGCGAGGCGCTCGGCTGGATCGAGGACGAACCGGCCGGGACCGTCGTCACGCTCAACGTGCCCGACCGCCCGCTGGAGCAGTTGGCCGGCGTCCGGCACGCGTCACTGGCCGTCCCGAAACGCACCCGCCTGATCGGCACGACGGCCCCGACCGGCGAGCCGATGGTCACGATCGAACGCACCAACGCCACCCCCGATCCCGGCACCGACGAGGCCTTGCTCCGTGAGGGTTTCGTCACAGTCACCCCCATCGTCGGCATCCGCGAGGTCCGGGACGACACCGCCGCCACGGCCCTCGCCAAACGCCTGACCCGATGAAGCTGTTCGTCGCCGACCACGGCGCGGCCACCGCACCGCCGCTGCTGTTCATCCACGGTCACGGCGGCGGCTACCACTTCCAGCGCTGTCAGGCCGAGCTGCTCGCCCAGGAGTTGCGGTTGATCGCGCCGGACCAGCGCGGCGTACTCCGCACCCCGCTGCCTCCCGGTGAGCCGATCACCCTGGACGCGCTGCTCGCGGACTTCGAGGAACTGCGGACGGACCTCGGGATCTCCCGGTGGGCGATCCTCGGGCACTCCGCGGGCGGGAACTACGCGGTGGAGTACGCGATCCGGTATCCGGACGTGGTGAGCGCGGTGATCTTCGACTGCCCGTGCTGGGACTTCGACGCGAACGACCGGCACCGGCTGCCGATCTTCGCCCGGCTGTACGACGAACTCGGTGACCGCGACCGGGCCGCGCGGTGCCGTGAACTCGCCGCCGTACCCCGCCGGCTGACCGCGGACGACCGCACCTACGAGCTGGCCTTCGGCCTCGGCGACCTGTTCCAGGACCTCTCCTTCCACGACCCGTCGCGGCGCACCGAGTTCTTCCAGCTAGGCGAGCAGGCCGGCTTCTCCGAGGAGCTGTGGGCCCGCGGTACCAGTCACATGGTCACCTTGCCGGAGCTCTACACCTCCAAGCTCGATCGGCTCCCGCTGATGCCGCAGCCGAGTCTGCTGATCGAGGGCGTCGACGACCTGGCCACCGACCCGACCTCCGTCGAGGCCTATCGATCGACGGTTCCACGGGGCCGGATCGCCACCTTCGAACGCTCCGGTCACTTCCCGCACTTCGAAGAAGCCGACCGGTACGCCGCCCTCGTCCGCTCCTTCGTCCTGAACAACCAGTAGCTCCGGCCCCGGGATCCTGGCGGGGTGGCCGTGTGCCATGATCGGGGCGACGGTTGTGGAGGAACACCGGTGTGAGTCCGGGGCGGTCCCGCCACTGTGACCAGGGAGACCTGGAAGCCAGGACATCCGCTTCCGTCCGTCGGGCGCTCATCTGCCGTCCGGCGTACCAGCCGTGGCGGGCGTGGACACCCGCTCGACGAAGGGACCCCCGCCGATGCGGCCTGCTTCAGTTTCCACCGGATTCCCGTTCACCGCCGTGGTCGGCATGGAGGACCTGCAGCTGGCGCTCGTGCTGGCCGCGATCTCGCCGGCGATCGGCGGCGTGCTGATCCGCGGCGAGAAAGGTACGGCGAAGTCGACCGCGGTGCGGGCGCTGACGGAGATCCTGCCGCCGGTGGACGTCGTACCCGGGTGCCGTTTCTCGTGTGATCCGGAGCGGCCGGACCCGGGTTGCCTGGACGGTCCACACGCCGGGGACGGTGAGCTTCGGGCGGCGCGGCTGGTGGAGCTGCCGGTGGGTGCGACCGAGGACCGGGTGCTCGGGTCGCTGCATCTGGAGAAGGCGCTCGCGGAGGGCGTCACGGCGTACGAACCGGGTCTGCTGGCGGCCGCGCACCGCGGGCTGCTGTACGTCGACGAGGTCAACCTGCTGCACGACCACCTGGTCGACGTACTGCTGGACGCCGCCGCGATGGGCCGCGCGACCGTGGAGCGGGACGGGGTGTCGGTCATGCATCCGGCGCGGTTCGTGCTGGTCGGCACGATGAACCCGGAGGAGGGCGAGCTGCGGCCGCAACTGCTGGACCGGTTCGGGCTGACCGTGGACGTGGTCGCCAGCCGGGACCCCGCGGTGCGCGTCGAGGTGATGCGCGCGCGGCTCGGGTACGAGGCGGATCCGGACGGGTTCGTGATCCGGTACGACGGCCCGCAGCGGGAGCTCGCCGAGCGCATCGTGAAGGCGCGCGACCTGCTGCCCGAGGTGATCCTGACCGACGCGGCACTGCGCCAGATCGCGGAGATCTGCGCGTCGTTCGACGTGGACGGGATGCGCGCCGACCTGGTCACCGCCCGCACCGCGGTCGCGCACGCCGCCTGGTCGGGTCGCACGGTCGTGGAGGTCGACGACGTCCGCGCCGCCGCCAAACTGGCCCTCCCACACCGCCGCCGCCGAAACCCCTTCGACACCCCCGGCCTGGACCAGGACCAACTGGAACAGGCCATCAACAACAGCACCCCGCCCCAGGACCCGGACGACGACCCAACCCCGGACGGCCCCGGAGGACCCGGCGGAGACGGCGGCCCCGACAGCTCAGACGGAGCAGACGGCGGCGCCGGGGCGGACAACCCGTCCGCCGAGCCGCACACCCGCGACGACGTGCAGCGGGACGCCGCGGACGGTGCCGCTCCGCACAGCGGCGACACCGAGGAGCGAGGCTCCGTGGATGGAGCTGAGCCGGCGGGTGGACGTGCGAGTAGCGGGGACGTCGCTGGTGGGGAGGCGGCTGCGCCCAGCGGGGAGGTCGTCGGGAGTTCGGCGCCGTACAAAGCGCGGCTGTTGAGCGTGCAGGCGGCTGGGGCTGGGGTGGCCGGACGGCGGGGGCGGGCTGTGACTGAGGTGGGGCGGGTTGTGGGCTG
>NZ_DASRVN010000250.1:0-9845 GCF_035655035.1 Kribbella sp. | reverse complement strand
TCGTTACCTCGGTGCCGGTTTTCCGAGCGGTTTCTGTGGGCCGTAACTTTGCGTCGTCTTGATGTAACTTTCTGGCGCTTGGTTCGTTGAAGGGGCTATGCGCCTAACCCGTAGTGGTAACCGTCGGGTCAAAATCATCATCGCTTCACTGTGTACCGCCCCGCTTCTGGTCGGGGCCGTTGTGACCGTCGCCTCGGGGGGCACCGGTGCCGCCGATCAGCTGACGGCGGGCAGTCCGGTCGCGCCGTCGCCCGGTGCCGGGCTGAACAGCGGTGAGTTCGACGAGCTGACGATGGTCGTGCCGCAGCGTCCTGGAGTGGACGGGCAGCTCGGATCCGACAAACCCGCCCTCGCCGACGTCCCCGTGCAGGGGGCCACCGACGGGCGGTCGGTCGTCCGTCCCGGGCGGCCCGGTGCCGTGAACGGCATCCCCCGCGGGGTGTTCCCCGCCTACCGCCGCGCCACCGCGAATCTCGCGGTCGTCCGGCCGAACTGTGGGCTGACCTGGCCGCTGCTGGCCGGGATCGGCAAGGTCGAGTCCGACCACGCGAGCGGCGGCCGGGTCGACGTGGCCGGCACCACCCGCGGCCGGATCCTCGGCCCGGAGCTGAACGGCCGGCACGGCAACGCCCGGATCGCCGACACCGACAAGGGCAAGTACGACGCGGATTCGGTCTGGGACCGCGCCGTCGGGCCGATGCAGATCATCCCGCAGGTCTGGACCGAGTACGGCGCCGACGGCAACGGCGACGGCTTCCGCAACCCGAACAACGTGTACGACGCGGTCACCACGGTCGCCGTGGTGCTCTGCTCCGAGGGCGACGACCTGCGGAACCCGCGCGACCTGGTCTCCTCGCTGCTGCGCTACCACCACTCCAAGGACTTCGTCGCCACCGTGCTGAAGTGGATGCGGCTGTACAGCAAGGACGCCGTCCTGGTGCCGAACGCGAAGGGCAACATCGCGGCGGCGAAGCCGTCCGGCAACGCCGACCGCCGGGTCGACCCGCGGCAGGTGCCGAGCATTCCGGACGACACCAAGACCGCGACCCCGACGCCGCCGCCGACGAGCACCACGACGGTGCCGACCGTGCAGCCGACGACGCCGTGGGAGACGCCGACGCTGCAGCCGATCGAGACGCCGACCGGCTCGCCGACGCACCACCCGACGTCGACGCCGACCCGGACGCCGACCAAGACCCCCACCAAGACGCCGTCGAAGCCGCCGACCAAGACGCCGACGCCGACTCCGACCCCCACGCCGACCCCGACTCCCACGCCGACGCCGACCGACACCCCGACGGAGACGCCGAGCGGGACGCCCTGCGCCGGCAACGAGACCACCACTCCGACCTGCACGCCGGGCGGCGGCTCGCACGGATAGTACGGTCGCTTCATGACCGGTGTACTGAAGCTGGTCGGCACCGTGTTGCCGGCCGGCGAGCAGCAGGAGATCCACCTCAGCGGCGGGCTGGTCGTCGACCGGCCTGCCGCTGCTGACGTCACGACCGTGCACACGGGCGGCTGGATCGTGCCGGGACTGGTGGACGCGCACTGTCACATCGGTCTCGACCAGCACGGCGGCGTCGACGAGCAGACCCAGGAGCAGCAGGCGATCGCCGACCGGGACGCCGGGGCGCTGCTGGTCCGGGACGCCGGCTCGCCGGTCGACACGCGCTGGATCGACGACCGTGAGGACCTGCCGAAGATCATCCGAGCGGGTCGGCACCTGGCCCGCTCGAAGCGGTACCTGCGCAACTACGGCTGGGAGATCGAGCCCGAGGAGCTGGTCGCGTACGTCGAGCAGGAGGCCCGGCGCGGCGACGGCTGGGTGAAGCTGGTCGGCGACTGGATCGACCGCGAGGCCGGCGACCTGACGCCGTGCTGGCCGGCCGAGGCGCTGAACGCGGCGATCGCGCGCGCCCACGAGCTCGGCGCCCGGGTCACCGCGCACGTCTTCGGCGAGCACGCCCTCCCGGACCTGCTGGCCGCGGGCATCGACTGCCTCGAGCACGGCACCGGCATCGAGCCCGGCCTGCTCAGCGAGATGGCCGAGCGCCAGGTGGCCGTCGTACCGACGATGATCCAGCTGGAGAACTTCCCGCAGTACGCCGAGCAGGCCGCGGGGAAGTTCCCGGTGTACGCCGCGCACATGACCGACCTGTACGAACGCCGGCTGCAGCGGCTGCGGGACGCGTTCGAGGCCGGCGTACCGGTGTATGCGGGGACCGATGCGGGCGGCGTTCTCGGGCACGGGCTGGTCGCGCAGGAGATCCAGGCGCTGACCGAGATCGGGATGTCGGGGGAGCAGGCGCTGGCCGCCGGGTCGTGGGCCGCGCGTGCGTGGCTCGGCGCACCGAGCGAGCTCCGCCCGGGCGACCCGGCCGACCTGGTCGTGTACGACGAGGACCCACGAGCAAATCCCGCCGTACTGACGCACCCCCGCCTGATCGCCCTGCGCGGCCGCGTGATCCTCTCCCGCTGACGAAAGCGTCCTCAGATCCGCTTGGTCCGGACGAGCCAGGCGACGAACAGTCCCATCACCACCCATCCCGGCCAGGCCTGCAGTCCGACCTGCATTGGGTCCATGTCCTGGCCGGGCGTGCCGAGGTACCACGCGGTCCGCATGGTCAGCCCGCTCACGGCGGCGTGTGCCAGGACGGCGGGCAGCACGGAGTTGGAGCGATTCCGCAGCCAACTGAAGATGGGGACGACGAGCAGGCACGAGATGACGAAAGCACCGATGGACCCGGCGAACGAGTGTCCTGGGTACTGGCCGCCCATCAACAGCGTGGGTAGATGCCAGAGGGCGAAGACGACCGCGGTACCGAGGTAACCGACCAGACGGCCGTACTGCAGCAGCCGTGGGAGCAGGTAGCCCTGCCAGCCGAGTTCCTCGCCGAAGAAGAACGGCAGCGAGATGACGTACTGCACTGCCAGCGGCGCTGCCCAGCCGAGGAAGCCGGACGGGGAGCCGAACTTGTAAGTACCGGCCAGCCATGCGACGACCAGCGATGCCAAGGTGAGCCCTAGCGGTACGGCGATCGCCAGCACGCAGTCCCCGAGCCGTTTGGGGCGTACGAAACCCAGTGCGCCCCGGAGGTCCGGCAGGCGGCGCATGACGATGACGGCTGCCAGAGCGGGTGTCAGCATGGCGGCGTACACGCAGACAAGCTGGAGCGTGCCCATGCCGAGGTCGGCCGAGTCGCGGTGGAAGCCGCTGAGTAGCAGCGGTGACATGGCCAGCCACATGCCACCGAACGCAAGGGCGACGCAGGCCGGGAGGTCGTGCTTTCGCACACTCGTTTTCATGTGGACAGACGCTAGGAAGTACGGCGTCTGATCACGAGCCGGTGAGCTGCCGGGTGGATGGTAGAGCCTGCTGTACCGACTGCGGCCGTGCGAGTGCCGGAAGATAAGGGCATGCTCAAGAAGATCCTGTCCCGGGGTGGTCCGGCTGCGGCGTACCTGATCGTGCGCTTCTTCAAGTCGGTCACGTTGCTGAGCGCGCTGCCGATCAGCCTGCTGCTGGGCTGGATCGTCCCGGGTGCGACCGCAGGGCTCGTGCGGTTCGCGAACAGCGAGCGGCGCCGGGCGGCGAAGTACCTCGGTGCCGGCGAGCCCGACCTGTTGCCGCCGGCCCTGCCGCGGGCGCCGGGCGACGTGGTGACCCTGTTCCGGGACAAGTCGTTCAAGCGCAGTCTGCGGTGCCTGCTGCTCCCTGTGGTGATGGTCCCTGAGCTTGCCGTCACAGCGTTCGGAGTGATCGGTGCGCCCGCGGCCTTTCTCGGCATGGTGCTGTGGAAGCTCGATCCGGGAGGCTTCACGCTGCTGGGTGTTCCTGTCGACAACTGGACCGAGGCGTTGACGAACGGCTTCGGGCAGGTGCTGAGCAGTCTTGCGGTCCTGGGCTGGGCCCTGCCTGCTCTGGCACGTGCTCACGCCGGCGCGGTGCTCGATCTGCTCGAGCCGAGTCAGGAGCAACTAGAAACCGTCAGACTGGAGCAGCGGGTGGAGGAGCTCACCAAGAGCAGGGCGGGTGCTGTTGACTCGCATGGCGCCGAGTTGCGCCGGATCGAGCGGGATCTGCACGACGGCACCCAGGCGCAGTTGGTGTCGCTGGCAATGCGCATCGGTGTCGCCAAGCAGTTGATGGCCGAGGACCCCGAGAAGGCCGCCAAACTTCTCGACGACGCCCGCGACGGCGCAGAGCAGGCAATGACCGAGCTACGCGGTGTCCTGCGCACCATGTACCCACCGATCCTCTCCGACCGCGGTCTGGCCGGTGCTGTGTCCGCACTGGCCGCCCGGTGCCCGTTGCCGGTAGACCTTCGCATAGGCGAGCTCGGCGACGTACCAGCCGCTGTAGAAGCCGCTGCGTACTTCGTGGTCGCAGAGTCGCTCACCAACATCACCAAGCACAGTGCGGCCGGCCACGTAGACGTGCAGCTCGAACGGCGCGGTCCGGAGCTCTACCTGGCCGTCACCGACGACGGGATCGGCGGAGCCCGGATCAGCGAGCAGAGCGACCTGCTGGGCCGGGGGAGCGGTCTGCATGGGATGCTGCACCGCGTGCGGGCGATCGACGGTCAGATGGAGCTGCAGAGCCCGATCGGCGGGCCGACCACGGTCGAGGTGATCCTTCCGTGCGGGTGATCATCCTCGAGGACAACCCGATCCTCGCCGAGGGCCTGAGCCTGCTGCTGGACAACTCCGGCTTCCAGGTCGCCGCGATCGCCACCGATGCGGACGAGTTCGCCAAGGCGGTCGCCGAGCACGAGGTGGATATCGCGGTCGTCGACGTACGGCTGCCACCCACGTTCACCGACGAGGGCCTGCGGGCCGCGATCGAGGCCCGCCGTACGCGGCCGGGCCTCCCGGTGCTGGTGTTCTCGCAGTACGTCGAGGAGGTGTACGCCGCCGAGCTGCTGGCAGCCGGCAGCGAGGGCGTCGGGTACCTCCTCAAGGACCGGGTGTCGCGCGTGGACGAATTCCTGGAGGCCGTACGCCGGGTTGCGGGCGGGGGCACCGTGCTGGATCCGGAAGTGGTCAGTCAGCTCATGGTGAAGCGCAGCAGCCCGCTGGACCGCCTCACACCGCGTGAGCGTGAAGTACTCGCGTTGATGGCGGAAGGCCTGGGAAACACCGCGATCGGGGAGAAGCTGTTCATTTCCGACGGTGCCGTGCACAAGCACGTCGGCAACGTGTTCCTGAAGCTGGACCTGCCTCCGACGGACTCCGGGCACCGCCGCGTCCTCGCGGTTCTCGCGTACCTCGGCCTGTGAACTCTTGACGGCTACGCCTCACTAGTCCACTCTCGTGTCCTGAGAGCGCTCTCATACACCGAACCGCCCCTAGGTGAGGAGAGTTCACATGAAGGTCCTACTAGCCGCCGTACTCACGGCGGCTGCGCTGACAGCGCCCACAGCGCAGGCCTTGGCTGTCCCGGGCCAGGCTGCTGCGATGCAACGTGACTTCGGTCTGAACGAGCAGCAGATGCAGCAACGACTGGCAGCCGAGACCTCAGCAGCCAAGCTACTGCCGGCCGCTCAGAAGGCAGCAGGTGCTGCTTTCGGTGGTGCCTGGTACGACGCCGCTACGCAGAAGCTGGTCGTAGGAATCGTCGGTCAGGACCACGTGGCCGCCGTACGTGCCACAGGCGCCCAGGTGACCGCCGTACCCGTCACAGAGAAGGTCCTGGATCAGCGGAAGGCAGCGGTCGACAAGCTGGCCGGTAAGGCAGTACCGGCTGCCGTGAGCGGTTGGGCTGCCGATCCGAAGACCGGCACGGTTGTGGTCAACGTCCAAGCAGGAAAGCGTTCCAAGGCCGTCGACGCGTTCGTGGCCAAGCTGGCGAAGGCAGGTGCCGTCACGGTGAAGGAGGTCGCGGCCCAGGCACCCCGTACCTTCGCGGCAGGCACCGTCGGCGGTGACCCGTACTACGTCAGCAACATCCGCTGCTCGATCGGGTTCTCGGTGCAGGGCGGCTACGTGACCGCCGGCCACTGCGGCCGGAGCGGCATCGTGCGCGGCTGGGACGGTTCGGACCAGGGCTCGTTCCAGGGCTGGTCGTTCCCGGACAACGACTATGCCTGGGTGGCGACCGGCTACGGCTGGTGGAACGTCGGCGTGGTGCTCGGCTGGGGACAGGTGAGCGACCAGCTCGTCCGTGGATCGTGGGAGGCGCCGATCGGTTCGTCGGTCTGCCGCAGCGGTTCGACCTCACACTGGCACTGCGGCACGATCCTGGCGAAGAACGAGACCGTCAACTACGGCAACGGTCAGCTGTTCTACGGCGCGACCAAGACCAACGTGTGCGCCGAGCCGGGCGACTCCGGTGGGTCGTTCATCACCGGTGACCAGGCGCAGGGCGTCACCTCCGGCGGCTGGGGCAACTGCAGCTCTGGCGGCGAGACGTGGTTCCAGCCGGTCAACGAGATCCTGCAGACGTACCACCTGACTCTGCAGACGGCCTGACGAACCTGTGGGATCCCCTTGCGTGCAAGGGGATCCCACAAGTTCACTGCAGAGCTGACCGATCGACGGTTTGCTTCTGTGCCGAAGCGTCAGGCGGTCTCGTCCGGGACCGGCTCCAGCTTCGGGGCCTCGTCCTTCTTGGTGGCCAGGGAGTCGATCAGCTGCTTGGCCAGCGCGAACCCGGAACCACCCATCGTGATGGTCTTCACCAGGGTGTCCTCGATGCCCTGCGCGCCGTTCAGCACGACCATGTTGCCGACCTTGTCGAACGAGCTCGCCGCCGCGGTGACGATCTGCGGGTAGGCCTCGGCCAGCTGCTGCGCGACGACGGCCTCGGTGTTCGTGGCCAGGGCCTCGGCGCGGGCCTTGATACCGGCGGCCTCGGCCATCGCCTTCGCCTGCACGGCCGACGCCTCCGCCTTACCGGTGAGCTCGGTGGCCTTCGCCTGTGCCTCACCGCGGAGCTGGACCTCGCGGGCGTTCGCCTCCGCGGCCGCGATCTGCGCGTCCCGGTTGGCGGCGGCCAGCGTGCGCTGCCGGTACGCCTCGGCGTCGGCCGGCTTCAGCACCGTCGACTCCAGCTGCTTCTCGGCCAGCGACGCGTTCAGCTTGGCGGTCTCGGTCTCGGCGACCACGACCTCCTGGCGGGCCAGCGCCTCGGCCAGCGGGCCGGACTGGGACGCCTTCGACTTCGCCTGGTCGACCTCGGCCTGGTAACCGGCCTGGGCGATCGAGCTCTCCCGGACCGCGGCGGCCTTCTGCGCGGCGGCGGCCTGCTCGCGCTCGGTCGCCTCCCGGTCCCGCTCGGCCTGCGCGATCCGGGCCGCGGCCTCGACCGCGGCGGCCTGCGGGCGGCCGAGGTTCTTGATGTAGCCGGACTCGTCGTCGATCTCCTGGATCTGCAGCGAGTCCACGACCAGGCCGAGCTTCTCCATGTCGCCGGCCAGCGAGCCGCGGATGTTCGTGGTCAGCGTCTCCCGGTCGTGCAGCATCTCCTCGACCGTGGTGGAACCGACGATCGCCCGCAGGTGACCCGCGAACAGCTCGTGGATGGTGCCCATCACCTGCTCGTCGCTCTGCTCCAGGAACCGCCGGGCGGCGTTCGCGATCGAGCCGTAGTCGTCACCGACCTTGTACGCCGTGACGCCCTTGATGTGCAGCGGGATGCCCTGGCTGGACACGCAGGTGACGGTCAGCGGCGTGGCCCGGATGTCCAGCGGCAACCGCCGGACGGTCTGAAAACCTGGGAGAACCGCGGTACCGCGGCCGACCACGATCTTGAAGCCGAGGGTCTCGTTGATCTGCTCGTTGCTGGAGTGCGCGCCGAGGCCGGAGATGATCAGCGCCTCGTTCGGCTCCGCCACCCGCCAGACCATCCGGAACACGATGAGCAGCACCACGACCGCGACGGCGGCGATGCCTACGTACGTCCAGAGCATTTCCCCTCCAAGGGAACGTAATTAAAGGGCGCGAGCGACGTAGACGGTGCGCGGTGGGTCGAAGTCGACGACGACCACCTGCGTCCCCACCTCCAGCACCTCGTCGGTCGCGGGGTAAGCGTAGAAGGCCTCGGTGGCACCCCGAACCGGCAGCATCACCTCGCCGACGATCCCGGGCGCGATCCGCCCGATCACCCGCCCCCGCTTGCCTACCATCGTGCCCCTCCGACGCAGCTCGGCCCGCTCCCGTTCCCCGAAGCCTAGGGCATCCCTTGTGGCCCGGGCGGTACGGGCGCATTGTGGAGACAGGCCTGGGGGTGGGAGGGGGCCATGGGCGACAACGTCCGGGTGCAAGTCGTGGAGTCCGGGGCGGACGAGGGACAGCTCGAGGTGCTGGCGCTGCTGCTGCGGCAGGAGTTGCTGATGCTCGACGTCCGCTCGGTCGAGCCCGCCGGCGAAGGACCCGCACCGGAGGGTTCGAAAGGTGCACTGGCGGCGGTCGCCGGCCTGCTGAGCGTTTCGCTGGCCCCAGGCCTGCAGGTACTGGGTTCGGTCGTCGCGGTGATCCGCGAGTGGTTGCGGCGGTCCGGCTCCGGGCGGACGGTGAAGCTGACGATCGACGGCGACGTGATCGAGCTGAGCAGTGCCAGCAGCGAGATGCAGCAGCAGCTCGTGGACGCGTTCGTACGACGGCACAGCGGAGTGGACGCGTGAGATGAGCGGCGCCCGCGTCGCCCTGGTGGTCGCCAACGACGAGTACGACGATCCCGGACTGCGGCGGCTGGTCGCACCGGCCCAGGACGCGGCCGCGCTGGCCGAGGTACTCGCCGACCCGGCCGTCGGCGGGTTCGACGTACGCGTGCTGCGCAACGAGTCGGCGCAGGAGATCCGGGTCGCCGTCGAGGACTTCTTCGCGGACCGGACGCCGGAGGACCTGTTGCTGCTGCACTTCTCCTGCCACGGCGTGAAGAACGCGTCCGGCGAGCTGTTCCTCGCCATGGCGGACACCAGGCCGACGCGGCTGGCCTCGACCGCGGTCGCGGCGGACTTCGTCAATCGGCAGATGGCCGACAGCCGGGCACAGCGGATCGCGTTGTTCCTGGACTGTTGCTACGGCGGGGCGTTCCCGCGCGGCATGGTCGTCCGCGCCGGCACCGAGGCGCAGGTACTCGACGCGTTCGCGGGCCAGGCCGACGTCGGCGGTGGGCGCGGGCGCGTCGTGGTGACCGCGTCCAGCGCGATGGAGTACGCCTTCGAAGGCGGTCACCTGGCGACTGGCTCGCCGCCGGAGCCGTCGGTCTTCACCGGTGCCGTCGTGGACGGGCTGACCACGGGCGACGCGGACCGCGATGGCGACGGCTGGGTCGGCCTCACCGAACTGGTCGGCTTCGTGACCGACCGGGTCCACCGGGCCACGCCGAACCAGAACCCGCAGATGTGGACCTTCGGCTCCCAGGGCGAGTTGCTGATCGCTCGCAGCCGGGTCCGGCGGATCACGCCGGCACCGCTCGCGCCGGAGCTGGTCGACGCGATGGAAAGTCCGTTGCCGGCGGCAAGGTTCGGCGTCGTCGACTACCTGCGGGAGCGGCTGTACGACGAGGACCTCGCGCAGGCCTACGCCGCCTGGCAGGCGCTGCACGGGATGGTGGACGACGACAGCCGCAAGGTCTCCGAGGCCGCAGTGGAGGCGATCGCGGTCGCCGTCCCGACGGCCACACCGGCGGAGCTGGTGCTGGGCCCGGCAGGCGCCGCGGAGGTGCGGCTGGCCGGGCCTCCGATCGCACTGACCGCGGTCGCGTCGGCCGCCGGCGGTTGGCTGAAGGTCGAGCAGGACGGTGCGTCGATCCGCGTCCGGGCCGGCGACCCGGCGACGGCCGAGGCGACATCACTGATCCTCACCGGCCCAACAGGTGAGCTGCGGATCCCGGTCCG
>NZ_DASRVN010000249.1:0-3788 GCF_035655035.1 Kribbella sp. | reverse complement strand
GTCGATGTCCGACGTCAAGCCCGAGGACGCCGGACTGGCCTCCGGCCTGATCGGCACCATGGGCGAGGTTGGCGCCGCCCTCGGCCTGGCGATCCTCGCAACCCTCTCCGCCACCCACACCGCCGCAAGCACCAAGTCCCCCCTGCACGCCCTGACCGACGGCTACCACTTCTCCTTCGCCGTAGCCGCCGCGATCGTCGCAGCATCGGTAGCCATCGCGGCGACCGTCATGCGCCCCGCAAAGCAGTCAACCGCAACCGAAGACCCCAAGCCCGAACTCCTCTGCGAAGCCGCCTGACCTGGCACCTGAACTCCCCGCAACCCAGCCGGTTGCGGGGAGTTCGTCGTACTCAGACCTCGATCTCACGGACTTCAGCTAGCGGCGTACGCAGTACGGCGAGCGACCGCGAGTACAGGTTGCGGAGCCGAACTCGACCAGCATCAACACACCACACAACGCAGCGACCAGACCCGGCACTCCGAGCCAGGTGGGCCTCCGGCCGGGCCAGTCGACTGGCCTGCTCATTTGCCGGCCGTGCGGTGTCTCAGCAGCTTGCTTGTCGCGAAGAGTACGAGTGTCAGAGCGACGGCGATGAAGATGCTGTGTGGGCGGTTCAGGAACCATCTCAGCAGCAGGAAGAAGCCGCAGAGCATCGTCAGGTGGATGAACACTCCCGACTGGATGGGGTGATCGCGTTCCCAGCGGCTGACGCGTCTCTTGACTGCTTCCGGGGCGATTCCGTACGGAAGCATGATGCTGGCGAGAAGTACCGCCCACAGCATGTTCTCGAAGGTTGGATGCACCACAGCGTTCACGATCCAGGCGAGTGGAACGATCACCTGGATGACGCGATGGAGCAGCGCCGGGTGGTAGCTCTCGACGTACCTGTTGAACTGGCCCATTCTGCTCCCGGCGAGAGGATCGTTGGATGTCGCGGACGGCAGGTACTCGGCCGCCCTGGCGCGGCGGCGGGCAAGCAGGTTGCTGAGTGCCACCAGGATGGCGACGCCGATCAGGATGGTCTGGACGAACGTCCATCCGTCCACGATCGCGGAAACCACCACGAAGCCTCCGGCGGCCAGGAGCACCAGTGCCGACAGCCTTGATACGACCACCCGCGTCTTCGACCACGCCTCGGGACGGTCGTCGTACAGGCTGCGCGGCGCGACGGCGACGAGGACCGACAACAGACACACCAGAGCGATCAACAGACGCTGGGGCCAGCGCTCCGCGCCGGTCAGCCCATACAGGCTGAACAGGAAGACCGACAGTGCGACGAGCCGCTGCGAGCGTCCTGGCCTGCGCGCGATGCGTCGCGTCAAGGCGCCCTCGAAGTCCAGCAGCATCCTGGCGAGGCGACGTACGGCGGCCTTCACGACGGCTCCGCCGTGGTCCTTGCCTTTGTCCGATCGTGTTGGCGGAACGCTCCGACCACGGTGACGGCGATCGCGCTCGGGACGGCGATACACATGCTCGTTGGACGGCTCAGGCTCGCGTATTTTGCCAGGAGGACGAACAGCGAGGTGGCCATCAGGACGAAGCTCAGGATCGTGCTCAGGAGCACGTGCCTGTCGAGGTCTGTGAGACGGGCACGGTAAGCCTGTGGCGCGATCCCCGCAGGCAGCAGCAGGGCGGTGAACACGACGGCGGCCAGGATGTCCTCGAGACGACGGCTGGCGACCGCCTGGAAGATCAGAAGTGCCGGCAGCGCGAAGTTCACCGCCCGACGCAGCCCGGCAGGCGGCTCTAACCTGCGCCCGATGTACTTCGCGAACTGCCCCATGTGGTTCCTCCCCGGGAGGATGATCGCATGGGGTTGTCCACAGGGGGAATGGGACGGGTTTCGGGGTGGGGGGTGGGATGGGGAAGGATATGGGGCCTGACCGGGGCAGAATGCTCGGTGGTTGTTGGGCGTAGAGGGGAACGGACAGTGGTGGTGCAGTCGATCGAGCAGCGGATCGCCGGCGAGTTGGAGGTCGGGGAGAACCAGGTGCGGGCAGCGGTTGCGCTGCTGGACGAGGGCTCGACGGTCCCGTTCATCGCGCGGTACCGCAAAGAGGTCACCGGGATGCTGGACGACGCCCAGCTGCGGACCCTCGAGGAGCGGTTGCGGTATCTGCGGGAGCTGGAGGAGCGCCGGCAGACCGTGCTGGAGTCGATCGACAGCCAGGGCAAGCTGGACGACGCGCTGAAGGAGCAGATCCTCGCCGCGGACACCAAGTCCCGGCTGGAGGACATCTACCTGCCGTTCAAGCCGAAGCGCCGGACGAAGGCGATGATCGCCCGGGAGAACGGTCTGGAGCCGCTCGCCGACGGGCTGATGGCGGACCCGGACGTCGAGCCGATTGCGGCCGCGGCCGTGTTCGTGAACGCCGAAGTCCCCGACCCGCAGGCGGCCCTGGACGGCGCCCGGGCGATCCTGGTCGAGCGGTTCGCCGAGGACGCCGACCTGATCGGTGAGCTCCGCGAGCGGCTCTGGGAGCAGGGCCGGCTGGCGTCCGCGGTGCGGGAGGGCAAGGAGACCGACGGCGCGAAGTTCTCCGACTACTTCGAGTTCGACGAGCCGTTCACGAAGATGCCGTCGCACCGGATCCTGGCGCTGTTCCGCGGCGAGAAGGAGGACGTACTCACGGTCACCGTCGAGCCGCTGCCCGCGGGTGTCGAGGTCGACGGACCGACGGAGTACGAGACCACCATCGCCCGCAAGGTCGGCATCGAGAACCAGGGCCGTCCGGCGGACAAGTGGCTGGTGGAGACGGTCCGCTGGGCCTGGCGGACGAAGATTCTGGTGCACCTCGGCATCGACCTGCGGATGCGGTTGCGGCAGGTCGCCGAGGACGAGGCGATCCGGGTGTTCGCGGCGAACCTGCGCGACCTGCTGCTGGCCGCACCGGCCGGCACCCGCGCGACGATGGGCCTGGACCCGGGCTTCCGGACCGGCGTGAAGGTCGCGGTCGTGGACGCGACCGGCAAGGTCGTCGACACCGGCGTCATCTACCCGCACGTCCCGAAGAACCAGTGGGACCAGTCGATCGCCGCGCTTGCCGCGCTGGCGGGCAAGCACAACGTCGAGCTGATTGCCATCGGCAACGGTACGGCGTCCCGCGAGACCGACAAGCTGGCCGCGGAGCTGATCGCCAAGCACCCCGAGCTGAAGCTCACCAAGGCCGTCGTGTCCGAGGCCGGCGCGTCGGTGTACTCGGCGTCCGCGTTCGCGTCCCAGGAGCTGCCCGGGATGGACGTCTCGCTGCGTGGCGCGGTCTCGATCGCGCGCCGGCTGCAGGACCCGCTGGCCGAGCTGGTGAAGATCGACCCGAAGTCGATCGGCGTCGGGCAGTACCAGCACGACCTCCCGGAGAACTCGCTGTCCCGCTCGCTGGACGCGGTTGTCGAGGACTGCGTGAACGCGGTCGGCGTCGACCTGAACACGGCGTCCGCGCCGCTGCTCACCCGGGTCTCCGGCATCACCCCCGGCCTGGCGGACAACATCGTCCAGCACCGCGACGTCAACGGCCCGTTCACGTCGCGTACGGCGCTGCGCGAGGTCGCGCGGCTCGGCCCGAAGGCGTTCGAGCAGGCGGCCGGGTTCCTCCGGATCCCCGACGGCGACGACCCGCTCGACGCGTCCAGCGTGCACCCGGAGGCATACCCCGTCGTACGGCGGATCCTGGACGCGACCGGGTCGGACGTGAAGGCGCTGATCGGGTCCGCGGAGCTGAAGCGGCTGAAGGCGGCGGACTTCGTCGACGACATGTTCGGGCTGCCGACCGTGACCGACATCCTGGCC
>NZ_DASRVN010000248.1:0-11041 GCF_035655035.1 Kribbella sp. | reverse complement strand
GTACCCGTCGTAGATCTCGCGCTGGCTCTCCACCGGCCGCAATCCCTCGACCACGTGCAACCGGATCCCGGTCGGCAGGAACGTGTCGGCCACCGCGAGCCGGTCCGCCACGCCCTCCCGCGCGAACTGCCGTCCGATTGTTGACAATCCTCTTGTCGACAGGTCGACCAGAGGCTCCCCGTTCTCGAGCGCGGGGATGCAGGTGATCCGTTCGTCGCTCAGCAGTACGGTCATCCGCGCGCCATCGCCGTCCGGATCAGCGTGTCGACGACCTCCGCGTACGACAGCCCGGCGGCCGCCCACATCCGCGGGAACTGTGAGGCTGGCGTGAACCCGGGAAACGTGTTGATCTCGTTCACCACCGGCTCCCCGTCGACCGGTACGAAGAAGTCCACCCGCGCCAGCCCCGCGCAGCCGAGCACCTCGAAGACCTCGATCGCCGTACGCCGTAACCGCGCGGCCAGCGCGGTGTCGATCGGTGCCGGTACGACGAACCGGGTGGCACCGCTGTCGTACTTCGCGGCGGCGTTGAAGAACGGCTGCTCCGGGTCCGGGTGGATCTCCAGCGCTGGCGCGGTGTCGACCCGGCCGTCCGGAAACTCCAGTACCGCAAGGTCGATCTCGCGGCCGACCATCTCCCTCTCGACCAGCACGTCAGGTGCGGCGTCGGCGACCGCGCTCAGCAACAACGGCAAGTCGGTCGCGCGGGTCACGCCGAAGCTCGAGCCACCGTTCGCGGGTTTCACGAACAACGGGTAGTCCAGCCCGGCCACCTTCAGTTTCTGCAGCATCGTCTCGGTGTCGGTCAGTTCGGTCCCGCGCAGCGCCACGCCCGGCGTGACCGGGATACCGTGCGCCGTCAGCACCGCCTTGGTCAGGTGCTTGTCCAGCCCCACGGCGCTGGCCGCGACACCGCTGCCGACGTACGGAATCCCCAGCTGTTCGAAGAATCCCTGCAGCCGGCCGTCCTCGCCGCCTTCGCCGTGCAGCGCGGGGATCGTGACATCGCAGGCCTGCAGGATCTCGATCGCCTCGTGCTGCCCGTCCCTCCAGTTGCCTGAGGCATCGATCACGAGCGGGATCGCCGTGTGGCCGAGCAGATCGACCGCTTTCGCGATCCCCTTGCCGCTGGCCAGCGACACCCGGTGCTCCGGGCTCGCGCCGCCCATCACGATCGCGACCTTCATCGCGTACCTTCCTCGTAACGTCGGGGGATCCGGCTGCCGATGCCGCAGTAGATCTCGTGCGGGATGGTGCCCGCCCAGTCGGCCCACTCCGCCGCGGTCGGTTCTCCGCCGGTGCCGGGTCCGAAGATCGTCACCGGTGCGCCCGGTTCGACCGGGAGCTCACCCGCGTCGACGACGAACTGGTCCATCGCGATCCGCCCGATCACGGGCATCCGGACGCCGTGGCACAGCACGCTCGCCCGCCGCGCGGCGACCCGCGGGACGCCGTCGGCGTACCCGATCGGGACCAGGCCGATCGTGGTGTCCCGCTCGGCGACGAAGTCGTGCCCGTACGAAACCCCTTCACCTGCGCGGATCCGGCGTATCTGAGCCAGCTTGCTCTCCACCCGCATCGCGGGCCGCAATCCGATGCCGAGCTCGTCGATGCCGTACAGCCCGGCGCCGATCCGGACCAGGTCCGTGTCCGGCGCGTCGAGTGTGACCGCGCCGGCCGAGCTGGCCAGGTGTACGACGCTCGGCCGCAACCCGGCCCGGCGTGCGAGACCCACCCCGGCCCGCAGGAGCTGCAACTGCCGCGTGCTCTGCACGGCGTCGGCGGAACTGCCGTGCGACAGGTGCGACCAGATCCCGCGGACCGTGACGGCGCCGAGCGCCTCGTAGTGCGCCGCCGTTCGGGTGAGTTCGATCCACTGGTCGGGCGCGCTCCCGGCCCGGTGGAGTCCGGTGTCCAGCTTCAAATGCACATAGTGGACAGAGGGTGTGGAAACGACACGTTGAAGCTCTGCCACTGTGGAAACGCTGACGTCGACATCGCCGAGCAGCATGAGTTCGGCGGCGTCGTACAGCCAGGTCAGGATCGGTACCCGCAACCCGGCCGCGCGCAGCTGCAGCGCCTCGTCGGCGTGCGCGACGCCGAGCCAGGTCGCCCCGGCCTCGACCGCGGCCCGGGCGACCGGCACCGCGCCGTGGCCGAAGGCATCGGCCTTGACCACCGCCATCAGCTGTTGCGGAACACGTTTTCGGAAACGGCGCACATTCTCCCGGACGGCGGACAGGTCGACGACCGCCTCCGCCAGTCCGGCGATCCCACGAGTTTCCGGGCGGTGGTGGGACTGGACCAGGTACATGCGGATCATTGTTGTTTCCGGCAACGATCCGGATCATCGGAGTGCGGACGGATGTCTGCCGCCGTCGGCTACGACCCTGGTATGACGAAGCTCATCCCGGTGAATGAATTCGCCCGGTACGCCGAACTTTTCGCCCATACTGGTCCGGTGGAAGCCACCGATCACCTGAAGGACTCGCTGACGGCCGCGATCGCGCTGGCGAACACCTTCGGATCGACGATGCGGCAAGGCCGTCCGGCTCGTGCCGCCGACGCCGCCGCGGTGGACGCCGTACTGCGGCTGACCACCAGGCAACCGCCGGCCGTCGATCCCAGCGATTACGGGGCCGGCGCGAAAACGCTCTACGACGCGCTCGACAGCCTGCCGGACGTCGACGCGGCCGCCGTCCTCGTGAACCGGCTGCTCCAGCAGACCAAGGCCGCACCGCAGCTGACCCGCGCGGTCGGGGAGCCGTGGCACCTGCACTTCGGCAACCCGGACGGTGCGGCCGGCTGGCTGGCCGAGTTCGCGACGGCCGTCGCGATGCTGCTCGGAAGTGACGAGCTGGAACGGGTACTGCGCTGTTCGGCGGCGCGCTGCGACGACCTGTTCCTGGACTCGACGCGCAACCGCACCCAGCGGTTCTGCTCAACCGCCTGTCAGAACCGGACCAAGGTCGCCGCGCACCGGGCCAAGTCGAGCACCTGACGCCGTCACCATCGTCGCCTCGGCCGTCCAGCCGAGTTTCCGGTACAGGTGGAAGCCGTCGATGGTCGCCATCAGTAGACCGGTCCGCGCGCCGTGTTCGACCGCGCGCCGGGCCAGGGCGCCCATCACCACGCTGCCGAGTCCGCGCCGCCGGTGCGCCGGGTCGGTCTGGATGTCATGCATCACGACGTCGGCGCCGACGACCGCCGACATACCGTGTGCCGCGACCCCGCCGTCCGGCGTCAGTAGCCGCACAGAGCCGAGGACGCCGTCAGCCATCTCCTCGAGTAGATAGAGGTCGGTGGCCGGCTGCGGATGCCGCTGCAGCTCGATCGACATCAGGATCTTCTGCTCCTCGAACGGCCGTGCGCCCGCGGCCAGCAGTTGCCCCGCGACCCGGTCACCGGCCTGCGTGGTCACCGTCAACCAGGTGTCCTCCATCAGCGACAACGCCAGGCGTTCCACGGTCGCCGGCTCGTCGGTGCGGGTGAACAGCTCGCGGTCCCGCCCCGGCAGCCGCAGTACAGCGGCGTACGCGTCGGAGTACTCGATCACCGGCTCCAGGCCGCGGCACCGCCGCCAGCCCTCAAGCCATCGCCTCATCATGGCGACGAGTGTAACTGACTATCGATAAATAGGCAGTTACGAGATGCCGAGGACGAAGGTCTGGATCGCGACCACCGCGGCGCCCCGGGCCCATTCGCTGAAGTCGGCCGGCTGCCGCACCATCGGCAGTTCGGCGGCCGACGGGTGCCGGTCCGCGTGCAGGCCGGCCAGCAGGTCCTCGTGCGCGACCTCGGCGAGCCGGACGCCCTCGCCGCCGAGCACGACCAGCTCGGGCATGGTGAAGTTCGCGGCCGCCGCGATCAGCTTGCCGAGCGCCCGGCCCGCGCGCCCGACCACCTCGCGGGCGGCCGGATCGCCCTTGGCCGCGAGGTCGAGTGCCTCGTCGTACCCGACGGTCCGGCCCAGCGCCGTACCGAGCTGGCCGGTGATCGCGCCGACGGTCAGCAGGCTGAGCGCGCAGCCGCGATGACCGCGGTCGCAGAGCGGGCCGTCGGGGAGCAGCGGGTAGTGCCCGATCAGGCCGAGCGTGACGTCGGGGCTGTCCACCACCCGATTGTGGACGACCAGTCCGTACCCGACGCCGGCGCCGACGGTGACCAGGATGAAGCGGTCCGAGTTCCGGCCGGCGCCGAACCAGTGGGTGGCCTCGGTCAGCGAGGTCAGGTCGTTGGCGAGCACGATCGGGACGGCGGTGTGCGCGGCCAGGATCTCGCCGAACGGTACGTCGACCCAGTTCAGGTACGGCCCCCAGCGGACCTCGGAGCGGTTCGCGACCCGGCCGCCGATCGAGACACCGAGCCCGGTGAGCGGGCGGCCACCGGGGACCTGGAGCTGCAGCTCGTCGGTGATCTCGAGCACCAGATCCGCGACCGCCGACGGGGTCTGGTCGGCGATCGGGCGCTCGACGATGGCCAGTACGTCGGCACGCAGCGTGGTCAGTACGCCGATCGCGGAGTCGCCGGTGAGCTTGATCCCGGCGAAGTGGTGCGCGTTCGCGTCCAGGTCGAGCGGTTGCGACGGGCGGCCGACCCGGGCGTCGGTGGGACCGGCCTCGACCTCGACGAGCAGCCCGGACTCCACCATGGGCTTCGTGAGTCGGGTCAGGCTGCCGGGTGAGAGTCCGACGCGGCGGGAGAGTTCGGCGCGCGACAGCGGCCCGTCGAGCAGGATCTCCAGCGCCACCTGCCGCGACGGCCCCGCCAGCGGTCGCCACTCACCCATTGCGTCAGACTAGCGCCGCAGACCGACCCGCCGAGCTCCAGCAGGCAAGAACCCTCACTTCCCTCGAGCAGGAAACAACCCTCGCTCCGCTCGGGGTGGTAGAGGGACGCCGGTTGGCGAGGGATGCCGTGCGGTGAGGGATGCCGTGCGGTGAGGGACGCCGTGCGGTGAGGGACGCCGTGCGGTGAGGGACGCCGGGTGGTGGAGGGATGCGGCGGGGGGGGTGGCGGTTGTGACGCCGGGACGTGACCCGGTCCGCAGTACTGGCCGCACAAGTCCCGGCGTCAAGATCACCTCGCATTATGCAACGGTTTGCCGCCCACCGCTGGTGGACAACGGTGTCAGATCCTCGTCAGTGCGGGAGTTTGCGCGTATCGATCAACTGCTGTGCGACGTCGCGCAGTTTGGTGTTGGTGTCCTGCGAGTACCGCTTGAGGATCGCGAACGCCCGGTCGCCGTCCACGTCGAAGCGTTCCATCAGGATCCCCATCGCCTGGCCGACCAGCTTCCGCGCGTCGACCGCCTGCGCCATCGTCTCCTCGTGCCGCGCCGACGCCACCGCGACCGACGCGTGCTGCGCGAGCACGTACGCGATCGCCTCGTCGTCGGCGGTGAACGCGCCCGGCTCGGCGCCGTACAGCCCGAGCACCCCGACCGTGTGTCGCGGCGCGTCACCGGTCGCCAACGGTACGTCGAGCACGCTCCGGATCCCCGGCGCCTGCGCCCCGAGCTCCGGCCACCGCTCGTCGGCCGTGGTGTCGCGGATCAGGACCGCCGTACGCTCCCGCAGAGCCGTGATCAGCGGACCACTGTCCGTGGCGATCTGCTGGTCGTAGAACGCGGTCACCACCGGATCGGTCACCGCGGCGATCTCGGCCTGCGAACCACGGGTGTACAGGGCGACACCGGCGTACGTGCAGTTCAGCGCCTGCTGGGCGAACTGCACCACCGCATCGATCGTCTCCTCGACACCAGGCGCATCGTGCAGCTCGATCGCCAACCGGGCGAACGTATCCGCCGAGGTGGCGAGATCGGGCTCAGTCACTGGAATCTCCAGGGCATGGACTGCAGTCGGGCACGCACATCATGCAGCCCAGCCCCCGAAGAGTGTTAGCCGACCCAAGAAAGAACGCCCGCCGCTTACAGTGTGGGTATGGCGGACGTGGCTGGTCTGTTGGGTGGGCGGACCGACTGGCGGCGGGAGATCGCGGCGCCGTTGCGGTCGTTCTTGCGGACCGAGGCGGGAAGCTCGGGGGTGCTGGCGGCAGCGATCGTCGTCGCCCTGGTCTGGGCGAACGTGGCGCCCGGGACGTACGACGACTTCTGGCGGACCGACCTGTCGATCGGGCTGGGGCATCGCGAGCTGGGGCTGAATCTGCGGGAGTGGATCAACAGCGGGCTGATGACGCTGTTCTTCCTGGTGGTGGGACTGGAGGCGCGGCGGGAGTTCGACCTCGGGGACCTGCGGGAGCGGAGCCGGTTCGTGCTGCCGATGCTCGCGGGGGTCGCCGGGATGGTGGCGCCGGTGCTGATCTACACGGCGTTCAACGGCGGCGGGCCGGGAGCGCACGGGTGGGGTGTGGCGATGTCGACGGACACCGCGCTCGCGCTCGGGCTGCTCGCGCTGGTCGGCCGCGGCGTACCGGATCGGGTGCGGGTGTTCCTGCTGACCGTGTTCGTGGTGGACGATCTGCTCGCGCTGGTGGTGATCGCGGTCGTGTACAGCTCGGACGTCCGGTTGATGCCGCTCGTCCTGGCCGTCGTCGCCTTCGCGCTCGTGGTCGTGCTCGCCCTGCTGCATGTCCGCAAACCTTGGGTGTACGTCGTGCTCGGCGTACTCATGTGGGCCGCCCTCCTGAAGAGCGGTGTCGACCCGGTCGTCGCCGGGCTCGCGATCGGGCTGACCGCGCCGGCGTACTCGCCCGGCCGTGAGGAGCTCGAGGAGGCGACCGGCCTGTTCCGGCTGTTCCGGGAGCAGCCGACGCCGGAGCTCGCGCGCTCCGCGACCGTCGGCCTGACCACGACGATCTCGCCGAACGAACGCCTGCAGTTCCTCTACCACCCGTGGACCAGCTACCTGATCGTCCCGCTGTTCGGGCTCGCGAACGCCGGTGTCACGATCGACGCGGGCTTCCTCGGCCGCGCGTTCAGCTCGCCGATCACGCTCGGCATCCTGCTCGGGTACGTCGTCGGCAAGCCGATCGCGGTGACCGGGATCTCCTGGCTGCTCGAACGGGTCACCGGCGGCCGGGTCCGCCCCGGGGTCGGCTGGGCCTCGGTCCTCGGCAGCGGCACGATCGCCGGCATCGGCTTCACGGTCTCGTTGCTGATCGCAACGATCGCGTTCGACGGTACGCAGCTCGCCGAGGCCAAGGTAGGCCTGCTGTCCGCGGTGATCGTGGCGTCCGCGCTCACCTGGGTGGTGTTCCGGTCCGCCAAGCTGCTGTCGCCGCCGAAGAAGGCGCTGGCGCTGCTCGGCGACGCGGAGCAGCTCGTCGACCTGACCGACCCGGTCGATCCGGAGCGGGACCACATCCGCGGACCGGAGGAGGCGTCGGTGACGCTGGTCGAGTACGGCGACTTCGAGTGTCCGTACTGCGGGCGCGCGGAACCGATCGTCCGCGACGTCCTGCAGGACGACGACCTGCGCTTCGTCTGGCGGCACCTGCCGCTGTCCGACGTACACCCGCGGGCGCAGATCGCGGCGGAGTTCGCGGAGGCCGCCGCCGCGCAGGGCGCGTTCTGGGAGATGCACGACCTGCTGCTCGCGAACCAGGAGAACCTGCAGCCGAAGGACCTGCTGGGCTACGCGGAACAGCTCGGTCTGGACACCGATCGGTTGCACGACGAGGTGAAGCGGCACGTGGCTGCCGCGCGGGTGGCGCAGGACGTGGAGTCCGCGGACACCAGCGGCGTCTCCGGTACGCCGACTTTCTTCGTCAACGGGCAGCGCCACTACGGGGCGTACGACGTGGAGACGCTCAAGCAGGCGATCAAGGTGGCCCGTGCGCGGTCGAAGATCCGTCGCGGCTGAATCTTGATGCACCAGGGCATTCCTGCCACTGTCGCCGTACGGCGGCATCGCCGAGGCTTGGCGCATGACCAAGCACATCGATCAGGCCGCCGTCGCACACTTCGCCGGACGGCTCGCGTACGAAACTGACCCTGCGGACGTTGCCGCGGACATCGGTGCCGGCGTGACCGGCTGGGTGCTGATCGACAGCCGCAGCCAGGAGAGCTGGGACCAGGGCCACGTACCGGGCGCGATCCACCTGCCGCACCGCGAGATCACCGAGCGTACGGCGGCCGGCGTCGTACCGGAGGGGGCCACCGTGGTGACGTACTGCTGGGGTCCCGGATGCAACGCCGCGACGCGGGCGGCGCTGGCGTTCGCGCGGCTCGGGTATCCGGTGAAGGAGATGATCGGCGGGTACGAGTACTGGGTGCGCGAAGGCGGTCCGATCGAGACCGCGGACGGCGTCGAACGGCGCGCGTCCGACCCGCTCACCGCGCCCCGCGGCGTCGCGTGTGCGTGCTGAAACCCCTGCGAATGTTGAGGTTTGACAAGGATTGAACACGCCGTGCTGAAAGGCTGACTCTCCGTACGTTAGGCTCGGGCGAACCCTGACGTGAGGAGACCGCGTGACCGATCAGCCGACGTACGGCGGCGGGCCGGTCGCGTACGGAATCGACACCAGGACTCCGACGGTCGCCCGGGTCTACGACTACTTCCTCGGCGGCAAGGACAACTACGAGGCCGACCGGGAGCTGTACCGGCAGATCGTGGAGGTCGCGCCGGAGGCGCCGGAGTGGGCGCGGGCGAACCGGCGCTGGCTCAAGCAGGTCGTCACCTGGCTGGCCGAGGATGCCGGCGTACGGCGCTTCATCGACGCCGGCTCCGGGCTGCCGACCGCCGAGAACACCCACCAGATCGCCCAGGGCGTGAACGTGGAGAGCGTGGTCGTGTACGTCGACAACGACCCGTCGGTGGTCGCGCACGGGCGGGCGCTGCTGCTGGACAACAACCGAACGCACTTCGTCGCCGCGGACCTGACCAAGCCGGCCGAGGTGCTGGCCGAGCCGCCGATCGCGGACCTGCTGGCCGCCGGCGAGCCGGTCGCGCTGGTGATGGCGCTGATGCTGCACCACCTCGCGGACCACGACGAGACGCTGGCGATCGCCCGGCAGTACGTCGACGCGCTGCCGCCGGGGTCCTTCCTGGCGATCACGCACGCGTGCAAGCCGGGCGACGGCGGCGCCGTCGACGTACTGGTGAGCGAGCTGCAGGAGAAGGTCAAGGACGCGTTCCCGACGCTGGCGTTCCGGTCGGTGGAGCAGATCTCGGCGCTGTTCGGCGGGATGGAGATCCTCGATCCGGGCGTCGTCCGGCTGGTCGACTGGCACGTGCCGGACGGGCGCGTCGACGAGGAGCCGGAGCCTGACGTCCGGGACGTGATCTACGGCGGCCTCGCCCGGAAGCGCTGAGAGCTACGGTTAACGCCCGGCCAGGTAGTCGGCGTTGCCGCGGATCGCGGCCTCGTAGCGCTTGATCTCGGCGGAGTCGACCTTGTCGGCGATCACCAGCAGCAGCGTGGCCAGCGCCTTGTCCTGGTGGCCGGCCGCCTGCAGCGTGAGCGCCTTGAACACCCGCAGCGAGTCCGATTCCGGGTACTCCGCGCACGCCTTCTTGAACAGGGCAAGCGACTCGTCGAAGCGGCCGAGGTTCCGCAATGTGCTGCCGTACTGCAGCAGGCACTTGCGGCGGGTCTCGCCGGTCAGTCCGGGGAGCGCGCGCTCGTAGTACCCGACCGCGGTCTCCTCCTGCCCGGCGGTGTCGTACGACCCGCCGACCTCGTAGAGCACGTACGGGTTACCCGGGTGCTCGCCGAGCAGCTTCTCGAAGAACGCGATCGTCGGGCCCATGTTCGCCCGGTCCCGCCGCGCGAACCCTTCCTGGATCGTCGCGGCGAGTTCCGGAGTCAGTTCGGTTGTTGTCACACCACCATCATGCCGCGCGCCGGACGGATGTTCTGGTTCAGGTGGAACACGTTTTCCGGGTCGTACGCCGTCTTCAGCGCGACCAGCCGCTCCAGCTTCGCGGGCGGGAACGCGCGCTGGATCGGGTCGTCGTTCAACGTGTTCACGTACGTCCCGCTCGCGTACGGTTCCAGCGTCGCGGCGTACCCGCGCAGCGTGCTGATCCGGTCCTCGTCCTCGGCCGGGTCCTCCCAGCGCGTCGCGGTGACGAACTCGAACAGCGTGTCCCGGTGGCTGAAGGCCGCGTCGCCGTCCGGTACCTCGGCGATCGCCCCGCCGTACGCCTGCAGGCTCGCCCCGACACCCGGGTTGTCCACCAGCGCGCGGATCGCGTCGTCCGGCAGCGACGTGAAGTAGTGACCCTTCCAGTACCGGCGGAACCGGTGCCCCTGCACGTTGTCGTCCCGAGTCTGCAGCTGCAGGTACGTCGTCTCCTCGACCAGCTCGTCCGTGACCGGTCCGAGCGCCCGGAACGCCGGCAACAGCTCGTCCCCGCCCTCGCCGACCCACACGTACCCGACCGTCACGGAGTCGGCCGCGATGCTCGCGGTGAACGTCGCCTCCCGCGGCGCGGTGGCGTTCAGCTCCCGCCATCCCCGCAGTACGTCGACCCCGGCCGCGGTCGGGTAGGTGAACTCGACGATCAGCGCGCGCGTCCCGATCTCGTGCAGCCGGAACTCGAACGACGTCACGATCCCGAAGTTCCCACCGCCGCCGCGCAGGCCCCAGTACAGCTCGGCGTTCTCGTCCGCGCTCGCGGTCACGACCGAGCCGTCCGCGGTCACGACCTCGTAGGAGACGACGTTGTCGCAGGCCAGCCCGAACTTCCGGGCCAGCCAGCCCATCCCGCCGCCGAGCGTCAGCCCGCCGACCCCGGTGTGCGAGACGTTGCCGGCCGTCGTCGCCAGCCCGTACTCCTGCGCGGCCCGGTCCAGTTCGCCCAGCAGCGCACCGCCCTGTACCGATGCTCGCTTGGCGACCGGGTCCACCCGGACCGCGTTCATCGGCGTCAGGTCGATCATCAGCCCACCGTCCGGTACGGCGAGTCCGGCGATGTTGTGCCCGCCGCAGCGCACCGCGATCTCCAGGCCCTGGGCCCGGCCGTACCGGACCGCTTCGGCCACCTCGGCGGTGGTCGAGCAGCGCGCGACGACCGCCGGCCGCCGGTCGATCATCGCGTTCCACACGGTCCGCGCCTCGTCGTACCCGGCGTCC
>NZ_DASRVN010000247.1:0-9535 GCF_035655035.1 Kribbella sp. | reverse complement strand
GATGTGCAGCAGGCCGTCCTTGCCCGGCAGCAGGCTGATGAACGCACCGAAGTTGGTCGTCTTCACGACCGTGCCCAGGTAGCGCTCGCCCTTCTCCGGCATGGTCGGGTTCGCGATCGCGTTGATCGCGGCCCGGGCGGCCTCCGCCGACGGACCGTCGGTGGCGCCGATGTACACCGTGCCGTCGTCCTCGATCGAGATGTCGGCGCCGGTGTCCTCGGTGATCTGGTTGATCATCTTGCCCTTCGGGCCGATGACCTCGCCGATCTTGTCGACCGGGACCTTCACCGAGATGACCCGCGGCGCGAACTCGCTCATCTCACCCGGCGCGTCGATGGCCTTGGCCATCACGTCCAGGATCGTCAGCCGGGCGTCCTTGGCCTGGGTCAGCGCGCCGGCCAGCACGCTGGCCGGGATGCCGTCCAGCTTGGTGTCCAGCTGCAGGGCGGTGACGAAGTCCTTCGTACCGGCGACCTTGAAGTCCATGTCGCCGAACGCGTCCTCCGCGCCCAGGATGTCGGTCAGCGCGACGTACTGCGTCTTGCCGTCGAGCTCACCGGAGATCAGGCCCATCGCGATACCGGCGACCGGGGCCTTCAGCGGGACACCCGCGTTCAGCAGCGAGAGCGTCGAGGCGCAGACCGAGCCCATCGAGGTCGAACCGTTCGAGCCGAGCGCCTCGGAGACCTGACGCAACGCGTACGGGAAGTCCTCGCGGGACGGCAGCACCGGCACCAGGGCCCGCTCGGCCAGGGCGCCGTGACCGATCTCGCGGCGCTTCGGCGAACCCACCCGGCCGGTCTCACCGGTCGAGTACGGCGGGAAGTTGTAGTTGTGCATGTAGCGCTTGCGCGTCTCCGGGGAGAGTGTGTCGAGCTGCTGCTCCATCCGGAGCATGTTCAGCGTGGTGACACCCAGGATCTGGGTCTCGCCGCGCTCGAACAGCGCCGAACCGTGCACCCGCGGGAGCACGCCGATCTGCGCCTTCAGCGGCCGGATGTCGGTCAGCCCGCGGCCGTCGATCCGGACCTTCTCCTTGAGCACGCGCTGCCGGACCAGCTTCTTGGTCAGCGAGCGGAAGGCTGCGGACAGCTCCTTCTCGCGACCCTCGAAGTCGGCGGCCAGCTTCTCCACCGTGGCGGCCTTGACCGCGTCGGTGGCGTCGTCGCGCTCGTGCTTCCCGGCGATCGTCAGCGCCTGCGCGAGCTCCTCGCTCGCGGAAGCCTCGACCGCGGCGAACGCGTCGTCGGCGTAGTCCGGGAAGACCGGGAACTCGCCGGTCGGCTTCGCGGCCCGCGCGGCCAGGTCGGCCTGCGCCTCGACCAGGATCTTGATGAAGCCCTTGGAGGCCTCCAGTCCCTCGGCGACGATCTCCTCGGTCGGCGCCTGCACGCCGCCCGCGACCTTCTCGAAGGTGGTCGGGGTGGACTCCGCCTCGACCATCATGATCGCGACGTCGCCGGTCTCGGTGACCCGGCCGGCCACCACCATGTCGAAGACCGCGTCCTCGAGCTCGGTGTGGGTCGGGAACGCCACCCACTGGCCCTCGATCAGCGCGACGCGGACGCCGCCGATCGGGCCGGAGAACGGCAGGCCGGCCAGCTGCGTCGACATCGAGGCCGCGTTGATCGCGAGCACGTCGTACAGCTTGTCCGGGTTCAGCGCCAGGACCGTGATGACGACCTGGATCTCGTTGCGCAGGCCGGACACGAACGACGGCCGCAGCGGGCGGTCGATCAGCCGGCAGGTCAGGATGGCCTCTTCCGAGGGCCGCCCCTCGCGGCGGAAGAACGAGCCGGGGATCCGGCCCGCGGCGTACATCCGCTCCTCGACGTCGACCGTCAGCGGGAAGAAGTCGAACTGGTCCTTGGGCTTCTTGCTGGCCGTCGTGGCCGACAGCACCATCGTGTCGCCGTCGAGGTACGCCGCGGCGGAGCCGGCGGCCTGCTGGGCCAGACGGCCCGTCTCGAAGCGGATGGTGCGGGTGCCGAAGCTGCCGTTGTCGACGACGGCCTCAGCGAATTCGGCGCCGTCCATCGGCGCACTTGTGGATCCCGACACGGGATACCCCTCTCTCACGGTGTGACGACCGCGAGGCGCGAGCTTCCGGGGTGCCGGTCTTCGATCGAGGCCCGCGGGTTGCTCACTGCTGAACCCGAAAGCCACTACCGAGGACCGGTCGTCCTCCCGCCACGCGCTTCGCGTCGCCTCGTTTCGTCTTTCCTACTCGATATTCAGTTAGCTCCGCATCAGCGTGCGGATACGCCAAGAGCGGCCACCCGGAATCGGGAGGCCGCTCCTCGCGACGTCATCGGCGCAGACCGAGCCGCTCGATCAGGGACCGGTAGCGGTTGATGTCCTTCTTCGCCAGGTAGTTCAGCAGCCGGCGGCGCTGACCGACGAGCAGCAGCAGGCCACGACGGCTGTGGTGGTCGTGCTTGTGCTCCTTGAGGTGCTCGGTCAGGTGGCTGATCCGGTGGGTCAGCAGCGCGACCTGGACCTCGGGGGACCCGGTGTCGCCCTCGGTCAGGGCGTACTCGCCCATGATCTTCTTCTTCGTAGCAGCGTCAACAGCTGACACAGGTGTCCTCTCGATTTCCGTTGCGCGGCGCACCGGGGCATTCTCCACCCGAGCACTCTCTGTCCGCGGCCGTTCAGACGGCAGCAGCCAGCGTATCAGTCCGTGGACGCGGCGCCCTAATCCCCTGCCAGCAGCCGGCGGGCGCCGTCCACGTCGGCCTTCATCTGGACCAGCAGCTCGTCGATGCTGCCGAACCGGATCTGGGTGCCGCGCAGCCGGGCCACGAAGTCGATCGCGACCTCGGCGCCGTACAGCTCGAGGTCGTCGCGGTCCAGCACGTACGACTCCACCCGCCGGTCCAGGCCGTCGAACGTCGGGTTGGTGCCGACGCTGATCGCGGCCGGCAGCGGATCCGGGTACGCCGGGGCGCCGGGCGCGGGCGTCAGTACGGTCAGCCAGCCGGCGTACACGCCGTCCTGCGGGACCGCGGCACCCGGGTCGGCCGGGATGTTCGCGGTCGGGTACCCGAGCTCGCGGCCGCGCTTGTCGCCCTCCACGACCACGCCGGTCACCCGCAGCGGCCGGCCGAGCGCCTCCGCCGCGGCCTCGACGTCACCGTCGGCGAGCTTCTGCCGTACGTACGTCGACGACCAGGGCTGCTCGTCCCCCGCGAGGCTCAGCCCCTCGACCTGGAAGCCGTACTGCGCTCCCGCCTGGACCAGGGTGTCGACGTGGCCGGCGGCCTTGTGCCCGAAGCGGAAGTTCTCGCCGACGACGACCGCCTTCGCGTGCAGGGCGTTCACCAGCGTGCGCTCGATGAACTCCTCGGGCGACCAGTTCGACACCTCCTTGGTGAACGGGAGGATCAGCACCGCGTCGGCACCGGCCGCGCCGAGCAGCTGGGCGCGCTGCTCCGGGCCGCTGAGCGCCAGCGGCGCGTGGTCCGGCCGCAGCACCCGCATGGGGTGTGGGTCGAACGTCATCGCGACCACCGGCAGTCCGCCCAGCTCCGCCGCCCGCGCGCGGGCGTGCGCGAGCACCTCCTGGTGACCGCGGTGCACGCCGTCGAAGTTGCCGATCGTGACCACCGTCGGCCCGAACTCCGGGCTCACCTGGTCCAATCCGTGCCAGACACGCATGGCAGCAGGATTCCATGTCCGGTACCGAACGCATGCATCAGGTCGGGAATCACCCCTTGTAATCGGGCAGTGACTCAACTTAGTGTGGGCCGCGCCCGTTGTGGCACTGCTGAGCCTGGGGAGGTCTCGTGAAGCTACGTCGTCTGGTCGCGGCCTGCGCCGCACTCGTACTGCTGGGTGGTCTACCGGCTGCTCAAGCCTCGGCGGCGCCACGATTCACGCGGTACGTCGCCCTCGGCGACTCGTACACGTCGGCGCCGTTCGTGCCGCTGGCCGACCTGCTGTCGCTCGGTTGTGCCCGCTCGTACAGCAACTACCCCAAGCAGCTCGCCGCCGCGCTGGGCGTGCACCGGTTCACCGACGTCAGCTGCGGCGGGGCCGACACCACGAACATGACCCAGCCGCAGAACACGATCCTCGGCACCGCGGCGCCGCAGTTCGACGCGCTCACCCCAGACACCGACCTGGTCACGCTCGGCATCGGCGGGAACGACTTCGGCGTCTTCGGCGACATCATCGGCACCTGCCCCGGGCTGCGCGCCTCCGATCCGGCCGGCGCGCCGTGCAAGGCGCACTTCACGGTCAACGGCGTGGACACGCTGCTGGCCAAGATCAAGCAGACCCAGACCCGGATCGCGATCGTCGTGCAGGGCATCCGGGCGCGGTCGCCGCAGGCCACGATCGTGCTGGTCGGGTACCCGAAGATCGCGCCGGAGCACGGCACCTGTCCGTCGATCCTGCCGTTCGCCGACGGCGACTACAGCTACCTGTACTCGATCGAGCAGGCGCTGAACGCGGCCGTCTCGAACGCGGCCGCCGCCGGCGGGGCGACGTACGTCGACACCTTCGGGCCGTCCACCGGGCACGACGCCTGCGCGCCGGACGGCCAGGCGTGGATCCAGGGCAAGGACATCAACCTGCTCCGCGCGCTGAACTACCACCCGCGCTTCGAGGGTGAGGCCGGCATGGCCGCGCTCACCTACAAGACGCTGACCGGGCAGCCGCCGGTCGTCACCGCGGCCGAGCAGTCCACCTGGGCGGCGAAGGCCCGCGCACTGGCGAAGCAGGCCGCAGCATCACCCCTGGCCCTCGAGGCCTCCAAGAACCGCGTACGGACCAGCGCGCAACGCTGACCCTTTCCAATCCGTACCGCGGACTCCGGGCCGGGCCACCTCACGCGTGGCTCGGCCCGGTGGTTTCTGCGAGCAGTTCCGTGAGGGCTTTACCGAGCGGAAGATTCACCCGGTACGTCGCGTACGGGTCACCGCGGGTCAGGCCCTGGTTGACGATCAGCACCGGCGTACCGGCCTTCGCTGCGTGCCGGACGAAGCGGAAGCCGGACATGACGGTCAGCGAAGAGCCCAGGACGAGTACGGCGTTCGCGTCGTCGATCAGGTCGTAGCAGCGCTGCACGCGGTGCTTCGGGACGTTCTCGCCGAAGAACACCACGTCGGGTTTGAGTACGCCGCCGCAGACCGTGCACGGCACCACCGTGAACGTGCGGACCACCTCGTCGGGCAGCTCGACATCGCCGTCCGGGTTGATCCGGGTCGCCTCGGCCGTGAACGCCTGGTTGGCCGCGCGCAACCGGCGATCCAGCACCTCGCGGGGTGACGTCGTACCGCAGTCGAGGCAGATGATCCGGTCGAGGTTGCCGTGCAGCTCGATCACGTCGCGGGCGCCGCCCGCCTGGTGCAGGCCGTCGACGTTCTGGGTGATGATCCCGCTCAGGTTGCCGCGGGCCTGCAGCGCGGCGACCGCGCGGTGCCCGTCGTTCGGGTGCGCGCGGGCGATCGTCCGCCAGCCGAGGTGGCTGCGCGCCCAGTACCGCTGCCGCGCCGCCTCGCTCCCGGCGAAGTCGCCGTACGTCATCGGGGTGTGCGTCCGCAGGCTGCCGGTCTCGCCGCGGTAGTCGGGGATCCCCGACTCGGTCGACAGCCCGGCACCGCTCAGTACGACGACTCCCCCGCCGGCGACGACCTCCGCGACCGGCCGGACGTCCGTCACCCCCGGCTCCAACGCCAGCACCTCGGGGCCCGGGGCCCACTCCAATGTCGGACGAGAACGCACCCCTCCAGCGTACCTAGAGGGGAAACCAGCCGGTCCGGAAGCGCCACGGCCGGCCGGCGCGAATGTGGTCGACGACCGCGCGTTGCAGAGTCGTTGTGCGTGGCAACGAGTCGAGCTCGGCGAGCGGTCGTTTGAAGAGGAACTCGACGACGGTCGCGCTGTCGTCCTTGTCGGTCTCGGGCAACAGCGTGAAGCGTTGCTGGAAGCGGATGAGGTTGGTGTCGGCCGCCAGGTACTCCGTCAGTTGCGGGTCGAGGACCCAGGAGACGCAGGTGGCGAAGCGGTACTGCTCGTCCGGGTAGTGCGTTCGGAAGAAGTCGCGGGCCCGGTCCAGGGCCGCGTCGACCGATTCGGGGGTGAGGCGTCCCTCCGGGATGTGCAGCCCGAGGACGGGTTCGCCGGGCGCGGGGCCGTTCTGGTCGGTGGCGTCGTACCAGCAGCGTTGCCGTTCGAAGTGCAGGCGGTCGAGGGCGTAGATGGCGCCGCGGAAGTGGTGGGTCACCCAGTTCTGCGTGTGCAGGCCGCCCTCGCCGTACAGGTCGCGGCGGTTCGCCATCTGGGCGCCGAGGACCGCGAGGATCGGCCACGAGTCGGCGTCGGTGATGCCGCGGTCCGCGTGGTACCGGCGTACGGCGGGAAGCGTGGCAAGGAACGCCCAGACGTAGAGGAAGCGGCCGACGGCACCGGTCGCGGCCGGGAGGTCCGGCCAGGGCGGCAGCGGGCCGGTGGTCCCCATGTGCTGGACGAGCTGGTGGTGACAGCGCTCCAGCAACCACCACAGCTCGGCGTCACGCTCCGGGTCGGGGCGGTTGGCGAGTGTGTCGCGCTGATCCTCCGGGCTGAGCCCGAGTTGGGCGAGCACCTCACTCGACGTCCACCGCGTCAGATCGACGGGTGTGGGTGGTGGGCCGATCTCGGCCAGCACGCGCAAGTACGCGAGGGCGTCGCCGGTCAGCCCCAGTCCGGCGGCGAGCCGTGCCACGTCGGCATCGGATCCTGTCACGGTCATTAGTCGACCCGGGGTGGTCCGGCGCGCAAGCGGCGCTCGGCGGCTTCGCGGGCGACTGCCTGGTCCAACGACGACCAGTCGGCGTCGATCCACCAGGTGGCGCCCGCCTCTGCCCACGGGCGAACCGTGTCAGCGGCCCGGGCGTCGTCGGCGCCGGTCGTGCCTTCGGCGACCACGTCGTACCCGTCCATGGTCAGACCGTGCGCCGCGCGCTCCCGGCGGATCCAGGCGACGCCTTCGGCCAGGTGCTCCGGGGTCAGCTCGCCCGGCGGCTCACCCGGCGCGACGATCGGCGCGTAGTTCGGCAGCCAGCCGTCCTGGAGGGCCGCACGCCGCATGGACTTCGGTCTCGGCCAGCCACCCGCGACCCAGGTCGGCACCCGCGGCCGCTGCACCGGTGGCGGCGGGGCGGGCGGGTTCAGCTCCGGGACCTTGCGGGAGGTGTAGTGCTTCCCGGAGAACTCGAACGGCTCGTCGCGCCACAGGTACGGCAGCATCTCCAGCGACTCGTCCATCAGCTCGGCGCGCACCTTCCGCCCCGGGTCCTGTTCGAACAGCCAGAACCGGTCCTCGCCCGTCACCCCGAGCCCGACCGACAGGATCACCCGCCCGTTGCTCAGGTTGTCGACCGTCGAGACCTGCCCCGCGACGTCCCACGGTTTTCGGCGCGGCAGCGGCGTGAGCATGGTGCCCAGCCGGATCCGCTCCGTCGTCATCGCGGCCGCCCCGAGCATCACCCAGGCGTCGATCCCCCAGATCGACTCCCAGACGAAGAACCCGTCCCAGCCGTGCTGCTCCGCGATCACGGCCAGCTCGGCCGCGTCCCGCGCATCGCCGTACGCCATCACGAACCCGTATTTCATGCCACCGCACGCTACCCGGGCCCACCGACAGTTCTCTCAGCCAGTTCTCTCAGCCGGCTTTCTCAGCCGACGAAGACCGCCGTCGGCTTCGCGACCGGGCCGTGCGGCTCGTAGAGCGCCAGGAAGGTCCCGTCCGGGGCGAACATCGCGGTCTGCCCGGCTGCCAGGTCCAGCCCGGGCAACGGCCGGCCGGTCCGGATCGCGGCCGCCTGCGCGTCGTCCGCGTCGTACCGCGGAAAGGTGCCGCCGGCAACGTCCGCGATCGGCAGCCAGTCGAACGAGGTGGCCAGCGACTCCAGCGAGTGCGCCACCGACAGGCCGAACGAGCCGACCCGAGTACGCCGGAGCGCGGTCAGGTGGCCGCCGACGCCGAGCTCGGCGCCGAGGTCGCGGGCCAGCGCCCGGATGTAGGTCCCGCTGGAGCAGTCCACCGAGACGTCCACCGAGATCCCGTCGGCGTCCGGCCGGACGTCCAGGACGTCGTACCGCGAGATCGTCACTGTCCGCGCCTTGAGCTCGACCTCCTCGCCGGCCCGCACCCGGTCGTACGCCCGGCGGCCGTCGACCTTGATCGCGGACACCTTCGACGGCACCTGCGAGATCTCCCCGCGGAACCCGTCGACGGCCGCCGCGATCGCCTCCGCGGTCACCCCGGCCACCCGATCCGGCGGCGCGGTGGCCAGCACCTCACCCTCGGCGTCGTCGGTGGTCGTGGTGGAACCGAGCCGGATCGTCGCGTCGTACGACTTGTCCGCCAGCTGCAGGTGCCCGAGCAGCCGGGTCGCCCGGTTGATCCCGACGATCAGCACGCCGGTCGCCATCGGGTCCAGCGTCCCGGCGTGCCCGACCTTGCGGGTACCGGCCAGCTTGCGGATCCGGGCGACCACGGTGTGCGAGGTCAGGCCGCCCGGCTTGTCGACGACCACGATCCCGTCGGACGTGGGCGTGAAGTCCGGGGTCAACGCCGTACTCAGTCCTCGTCCTCGTCGTCCGCCTCGTCGTGCGGCCGCTTGTACGGATCGGCGTCGCCGGCCGGCTTCGCGCCCGCGGCGGCCTTGGCCACCTCGGCGTCGGCCATCCGCGCCTTCTCCAGCAGCTCCTCGATCTGGCCGGCGTTCTCCGGTACGGCGTCCAGGAAGAACGCCACGCTCGGCGTGTGCCGCAGGCCCAGTGCCTTGCCGACCTCGCTGCGGATCAGGCCCTTCGCCGACTCCAGCGCGGCCGCGGTGTTCGCGCGCGCCTGCTCGTCGCCGTACACCGTGTAGAACACGCTGGCCTCGCGCAGGTCACCGGTCAGCCGGGCGTCGGTGACCGTGACGAACCCGAGCCGTGGGTCCTTCACCCGGCGCTCCAGCAGCTCCGCGACGAGCACCTGGATCCGGTCGGCCAGCTGCTTCGCCCTTGCTTCACCCATCAGGGCTCACTCCCTCAATCATGAACAACGTCCGGAGAGGCGACCTGCGCCTCTCCGGACGTTACTCCGGCGCCCCTGGGATCAGGGGCACCACCTGCCTGTCAGCTGCGCGGCTTCTCGCGCAGCTCGAACGCCTCGACGACGTCGCCGATCTTGATGTCGTTGAAGTTGTTGACGGTCAGACCGCACTCGAAGCCCTCGCGGACCTCGGACGCGTCGTCCTTGAACCTCTTCAGCGACGACAGCTCGCCGTTCTCGACGATCACCGCACCGTCGCGGATCAACCGGACCTTGGCGTTCCGGCGGATCAGCCCGCTGGTCACCCAGCAACCGGCGATGTTGCCCACCTTCGAGGAGCGGAAGATCTCCCGGATCTCGGCCTGGCCGAGGGTGACCTCCTCGTAGATCGGCTTCAGCATGCCCTTCAGGGCCGCCTCGATGTCGTCGATCGCCGAGTAGATGACCGAGTAGTACCGGACATCCACGCCCTCGCGCTCGGCCAGGTCACCGGCCTTGCCC
>NZ_DASRVN010000246.1:0-13058 GCF_035655035.1 Kribbella sp. | reverse complement strand
GCGGGATCGACGCATGAACCGGTACAGCCTCAACCAGGCGACCACGAAGTACTGGCCGCTCGAAGACGTGGTCGGAGCGAGCGCGAACGCCGGGCTCGAGTGGATCGGGCTGTGGCGCGAGCCGATCCAGGAGTACGGCGTCGACAAGGCGGCGAAGCTGGTCGCCGGCGCCGGGCTGAAGGTGTCCTCGCTGTGCCGCGGCGGCTTCTTCACCTCGACCGATCCCGCCGAACGGCAGGCGAAGATCGCCGACAACCGGCGCGCGATCGACGAGGCCGCGACCATCGGTACGTCGGTCCTCGTACTCGTCAGCGGCGGCCTGCCTCACGGATCGCGGGACCTCGACGGCGCCCGGGCGATGGTCCGCGACGGGCTCGCCGAGCTGGCGCCGTACGCCGCCGAACGCGGGGTCACGCTCGCGGTCGAGGCGCTGCACCCGATGTTCTGCTCGGACCGGTGCGTGGTGTCGTCGCTCGGCGGCGCGCTCGACCTGGCCGAACAGTTCCCGGTCGAGCAGGTCGGCGTGATCGTGGACGCGTACCACCTCTGGTGGGACGCCGACGTGTACCGGCAGATCGAGCGGGCCGGCGCGCGGATCGCGTCGTACCAGGTCAGCGACTGGGTGGTACCGCTGCCGGCCGACACCTTGCTCGGCCGGGGCATGATGGGCGACGGCGCGATCGAGCTCCGCCGGCTGCGCGTGGCCTGCGACGCGGCCGGGTACGACGGGCCGATCGAGGTCGAGATCTTCAACCAGCAACTGTGGGACGCGCCGGGTCAGCAGGTCTTCGACCTGGCGTACGCGAGGTATCAGGAACACGTCCTCTGAAGGAGAGTACCTGTATGACTGACCGGACCATTCCCGCCGACGGTATCGGGATGCACCTCTACACGATGCGAGACGTGCTGGCCCAGGACTACCCGGGCACGCTGAAGCGGCTCGCCGGGATCGGGTATCGCACGGTGGGGGTGAGTGGGCGGTTCGAGCACAGTGCGGCGGAGATCCGTGGGTTCGCGGACGACGCCGGGCTCGCGATCGTGCTCGAGCACGTCGGCTACGCCCGGATGACCGACGACTGGGCCGGCGCGCTGGCCGACGTACGGACGCTCGGCGGACAGTGGGCCGTCGTACCGTCGATCCCTTCCGAGCTGCACTCGGTCGAAGGGTTCAAGACGGCGGCCGCCGCGTTCACCGAGGCCGGCAAGGCGGCCCGGGACGCCGGGCTGAAGTTGCTGTTCCACAACCACGGTCACGACTTCGACGAGATCGACGGGCGGGTGCTGTACGACATCCTGCTGGACGTCGACCCGGAGCTGCTCGGGTTCGAGCTGGACCTGTACTGGGCGGTGGACGGCGGGCACGACCCGGCGAAGCTGTTCCAGGAGCACCCGGGCCGGTTCCCGGCGCTGCACGTGAAGGACATGGCCGCGGACGGCTCGTGGGAGGACGTCGGCGCCGGCAAGCTGGACTTCGGCGCGATGTTCGCGCATGCGGAGTCCGGTGGCGTCGAGCAGTACCTCGTCGAGCATGACAAGCCGACCGATGCCTGGCAATCAGCTGAGCGCAGCTACCGGGGCCTGACCGAGCTGCGGTACTGAAACGGCTGTGACAACAAACGCTTAACCGGGTCAGCTGTGGATACAGCTGCTCACGGCGGGTGAAATCGGCCTATTCTCAACGGGTGCAGAACGAGCCCGCGGTCCGGCTGTCCGCCGTCCGGCGCCTGTACGAGGTGAGTGCGCGGATGGGCGCCGGGCGCAGCCTTGCCGAGACCCTGCAGGCGGTCGTCGACGGGGTCGTGGACGGGCTCGGTTTCGGCATCGCGGTGCTGAACCTGCGCTATCCGGACGGCAAGTTCGAGGTGATCGCGGTGGCCGGGTCCCCGGAGGCCCGGGCCGCGCTCCTCGGCCGGGTGAGCGCGGCGGACCTGTTCGACGCCGAGTTCGCGATCGCGGACGTCTGGGGCAAGCTCCGGTTCGTGCCGCACGAGCGGCTGCCGGAGGGCGAGGTGACCGGCTGGGTTCCCGACGTACCGGTGTCCGACGCGCCGGACGCGTGGCACCCGCTGGACGCGTTGTTCGCACCGCTGTACTCGTCCGAGGGCGAGCTGGTCGGGATGCTCTCGGTCGACCTGCCCGAGGACCAGCGGCGGCCGGGGCCGATCCACCGGGAGCTGCTCGAGATCTTCGCGACCCAGGCCGGCGTGGCGATCGACAAGGCCCGGCTGACCGATCAGCTGCTCGCCGAGAAGACCCGACTGGAGGCGAGTGAGGCGACATTCCGGCTGGTCTTCGAGGGCGCCGGGAACGGGATGGCGACGATCGCCTTCGACGGGCCGGACCTGGGCCGGATCCTGCGGGTGAACGACGCGTTCTGCCGGATCACCGGCTACACCGCGGACCAGCTGCTCGGGATGCGGCTGGTCAGCTTCCTGCGCGACGACGAGCCGGACCAGACCCGGACCGAGCTGGAAGAAGTTGCCGCCAGCAACGGCACGTACCGGTTCGAGCGAGTCTTCACGCAGCCGTCCGGGAACGCGATCTGGCTCGGCGGTACGGCGTCGCTGGTCGAGCAGGGCGCCGGGCAGCCGCGGATCCTGCTCGTGCAGATCGACGACGTGACCGCCCGCAAGGACGCCGAACGCCAGCTCCGGCACCACGCCGCGCACGACCCGCTCACCGGCCTACCGAACCGGCGGCTCCTGCAACAGCGCTTCGCGAAGGTGCTCGAGCAGACGCGATTCACCGGGCGGCCCGGCGCACTGCTGTTCTGCGACCTCAACCACTTCAAGCTGGTCAACGACAGCTACGGGCACGAGGCCGGCGACCACGCGCTGCGCGAGATCGCCACCCGGCTCAGTACTGCGGTCCGGCACGGCGACACGGTCGCACGGCTCGGCGGCGACGAGTTCGCCGTACTCGCCGAGGACATCACCGGCGACGACCTCAGCACGCTGATCACCCGCCTGGAGGACGCGGTCAGCCGCCCACTGCCGAACATCGACATCCAGGTCACCACCAGCGTCGGCACCGTCCCCATCACACCGACCACCACCGACCTCGACACCCTCCTGCACGAGGCCGACCAGGCCATGTACACCGCAAAGAAGAACCGCTCGTAGCTGACACGCTTGCACCTTTCGGCGTGTAGGAACTGTGCATCGACTGGTGGGGGGAAGATGCGCACAGTGATGAGCGGTCCGGCGCGGGTCGCCTACTCGCAGATCTACGTGGAGAGCGGAGCGGACTGGGCCGATCTCGGCGAGTGCTTCGCCGGGCAGCAGAACGGACTCTGCGGCGCGGCGGTGCCGGGAACGCTGTTCCTGATCACCGGACTGCACACCGGGGAGGTGCAGTTCACGGTCGAGGTCCACGACACGATGCCGACGGTGGAGTACGACGCGGAGGACGTCGTCGAAGCGCCGTACCGGCCGATCGAAACCGCGCAGCTGGTCAGTTGGGGAGGTAGTGGATCGTGGGCGCTCGACCTCGATCCCGGCGCGGACTACCGGGTGCGCTACTCCGCGTGGGGGATGGACGCCGGCCACCAGGCGGGACCCCCGATGGACGGCGAGTCCTCGCCCGACCGGTACCTCCTCCAGTTCTGGCCCGCCCGCTCGGCCCCCGAGCGCATCGTGAAGCAAACGAGCCGCCAGGCGGCGTACAAGCACAAGGCGGTCCGCGAGTTCCCCACCCCCGCGGAACTGGCGGACCAGAAACGCGAAAAGGCCCGCCGAGCCGAGGAACAACGCCTCGCCGAGCACGCGGCCGCCTGGGGCGGGACCCTGCCGACCGAACGGCTCGAGAATGTCCGATTCGCCCGGGAGCTGTCCGCGCTGGACCGCCCGCTGGTGGACGCGTTCGAGCGGACCGGCCCGGAGACCCTCCGGGTGATCGCCCGCTGGACGGCCCGGCGCGCGTGCGTCGAGGCGGGGTTCGATCAACTCGAGGGGATCCCGGACGTGCTGGCACGGATGGACCGCGGCGACGCGTTGTACGACGCGCTCTACGGCCCGCGGCCGCCACGCCTGCCCGACGCACCGGTCACACTCGGATTCGGCATCCTGCCGACCTCGTGGGACAGCCGACTCGACCCGTTCGAGAACGTCACGAGGGTGGTCACCGCCGCCTGCTACGACGACCCGCTCCGCGCCGCGATCGGCACCACTTGGTTCGGCCTCGGACCGTTCGAGCACCACGATCAACTGTTCGCCGAGCTGCGGGTGGCCTTTCCGGAGGTGAGCTGATGCGCGTGTTGATGACCGGGCCGGCTTGGGTTTCGTACGCACAGATCTATGTCGAGAGCGTGCTGGACAGCTACTCGGATCTCGGCGAGTGCTTTGCCGGGCAGCAGAACGGGCTGTGCGGCGCGGCCTCGCCTGGGAGGTTGTTCCTGATCACCGGGCTGCACACCGGGGAGGTCGGGTTCACGGTCGAGCTGTACGACGACGTACCGCCGCTCGACGACACCTGGGAGGAGGTCGTCGAGACGCCGTAGCGGCCGCTGGGTGACGTGAGGTTGGTGACCTGGGCCGGGGACGGCGGCTGGTGGGACCTCCGTTCGGGGACAAGGCGCGGCTGATTGCCGAGCTGCGGCGGCGGTTTCTTACGAGCCCCGGTTTGTGAGGGCCTCGTCGGTCAGGCGGTACACGGTCCATTCGTCCTGGGGTTTGGCGCCCAACGACTTGTAGAAGTCGATGGCGGGGGTGTTCCAGTTGAGGACGGACCATTCGAGGCGTTCGTAGTTGTTGTGGACGCATTCCTGGGCGAGGGCGGTGAGGAGGGCCTTGCCGAGGCCGGTGCCGCGGGATTCCGGGCGGACGAAGAGGTCTTCGAGGTAGATGCCGTGGACGCCGCGCCAGGTCGAGAAGCTGAGGAACCAGATCGCGCAGCCGACGACCTGGCCCTCGTGTTCGGCGACGTGGCAGAAGACGGCCGGGGTGGCGCCGAAGAGGGCGGTGTGGAGCTGGTCCTCGGTCAGGTGGCACTCGTGGGGTGCGCGCTCGTATTCGGCCAGCGCGTACACCAGCTCCACCAGCGCCGGTACGTCGTCCGGCCGCGCCCGGCGGATCCGCTCGTCGGTCTGCATGTACCTATCCTCAGGCCTCGCGGCTGCCCGGGTGTGGCCGGGTCGGTTACACCGTGTCGCCGCGGGGGACCCTGGCCATCGTGCGGCGGATGTACTCGGCGGTGTCGATCCGCCCTGCCTCCCGGGCCGCGAGGTCCGCGACGTCGTCGCGTTGCGGTTCCCAGCCCTCCAGCTGGTTGTTCGCCAGGGCGTCGCTGACGCGCTGCTTCTGGTCGTCGTCGAGCGACTCGAACAGCTCGGGCCAGCGCTGGGCGTAGCGGCACGGTTCGTAGGCCATCGGTAACTCCTGGGTAGCGAGCAATTCAAACCACCCTACATAAGTGGGCTCATCACACTCCCAGGCCGCCGTCGACGCGGAGGACCGCGCCGGTCACGTACGAGGCGCGGTCGCTGAGCAGCCAGGCGGCGGCCTCGGCGACCTCCGCGGGGTCGGCGCCGCGGCCGATCGGGGCCTGGGCGATCAGCGCGTCGATGACGCCGGGTTGCGCGCGGTCCCAGTCCTGCAGCATCTCGGTGAGCGTGGTGCCGGGTGCGATCGCGTTCACCCGGATGTTCTCCGGGGCGTACGTGATCGCGGCGGACTCCGTGAGGCTGTTCACGGCCCGCTTCATTGCGCCGTACGCCGGAAGCGCCGGGTTGCCCGCGAAGCTGCCGACGCTCGACGTGTTGACGATGCTCCCGTGGCCGCTGGTGGCGCGGATCGCGGCGACCTCGGCGACGATCGCGGACCAGACGCCCCGCAGGTTCACGGCGTACACCTGGTCGAATTCGTCCCGCCCGAGCCCGTCCATCGGGCCCGGCTGCTGGCCGACGGCGCCGTTGTTGAAGGCCGCGTCCAGGCGGCCGTACTCCGCCACGGTCCGGTCGACGGCGGCGTGGATCGCGTCCGGGTCGGCCAGGTCGCAGACGACGTACCGCGCGTCGAGTTCCTTGGCGACGGCGGCGAGTTCGGACTCGGTGCGGGCGGCGAGCATCACCTGCGCACCTTCGGCGACGAACAGCCGGGCCGCCGCGGCGCCGATACCGCGCCCGGCGCCGGTGATGAAAATGACCTTGTTGTCGAGAAGTTTGCTCATGCCTTCGAGCCTTCGCGGCCCGCGCCCTGTTAACCAGGCATCCGTTGTACCTGGTTAACGCGCAGCGAGCGGGCAGACTGGAGGGCGTGGACAAGGCGGAGCTTGCGGCATTCCTGCGCAGCCGGCGCGAGCGGGTCGCCCCGGCGGACGTCGGCCTGCCGGCCGGGCGCAGACGCCGTACGCCGGGACTCCGCCGGGAGGAGGTCGCGCAACTGGCGTACATCTCCACGGAGTACTACACCCGGCTCGAGCAGGCGCGGGCGCCGCATCCGTCCGCGGAGGTACTGACGGGTCTGTCCCGGGCGCTCCGGCTGAACGATGCCGAGCGCAACCATCTGCACCACCTGGCCGGCGTACCACCGGTGCGACCGGTGGGACCGCCGCGCGAGGTACGGCAGAGCATCCTCGACCTCCTCGACCGGTTACCGAACGCGGCGGCGATCGTGCTCTCGGCGTACTGCGAGGTGATCGCCTGGAACCACCTGGCGACGGCGTTGATGGAGGACTTCTCGGTCCGCACCCGCGCCGAACGGAACCTGCTCCGGCGCGCGTTCCTGGGCGGCGACAAGCACGTGTACTCCGTGGTCGACGGCGCACGCTTCGCCCGGAGCTCGGTGAACCACCTGCGGTCCGTCGCGGCGCGGTACCCGGACGATCCGGAGCTGCGGGAGTTGATCGCCGAGCTGTCCGAGAGCCCTGAGTTCACCGCATTGTGGAAAGCGCACGAGATCGCCGGCGAACCGACCCTGTGCAAGTCGTTCCAGCATCCACTCGTCGGCCTGGTCACGGTGAACTGCGACGCGCTCGCGATCCCGGACCGCGACCAGCAGGTGATCATCTACACCGCGACCCCCGGCTCGCCGTCGGAGGAGGCGCTCCGGCTGCTGTCGGTCGTCGGCACGCAGCGGCTCGACGTACCGGGCTGATTAATCGACCGCACTGCTGACTGTGTGCGGATATTCCTGTTGGAATTGTGGTCGGTCGCGCGGGACGTTGGACATATGGCAACTGACACGAACAAGACCCGCCGGATCGGTGACGTCGAGGTGTCCGCGATCGGGCTCGGCGGGATGCCGATGTCGATCGAGGGACGGCCCGACGAGGCCCGTTCGATCGCGACCATCCACGCCGCGCTCGACGCCGGGATCACGCTGATCGACACCGCCGACGCGTACCACCTGACCGCGACCGACGACGGCCACAACGAGACCCTGATCGCGAAAGCGCTGGCGTCGTACGGCGGCGACACGTCGAACGTGCTCGTCGCCACCAAGGGCGGCCACCTGCGGCCCGGCGACGGCAGCTGGACGCAGGACGGCTCCCCGAAGCACCTGTTCGAGGCGGCCGAGGCGTCGCTGAAGCGGCTCGGGGTGGAGGCGATCGGGCTGTACCAGTTCCACCGCCCGGACCCTAAGACACCGTACGCGGACTCGATCGGCGCGATCCGGGACCTGCTCGACGCCGGCAAGATCCGGATGGCCGGCATCTCGAACGCGAACCCGGACCAGATCCGCCAGGCGCAGGAGATCCTCGGCGGCCGTCTGGTGTCGGTGCAGAACCAGTTCTCCCCCGCCTTCCGCTCCAGCGAGCCCGAACTCGAGCTGTGCGACGAGCTCGGCATCGCGTTCCTCCCGTGGTCCCCGCTGGGCGGGATCAGCCGGGCCGGCGACCTCGGCGCGAAGCACCCCGCGTTCCACACCCTCGCGGCCGAGCTCGGCGTCTCACCGCAGCGCCTCACGCTGGCGTGGATGCTTGCCAAGTCCCCGCACGTGATCCCGATCCCGGGGTCGAGCCGTCCGGAGACGATCCGGGACTCGTACGCCGCCGTCGAGCTGCGGCTGACCGCCGACCAGGTCGCCGTACTGGATGCGGCCTGACCTGGGCATATTCGCCAGGCGGGCGGTGTTGAGCAGCGCATGGAAGACATGCGCGCACTGAGCTACGGCCTCGGACAGCAGTACTTCGAGGACCGTGACTACCGCGGCGCGATCCGCGCACTGCAGCCGGTGGTCGACGAAACCCCCGAGGACGTCGGTACCCGGCTGCTGCTGGCGCGGGCGTACTACCACGCCGCACTCCTGAAGCCCGCCGAGGAGCACCTCCAGGCGGTCATCGAACGCGAGCCAACCGAGTACTACGCCCACCTGATGATGGCTCGCACCCTGGAACGCCTGTCCCGCCCGGACGAGGCCGGCAAACACCGCCGGATCGCCGCCGCGCTGACCGGCGACGACGAACTGCTGACGCCCCATACGGTCTGAAGGCGGACCTCCGCCACTGACCAACAGGCCAGAAGCAACGCCGACCCCGCCACGCTGAGCGTGGCAACGGGTCGGCGTTGCTGTTTGGTCAGTGGCTGGGGTACGGAATGACTTCGCAAGCCCCGACGTTCTGGTAGTTTAATAGTCAACCATCTACCGAGGAGGACGGATGCAGTTCGGGGTGTTCAGCGTCGGGGACGTGACCGAGGACCCGACCACGGGGACCACCGTGTCCGAGGGCGAGCGGATCAAGGCGATGGTGCGGATCGCGCTCAAGGCGGAGGAGGTCGGGCTGGACGTGTTCGCGCAGGGCGAGCACCACAACCCGCCGTTCGTACCGTCCTCGCCGACGACCCAACTCGGTTTCATCGCCGCGCGGACGTCGAAGATCATCCTGTCCACCTCGACGACCCTGATCACCACCAACGACCCGGTGAAGATCGCCGAGGACTACGCGATGCTGCAGCACCTGGCCGACGGCCGGGTCGACCTGATGATGGGGCGCGGCAACACCGGTCCGGTGTACCCGTGGTTCGGGCAGGACATCCGGAACGGGATCGCGCTCGCGATCGAGAACTACGCGCTGCTCCGCCGGCTCTGGCGCGAGGACGTCGTCGACTGGGAGGGCAAGTTCCGGACGCCGTTGCAGGGGTTCACCGCGACGCCGCGGCCGCTGGACGACGTACCGCCGTTCGTCTGGCACGGGTCGATCCGGTCGCCGGAGATCGCCGAGCAGGCGGCGTACTACGGTGACGGGTTCTTCCACAACAACATCTTCTGGCCGATCTCGCACACCAAGCAGATGATCGAGCTGTACCGCCGGCGCTTCGAGCACTACGGGCACGGCGCCGCGGACCAGGCGATCGTCGGGCTCGGCGGGCAGATCTTCATGCGGAAGAACTCGCAGGACGCGGTCCGGGAGTTCCGGCCGTACTTCGACAACGCGCCGGTGTACGGGCACGGGCCGACGCTGGAGGACTTCAGCCGGGAGACGCCGCTGACCGTCGGTAGCCCGCAGCAGGTGATCGAGCGGACGCTGTCGTTCCGGGAGCACTTCGGCGACTACCAGCGGCAACTGTTCCTGATCGACCACGCCGGCTTGCCGTTGAAGACGGTCCTGGAGCAACTGGACATCCTCGGCGAGGAGGTCGTTCCGGTACTGCGGAAGGAGTTCGCGGCGCTGAAGCCGGCGCACGTACCGGACGCGCCGACGCATGCCTCGCTGAAGGCCGCGGCCGAGCGGGCGCGGGAACTGGAGACGATCGAGGAGCCGGCCCGATGAACGAGAAGGTCATTGCTGTCGTGTCGGCCGGGCTGACGACCCCCTCGTCGTCCCGGCTGCTCGCCGACCAGCTCGCGGACGCGGTCCGCGACGAGTTGTCCGGGCGCGGAATCGGCTCGCGGGTCGAGCTGATCGAAGTACGCGATCATGCCCACGAACTGACCGACAACCTGCTCACCGGCTTCCCGCCGGCGAAGCTCCGCGAGGTCCTGGACACGGTCGCGGCGGCCGACGCGCTGATCGTGGTCAGCCCGACCTTCAGCGCGTCGTACTCCGGTCTGTTCAAGATGTTCTTCGACGTACTCGACGACCAGGCGCTGGCCGGCAAACCCGTCCTCCTGGCCGCCACCGGTGGCACCGAGCGACACTCGCTGGTCCTGGAGTTCGCCCTGCGCCCGCTGTTCGCGTACCTGAAGGCCCTCCCCGTCCCCACCGCCGTCTACGCCGCCTCCACCGACTGGGGCCCCAACGCCGCCACGCTCCGCCCCCGAATCACCCAAGCAGCCGCCGAACTGGTCGCCGCCCTCCACCACGAGACGCCGGCCGCAGCAGACCCCTTCGAGAACCCGACCCCCTTCGAGGACCTACTCAACAGCTGATCTCGACGCGATCAGTTGGGCGAGGCCGTCGAGGATGGTGGTCAGGCCGAAGCTGAGGGCGTGGGCCGGGTCCAGGGCGGACTGGAAGTGTTCGCCTACGGCGGTGCCTACACGGCCGGCCAGGGGGAAGTTGGTGCCGGTCATGACGGTGGTGAGGGTGGGAGAGATCTGACGCCACCACTCCTGGTCGGTGAGGCCGGAGTCGCGTTGGGTCCGCAGTTGTTCGGCGCCGGCTCGGGCGGTCCCCTGGACGTGGGTGAGGACCAGGGTCAGGGCTGAGTCCATCTCGACGTCGGTGAGGCCCAGGCCGTCGAGCGGGCGGAGCTCGATCTCGTACTTGCGGGTGATGTTCGGCCCGAGCGCGGTGCGCACCGTGGGTACGTCGTGGATCCACGGGTGGGCGGTGAGGACGTCCCAGTTCCGGCGGGCGATGAATTCGAGGGCGCCGCGCCAGCCGCCGGGCTGGTTCACCGGCTCGTCGTCGGCGTACAGGTCGCCGTACGCCTGGTCGAACATCAGGTCGGTCAGCTCACCCTTGCCGGGGACGTGCGTGTAGAGCGACATCGTGCCGACCTTCAGCCGGTCGGCGACCATCCGCATCGAGAGTGCGTCGAGCCCCTCGGAGTCCGCCAGCGCGATCGCCGCCTCGACGATCGCGCGGACCGTGAGACCGGACCGGCCGGGCTTGGTGTGGCTGCCCCAGAGCAGCGCCAGACTGCGCGCCGGATCGGGCGCCGCCGCCTTTCTTCCCGCCACTCGGAACCTTCCTCCAGCGGTTGTCGTTGGACGAATCGTACCTGAGCCGTACAATGTACGGTACACTCTACGGTTCATCGACCCGAGAGGTGGGAAGTGACGAGCGAAACAGTGATCGAGGCCGTCGGCGTACGGAAGAACTACCGCGGCGGCACGGAGGGTGCGGGGCTGAACGGCTTCGACCTGGAGGTCACGGCCGGCACCGTGACCGGGCTGCTCGGCCCGAACGGCGCCGGCAAGACGACAGCGGTGCGGATCCTGTCCACGCTGCTCGAGCTGGATTCCGGTACGGCGACGATCGCGGGGTACGACGTACGACGGCAAGGGGCGGAGGTACGGCGGCGGATCGGCCTGGTCGGGCAGTACGCCGCCGTGGACGAGGTACTCACCGGGCGGCAGAACCTGGTGATGTTCGGGCGGCTGAACCACCTGCGGAACGCGAAGGCCCGGGCCGACGAGCTGCTGGAGCGGTTCGGGCTGACCGAGGCGGCCGGGCAGGCGGTCGGCAAGTACTCCGGCGGCATGCGGCGGCGGCTCGACCTCGCCGCGAGCCTGATCGTGGCGCCGCGGGTGCTGTTCGTGGACGAGCCGACGACCGGGCTCGACCCGGCCGGGCGGATCGAGGTGTGGAACGCCGTACGGCAGTTGGTCGACGGCGGTACGACGGTGTTGCTGACGACGCAGTACCTGGAGGAGGCGGATCAACTGGCGAACCGGATCTCGATGCTGAAGGCGGGGCGGGTGGTCGCGGAGGGGACGCCGGACTCGTTGAAGACGCAGCTCGGGGCGGACCGGCTGGAGCTGGTACTCGCGGATCCGGGCGACGTGCCGCGGGTCGTGGAGCTGGCCGCGCCGCTGTCGGACGGGGAGGTGCGGGTGACCGACGTACGGATCAGCATCCCGGTCAAGGATCGGACGAAAGCGCTGGTGGTGATGGCGAACTCGTTGCATGAGGCAAGGATCGAACCGGAGGACATCACGTTGCGGAGGCCGACGCTGGACGAGGTCTTCCTGCACCTGACCGGGGCGGAGGTGGCGGCATGATGTGGGTGCTCGCGGACAGCTGGACGATCGCGCGGCGGACGTTCCTGCACTGGCGGATGCAGCCCGGGCTGGTGGTGTTCACCTGGTTCTTCCCAGTGCTGATGCTGCTGCTGTTCGGCGGATTGCTCGGCGGGGCGATGGCGTCGGACGCGTCGTACTACGAGTTGCTCGTCCCCGGGATCTTCGCGCTGGCGATGCTGTTCGGGCTGGAGGGCACGATGACCGCGGTCGCGACCGACGTGTCGAAGGGCGTGACGGACCGGTTCCGGTCGCTGCCGATGAGCGCGGCGGCGGTGGTGCTCGGGCGGTGCATCGCGGACCTGCTCGACTCGGTGGTGACGTTGGCGGTTCTGGTCGCGACCGGTCTCGCGCTCGGGTGGCGCTGGCACGAGGGGTTGCCGTCCGCGCTGGCGGCGTTCGGGTTGCTGCTTCTGCTCCGGTTCGCGCTGCTGTGGGTCGGGATCTTCGTCGGCCTGTCGGTGAAGAACGCCCAGAGCGTCACGATGGTCCAGGTCCTCGTCTGGCCGATCGGCTTCCTGTCCAGCACGTTCGTCGCCACCTCGACGATGCCGACCTGGCTGGGCACCATCGCCCAGTGGAACCCGCTGTCCGCAACCGCCACCGCAGCCCGCGAACTCTTCGGCAACCCCGACCCATCCAGTACAGCAACCTGGATCGGCACCCACGCAGGCGCCGCAGCCGTCATAGCTCCCCTACTCCTGACCGCAATCTTCCTCCCCCTATCAGCCCACCGCTACCGAACCCTGTCGAGGTGAGGTCTACGACTCGGTTGGCGTACTGGAGGAGGGAGTGGTCGTGGGTTATGAGGATTGTGGTTCGGGTGGTGGGGAGGGATTGGATGAGGTGGTGGGCTGTGGGGGCGTCGAGGCCGGTGGTTGGTTCGTCCAAGAGGAGGACTGGGGTGTTGCGGAGGAGGGCTCTGGCTAGGGT
>NZ_DASRVN010000245.1:0-19514 GCF_035655035.1 Kribbella sp. | reverse complement strand
TCGACGGTGAGGTCGAGGCTGTCGATGATCGTCCGGCCGCCGAGCGACTTGTGCAGACCGCTGATCTCGAGCCCGGCCGTGGTACGCGTCCCGGTGCCGGTCTCGGTGGTCGTCGCGGTGGAGTTCGTGGTCACGGTGCCTCTACTTGATCTGGAAGCCCTCGGCGAGCTGGCCGCCGAGGATGTGCTTCTGCGCGGCCAGCAGCAGCGCGACGGAAGGGATGGCGAGCAGGATCGAGAACACCGCCGCCACCTGGGTCGGGTAGTTCAGCACCAGGCTGTACATCTCGGTCGGCATCGTCAGGTAGTCCGGCGCGCCGACGAGGTACGTGCCCTGCGCCTCGTCGAAGGACGCCAGGAAGCTCATGATCGCGGCCACCAGGATGCCCGGCAGCGCCATCGGCAGCGTGACGCTGAAGAACGTCCGCAGCTTCGACGCCCCGGCGTCCCGCGCGGCCTCCTCGAGACTGCGTGGTACGGCGGCGAACGCGGCGGCCGGGATCCAGGTCATGAACACCACGGTGCCGAGGACGTGCACGATCAGGATGCCGAGGATCGTGTTCATCAGGTTGAGCGCGTAGAACAGCGCCGCCAGCGACACGAACAGGCCCATCTTCGGGAACGCGTTCGCGGCGAACAGCCCGATCAGGAAGAACCGGCGGCCGGGGAACGCGAACCGCGCGAACGCGTACGCCGCCGGCAGGCAGACCACCGCGGAGGCCAGGACCGTGATCGGGGCGAAGAACAACGAGTTCTGTACGGCGACCCCGAGCGCCCCGTCCTGCGACACGACGCTCCACCAGTGCAGGGTCCAGCCGTCCGGCAGCAGGTGCGGGTACGTCCAGCTCGTCGCGAACGCGTGCACCGCGAGCCAGGCGAGCGGTCCGATGATGAAGATCGCCAGGGCAAGCGCGAAGATGGTCGCGACGGCGCCACTGACCGCGCGCCGCGCCATCAGACCGCCCCGCTTTCCTTGGCCGAGCGGAAGTTCGCCCACACGTACACGGCGGCGATCCCGGACGCGATCGCGAACACGACGAACGCCATCACCACGGACTGCTGCGGCTGGTTGAACGCCGAGAAGTAGTTCGACATGTCGACGCCGAGCATGTTCGGCGAGTTCGGCCCGGTGAAGTACGGGACCGTGAACGAGCCGAGCGTACCGATCGCCGTGAACGTCGTCGCGATCACGATCGGCACCCCCGCCATCGGGACCAGGATCGAGGTCACCACCCGGAAGAACGAGGCGCCCGCGTCCCGCGCGGCGTCGATCATCGCCTGCGGTACGGCCTGCAGTCCTGACGAGACCAGCAGTGTCGCGAACGGCAGCGAGGTCCAGACCGAGCCGATGATCACCGTCACCATCGTGAACGACCAGATCGGGAACTCGACCCCGAACTGCGCGGCCACGCTGCGCAGGAACCCGTCGGCGGAGTAGAACCCGAGGATCGCCCAGGACGCGATCACCACCGGGATGAACAGCGGGATCACCGCGAGCGCGGACAGCACCTTGCCCAGTACGCCGCCGCGGCACTTCAGGTACAGCCCGATGGTCGTCGCGAGCAGGATCACCACCGTCGTACTGACGAGCGTGACGACGACCGTCACCACCAGGTCACCGAGGAACCGCTGGTCCGCGAACAGGTCGGAGTACGCGCCGAACGTCGGCGTCGCGCCGCGCGCGTGGTGCACGTTCTGGCCGATCAGCGCGATCGTCTTGTTCAGGCCGCCGGTGAACCCGAAGCTGAAGCCGAACGCGAGCACGATCGGGAACCCGATGAACAGCGCGATCAGCACGATCGGCGGCAGCGCCATGAACAGGCCGCGGGCCTGCCCTTCCCGCGCCCGGCGCGCGGGCCGAGAGCGGGCGGCGACTACCGAGGTCACTTGCCGGGCACCTTCTCGTCCCAGAGCTTGTTGAGGTCCTTGCCCATCTGGTCGTAGTAGCCCTTGCGCAGGTTCCGGGTGTCGGCGTTCGCGAACTTCGCCGCGACCTCGGCCGGCAGCTTGTCCGACGAGATCGCCGGGTAGCCCGAGATGTCCTTCACGATCGAGGCCTGCTGGGCGGGCTCGAGGACGAAGTTCACCAGCTTCAGCGCGGCGTCGCCGTTCGGCGTGTTCGCCGGGATGCCGAGGTACGCCGCGCCGCCGGTGAACGACGGGTCCGAGATCTGCGCGGCCTTCACCGTCGCCGGGATCGAGCCGTTCGCGACACCGGTGGTGAACTGGTCGGACCAGACCGGCGCCATCGAGATCTGCCCGTGGGCCAGCAGGTCCAGCGTCTGCTGGTTGCCGTTCGGGTAGACGCCCTTCTGGTACACGTACGGGTTCAGGCTCTTCAGCTCGGCGAAACCCTTGTCCCAGGTGGATTCCAGGTCCTTCTCGTACCCGACCGTCATCTTCTCGCGCGCGTCGGCCGGTACGTACTTGTCGAGCACCGTGGCCACGAACGCGCCGCCCGAGCCGCCGGACTTCGGCGAGTTGTAGGTGAACTTGCCGGGGTTCGCCTTGATCCAGGCGAGCAGGTCGTCGAGCGTCTTCGGCGGCGCCGGCACGGTCTTCGTGTCGTAGGCCAGCAGCACCGACGAGCCGCGGTACGGGATGCCGCCCGTGCCGCCGGCCTTCACGACGTCCGCGGGGATGTCCGACAGCGCGGAGATCTTGCTCGCGTCGACCGGCTGCAGCAGGTTCGCCGCCGAGGCCTTGGCGACGAAGCCGCCGTCGACGATGTCGAACCCGGGGTCTTTCTTCTGCGCGACCGAGCTGGCCAGCTTGGCCATCGTCTGCGCGTCGTGCTCACCGTGCAGGTCGAGCGTGACGTCGACCTTGTAGCCCGGGTTCGCCTTCTCGAACGCCGGGGCGAGGTCCTTCTGCCACAGCGTCTGGACATTCGTGTCGCCACTGAGGAAGACCCGGACGGTCTTCGTACCGGAATCCCCACCGGTGCTCCCGGAGCCGGTGCTCTTCTGAGCACACCCGGCAAGACCGGCGGTCGCTACGGCGATGGATGCCACCACCCCGACGACAGACATGCGTTTCACACAAGCCTCCTGATCGAACGCCACGCCCAGTACGCGCGGCGGCAACTCGGCGAACGCTATCTTGGCGCGTTGCCCCGGGCAATGCTGCCCCGGGCGAGATTGCCGGGCGTGCGAATTTGTCTTAACAAACCGTGACCGGCGGGGGAATCCGTGGCTCGCTCAGAGGGCGGTGGAGCCGACCAGCTGGCCGACGCCGAACGTGACTGCCATCGCCAGCGCGCCGCCGACGACGAGCCGTGCGACGGCCGGCAGCCTGCGGGCATCGCCCAGGTGGGCGCTCAACGCGCCGGTCCCGGCCAGGGCGAGCAGGACGACGACGAACGTGACCGGGACCCGGATCGACGGTCCCGGCAGCAGGATCGCGATCAGTGGGAGCAACGCGCCGACCGTGAACGCGAGCGCCGAGGCACCGGCCGCATGCCACGGGTTGCTGAGCTCGTCCGGGCTGATGCCGAGCTCCGCCTCGGCGTGCGCCACCAACGGGTCCCGCTCGGTGAGCTCGGCCGCCACCACTTGCGCCGTCTCGGGACGCAGGCCCTTGGCGACGTAGATCGCCGTCAGCTCGGCCAGTTCGTCCTCGGGCGCGGCGGCCAGCTCCGCGCGTTCCTTCGCCAGCAAGGCCCGCTCGGTGTCCCGCTGGCTGCTCACCGACACGTACTCCCCCAGCGCCATCGACACCGCACCGGCGACCAGACCGGCGATCCCGGCGGTCAGGATCGCCGTCGCCGAGGTGGTCGCCCCGGCCACGCCCACGACCAGACCGGCCGTCGACACGATGCCGTCGTTGGCGCCGAGCACCCCGGCCCGGAGCCAGTTCAGCCGCCCGGCGAGGCCCGCGCGATGCGGTTCACCGGGATGTGCGGGTATCTCGTCGAAACCAGTCACGACGTCCAGCCTGCAACGTACGACGCCCGCCGTCCAGGACCGCCGCAGCGCCACTGGTTGTCGGTGGCCCCTGGTAGGGATGGGTCCCCGACTTCAGGAGGCGACGATGGCCGGACGGCCGCGGGTTGTGGTCAGTGTGGGTGCGAGCGTCGACGGGAAGGTCGCGCTCGTGCGGGACGCGTTGCTGATGCATCGTCCGAGTTCGGAGTTGTGGGCCGCGATCACGCCGCCCGTCGCCGATTCGGTGGACGTCATGGAGGTGGTCAAGGCGCAGTACGGCTGTAACGCGGTGCTCGAGGGCAGTGGGAGTCTGGTCGTCGAAGGTGCGACGCCGGAGGAGCTTCCGTTGTACGACGGGGACGGCGACGAGCTGTACGAGCATTTCCTGCCGCCGGAGGTCACCGGGCAGGTATCGCCGCCGCACATGTGGTTCACCGTCGTCGACAGTCGCGGGCGGGTGCGCTGGACGGAGGACAACGAGAACTGGGACGCCCTGGTGCTCGTGTCACGGTCGACGCCCGCGGACTACCTTGCGTATCTCCGCCGCGAGCGCATCTGCTACCTCGTCGCCGGCGACGATCGCGTCGACCTCGCCGAAGCGATCGCGCTGATGGGAACGGAGCTCGGAATCACCTGTGTGCTGTCGGCCGCGGGCGGTGGGCTCAACGGCGCGTTGCTAAGGGCGGACCTGATCGACGAGCTGCACGTCACCGTCCTGCCCGCCCTGATCGGCGGCCTCGGCACCCCGTCGATCACGGACGGCCCACCCCTCGCCGTCGGCGAAACCCCCGCCCGGCTGGAGCTGCTTTCGGTCCACGCGGACGCGGGCGGCACCGTCCGCCTCCACTATGCCGTACCGCACAACTGAGCTCTGCGGCGCTGTTAGCGTTCTGCCGGTGATTCGGTGGGCGGACGGCCTGGCGGGCGCGACGGTGACGGAGGTGCGGTAGTGCCCGCGAGGCGGCTCAAGTGGCGGAATCGGTTGCGGTACTGGTTCGACGGGACGATGGACCGCGGTACGCCCGCCTTGATCGGCTGGCTCGGGCTGGCCTCGGTCGCGCTGATCGCCGTGGTGACGGTGCTCGTGGTGCTGCTGACCAACGAGGACACCGAGGCGAGCGGCGGCTGGGGCGGCGTGGCGTGGATGAGCCTGCTCCGGACACTCGACCCGGGCACGATGGGCGGCGACACCGGCAAGCCGGTCTTCCTGGCGCTGATGCTCACGGTCACGATCGGCGGCATCTTCATCGTCAGCTCACTCATCGGTGTGCTGACCACCGGCCTGGAGAACCGGATCGGCGAACTGCGCAAGGGCCGGTCGCGGCTGATCGAGTCCGGCCACACGATCGTGCTCGGCTGGTCCGACCAGGTCTTCACGGTGATCGGCGAGCTCGCGACCGCCAACCTCGGGCAGCGCAAACCCTGCGTCGTCGTACTGGCGGACCGGGACAAGGTCGAGATGGAGGACCAGATCCGGGCGCTGGTCCCGCAGTCCGGGCGGATCCGGGTGATCTGCCGGTCCGGCAGCCCGTTGAAGCCGGCCGACCTCGAGCTGGTCAGCCCGGACACCGCGCGGTCGGTCCTGGTGCTGCCGCCGGCCGGTCCGGACGCCGACATCGACGTGATCAAGACGTTGCTGCTGCTCAACAACCGCCGCTGGCCGGCCACCCGGCCACATGTCGTGGCAGCGGTCCTCGACTCCGGCAACGTCGCCGCCGCACGGCTGGCGGCCGGCGACGACGCGCTGCTGGTCGATGCCGACGACATCATCGTCCGGCTCGTGGTCCAGTCGCACCGGCAGGCCGGCCTGTCGGCGGTGTGCAGCGATCTGCTGGACTTCGCGGGCAGCGAGTTCTATCTGAAGCCCGAGCCGGCGCTCGAGGGTTCGACGTACGGCGAAACCCTCGACCGCTACGCGCTCGGCGTACCGATCGGTGTCTGTACGAGCGACGGACGGGTGCTGGTCAACCCGGGGATGGACACCGTGATCGGCAGCGGGGACCAGATGATCGTGCTGGCCGAGGACGATCTGCTGATCAGGCTGGCCGAGAACCCGCCGCCCGTCGTCGACGCGGCGATCGCGACCCCGGCCGGCCACGAGCCGCAGCCGAACCGCACGCTGCTGATCGGCTGGAACAACCGGGCGGCCAAGATCATCGACCTGCTGGACCGCTTCGCCGAACCGCGCTCGTCGGTGGACATCGCCGCGCCGGAGGAGCCGCCGGGCGTGACCAAGTCCAAGCGGACGAATCTCAAGGTCCGGTACCGGCGCTGCGAACCGACGACCAGATCCGCGCTGGAAGCCCTCGATCTCGGCAGCTACCAGCACGTCGTGGTGCTGGCCGACGACACCGTCGCCCCGGACCACGCCGACAACCGGACGCTGCTGACGCTCCTGCACCTGCGCGACATCGAGGTCAAGCTCGGCGATCCGTACTCGATCGTCACCGAGATGTACGACGACAACAACCGCCGGGTCGCCCAGGTGACCAAGGCCGACGACTTCATCGTGAGCAGCAAGCTCGTCAGCCTGCTGCTCACCCAGCTGGCCGAGAACCGGCACCTGCACGCGGTCTTCGCGGACCTGTTCGATCCCGAAGGCTCCGAGATCTATCTCAAGCCGGCGCCGGACTACCTGGTCCCCGGCGCCGACGCCAACTTCGCGACGGTCGTCGAGGCGGCCCGCCGGCAGGGTGAGATCGCGATCGGCTACCGGCTCAAGCGGAACAGCGACCGCTCGCCGACGTACGGCGTCGTGCTCAACCCGTCGAGGTCCGAGCCGCTGACCCTGGGGTATGGCGACAGCGTCATCGTGGTGTCGGAGGACTAGCGGGGCAGACCGATCACGTTGGCGTCGTACGGACTGAGCGTGGCCGCCGGGTGTGCCGATCGGTACTCGGTCGGGCGCATCGACTTGAGTTCGCGGAAGCGGCGGTTGAAGTTGGCGAGGTTGCGGTAGCCGCTGCGGGTGGCGATCTCGGTGATCGGGAGCGAGGTGGTGGTGAGGAGCCGGCTGGCCGTCTCGACGCGGAGCTGGTTGACGTAGTCGGTGAGGGTGCAGCCGAGGGCGCGCCGGAAGAAGCGGCTGAACGAGGTCGGCGTGAGGTGCACGAGGGCCGCGATCTCTTCCAGGTGGACCGGCTCGGTGTGGGTCTGCTGGAGGTGGCGGCAGATGACGTCGACCCGATCGCGTACGGCGGTGCTCGGTGCGGCCGCGTATCCGGCGCCGGTGATCGGTGCCGGCGTCTGCGTGCCGAGGTGGGACAGGACGTCGAGCAGTCGCACCGTCTGCTCGGCCGGCTCGAGCCGCGGCAGGCGGGCGACGTCGGCCTGCAACTCCGGCGTCGCGGCGAAGGACAGCCCGCGGGCGGATCCGCTCAGCAGGCTCCGGATCGCGCCGAACTGCGGGAGCTCGAAGAAGCCCGGCCCGAGGAAGTCGTGCCGGAACTGCGTGACGGCGGCCTCGGACCACTGCGACGACGCGTACGTGTGCGGTAGCTCGGGACCGAGCAGTACGAGGTCACCCGGCAGATATCGCTCGACGGTGGTACCCACATATCTTGTGCCCGATCCACCCGTGATGAGCGTCAGCTCGTACTCACGATGGAAGTGCCAGGCGAAGTCGAACCCGTCCTCGCAACGCAGGAAGCTGACGAACGTCGACCCGTCGGTCACCCCGGGCCGTTCGTAGCGCGGCTTCACCCGCTCATCCTAGAAGGACAAACCAGTACCAGAACAGGCCATCAGCGACGTAGCGCCCGGGATCCCGGCTTGGAATCGTTGGCGTATGACGACCGAACTGGACACGCCGTACGACGGACTGCCCGCGACCGCCACCGCCGACTTCACCCGCGACGGGTTCGTGCACCTCTCCGGTGTGCTGAGCCCCGAGACCATCGCCCAATACGAACCGACCATCACCAGCGAGGTCATCCGGCTGAACACCCAGGACCTGCCGCTCGAAGAACGCGACACGTACGGCAAGGCGTTCCTCCAGGTGATGAACCTCTGGCGGGAGAACGAGAAGGTCAAGGAACTCGTGTTCTCCCGGCGCCTCGCCGGCATCGCCGCCCGGCTGCTCGGCGTGCACGCCGTACGCCTCTACCACGACCAGGCGCTCTACAAGGAGCCGAGTGGCGGCATCACGCCCTGGCACGCCGACCAGTACTACTGGCCGCTGTCCTCCGACCGCTGCGTGACGATCTGGCTGCCGCTGCAGGAGACGCCGCTCGCGATGGGGCCGCTCGCGTTCGCCCGCGGCAGCCACAACTTCGCCTTCGGCCGCGACCTCCCGATCTCCGACGAGTCCGAGGAACTGCTGAAGAAGGCCGTCGCCGAGCAGAACTTCGAGGACGTCGTCGAGCCGTTCGCCCTCGGCGACGCCAGCTTCCACCGCGGCTGGACCTTCCACCACGCCGGCCCGAACCACGGCACCGTGCCGCGCCGCGTGATGACCGTCATCTACCTGGACGCCGACGTCCGCGTCACCGAGCCGACGAACGAGTTCCAGACCGCCGACATCGCGAACTGGATGCCCGGCGTACAGATCGGGAAGGTCCCGCAGAGTCCCCTGAACCCCGTCCTGTACGCCGGGCCTGCCTGAGCGTCAGGCGCGCCCGAGGAAGATCGGGTTGGTGAGCGCGGCCATCGGGCCGAACGTCAGCCCCGGGTCCATCGAGGTGTGGCCCGGGGTGCCGTCGGCGAGCGGGTGCCGGACCTCGGCGCGGACGAACGCGGCGCTGAGCGGCGTGGTGAGCCAGGTGACGGTCCCGGCACCGGTGCCGTCCAGGCTGCTCTGCAGCATCTGCCCCTCGTCGGTGAGGATCCGCACGGTGCCGTTCGGTACGCCGCTGACCTTCGCGCTGACGGTGATCTGCTCGGTCGGCTGCGCCGCGAGCCGCTCGCCGATACCCGCCTTCCGGCCGTACGCCGAGGTCGCGGTGAACTCGAGCGAGACCTTCGAGGACTCGGCGATCCACGACCGGCCGGCCCGCAGCCCGGCGAGGACCGCGTCCTTCGACAGGTCGTCGGCGAGCACCACGTTGTGCGGCAGGCCGACGACGTTGCCCGGGTTGTGGGCGTCGCTGTTGCCCATCGCGGGCAGCCACGGCTTCTTCTCGCGGACCGCTGCGGCCAGCAGGTTCGCCCAGGTCGAGACCGCGGCGTCGTCGTCCCAGCCCCACGGGCCGGTCCAGACCTCGGTGGCGTCCAGTCCTTCGAACCCGAACTTCCACTCGCTGGCGATCCACGGGCAGTACAGGTGCGCCGATACGCACAGGCCGCCGGCCTTGTGCACCTGCTGCTGGATCCGGTCGAACACGCCGTCGCGGGCGCGGAACCGCCAGTCCACCCACTGCCCGGGCTTGGTACCGAGGGCGAGCCAGTGCCCGTTCCGGGTGGTGACCTCCTCGCCGGTGAGGATCAGCAGGTCGTCCCCGGCGAGCGGGCCCCACACGCCGTGCGAGGCGCTCGTGTTGTGGTCGGTCGACACGATGAAGTCCAGCCCGGCCGCGCGGGCTTCGGTGCTCACGTCCGAGGGCAGGTGCCGTCCGTCGGAGTACACCGTGTGCAGGTGGCAGTCGCCGCGGTACCAGTCCCGCCCGCGGCCCTGCGCCCGGGTCGGCGGGTACGCCGGGACGTACGCCGGCCCGGGTTCGCCGTACGTGAGCGTGACCTCGACGTGGTAGTCCAGGCCGGCCGGTGCCACCTGGTACGGGCCGAGCACGACGTGCCAGGTCCCCGGCATCACGTCGCCGGGCAGGTACCCCGGGGTCGCCTCGGTACGACTGATGCTGAACGCGGTCCGGAAACCACCGGACCAGCCCCGGAACCCGTCGCCGTTGAAGTCGAAGCCGCGCGCGTCGAAGATCCCGATGTCGCAGGAGTTGCCCGGCGTACCGGACGGGACCGGCGGCTTGGAGTAGCTGTAGTTCACCGAGATCTGCTGCACCCCTCGCGGCACGTTGACCGGCAGGTACACGAAGTCCGTCGGCCCTGGTGCGATGTGTCCCTCGACCACCTGGGTCTTCGAGCCGGTCGACGCGGCCGCGAAGCTGATCGGCGCCAACGCGACGATCGTCCCCGCTCCGGCTGCGGTCAACAGACCTCTCCTGGTGATGGCGGTAATTGCGGCGTCAGTCATGCCGGAAACCAAACACCCCACGGCGTCTTCCAGGCAACGGCAACATGACCGCCGACCGAACGGTGTCTCAGCTCATGGGCGTCACATCGATGCCGAGGTTCCGGAGGGCGGCCAGGTACCGGTCGACGGTGCGGAGCTTGACCGACTCGTAGCCGCGGATCAGGTCCGGGAGTTCGGCGAGCTGGACGGCGCGGTCGTACGAGGTCGCGTCCAGGGAGGCGGCGACGTCGAGGACCAGGGAACGGTAGTGGTCCCGGAGGGCGCGTTCGAGTTTGCGGACGTGGGCGTACCCGAAGAGATCGGCGCGGGTGCCGCGGAGGGGTTTCAGGTGGGCGAGGATCCGCAGCGCGCCGTGGGTGCGCGGACCGAAGCTGAGCTTCTGCTTCCGGCCCAGCGCGCGCAGGATCGGCGGGTGCAGCTTGAACGAGACCGGGCCGTCCGCCGTGGCCAGGAACTCCGGGTCGGTGAGCAGGCGGGCCACCTCGTACTCGTCCTTGTACGCCATCAGCTTGAACAGGTTCCGCGCCACGGCCTCGCTGAAGCGGCTCTCCGTGGTGACAGCTTGCTCGGCGGCGGCGACGCGCGTCACGACATCGACGTACGCATCCGCCAGCTTGACGTTCTGGTACGCGACGAGGTCGGTGGCGCGCTGGGTGACGAGTCGCAGTACTTCGCCTTCCAGGCCGGAGGCCGCGACCGAGGCAGGGACCTCGCGTACCCGGGCCGGGGTTTCCGGTGCCCGGAACGCCGCGGGATCGGTGACGGCCGTCCGGCCCCAGCGGAAGGCGGCGATGTTCGCCGAGACCGCGGTGCCGTTGATCTCGATGGCTTCCTCGATCGCGGCCGCCGGCAGCCGGAGCGCGCCTGTTTGGTAGGCCGCACCAACGAGCAGGAAGTTCGCCGCGACGGTGTTGCCGAACAGCCGGTCCGCGGCCTCGAGCGCGTCGAAGGCGAACAGCTCGGCGGTGGCGGTGCGGACCCGGTCCAGCAGGGCGGCCTCGTTGGGATGCCGGACGGCCGGGTCGTACACCATCGCGCCGGTCGCCGTCCGGCTGGTCGAGAGCACGGTCCGGGTCAGCGCACCGTTGCCGTAGGCAAGGTTCCGGTCCTCGGCGAGGGTCAGCAGGTCGAAGCCGATGAAGCAGTCCGCGGAGCCGGGCGTGAGCCGGTTGGCCGGTTCCAGGTCGCCGTCCGCGAACCGCAGGTGGCCGGTGACCGGGCCCGCCTTCTGGCTGAGGCCGGTCTGGTCGAGCGATTCGACCGAGTACCCGGCCCGCAGCGCGGCGGTCGCGAGCACCTGGTTGACCGTGACGATGCCGGTGCCGCCGATACCGGCCATGAAGACGTTCTGCGTGCCGGTCACGCGCTCCTCGGCGCTGCTCGGAACCACCGGCGGCGGCTCCGGGAACGACGGACGTTGACGGCTCGACGCAGTCTCCACAGTCACGAACGACGGGCAGTCGCCGTCCAGGCAGCTGTAGTCGGTATTGCAGGACGTCTGCTCGATCCGGGTCTTCCGCCCGTACTCCGTCTCGACCGGCTGCACCGACAGGCAGTTGCTCTTCACTCCGCAGTCGCCGCAGCCCTCGCAGACCGCCTCGTTGATGACGACCCGCTGCGTGCGGGCGGGCAGGTTGCCGCGCTTGCGCTGCCGGCGCGCGTCCGCGGCGCAGTGCTGGTCGTAGATCAGCACGGTGACGCCGGGGATGTCCCGGAGCATGCGCTGCGCCTCGTCGAGGCGGTCGCGGTCCCACAGCAGGGTGCCCGGCGCGAGATCGCGGCGGTGGTGCCGGCTCGGATCCTCGGCGCAGACAACGATCTTCCGTACGCCCTCGGTGCGCAGCTTGTGCGTCAACTGCGGCACGGTGAGCGCGCCTTCGGCGTCCTGGGCGCCGGTCATCGCGACGACCTCGTTGTAGAGCACCTTGTAGGTGATGTTCACCCCGGCCGCGATACAGGCCTGTACGGCGAGCTGCCCGGAGTGGAAGAACGTACCGTCGCCGACGTTCTGGAAGATGTGGCCCGCGTCGGTGAACCAGGCCTGCCCGATCCACTGCGCGCCCTCGCCGCCCATCTGGGTGACGCCGGTGACCGCGCTGTCCTCGCGGTCCGAGATCGTCACCATGGCGTGGCAGCCGATCCCGCCGCCGCCCATCGATCCCTCCGGCAGTGCCGTCGAGCGGTTGTGCGGGCAACCGCTGCAGAAGTACGCCGACCGGCTGGTCGACAGCAGCGGGAGCTGGGTCCGGCGCGCGGCCGGCGGGGTGATCTCGACCAGGTCCTGCAGCAGCTGCCGGAGTGGGCCGAGCAGCCGGCCCGAGGTCAGTTCGCCGTCGGCCGGGATCAGCGTCCGGCCGGTCGCGTCGCGCTTGCCGAGGATCTGCGGGGCCTCGGGCGTACCGTAGAGGATCTCGCGGAGCTGGGTCTCGACGAACGCGGTCTTGTCCTCGACCACCACGATCCGGTCCAGGCCCTCGGCGAACGACCGAATGGTGCCGGCGGCAACCGGACTCATCAGCCCGAGACGCAGCACCCGGATCCCTGCCCGGGCGAGCGTCTCGTCGGTGGCACCGAGGTCGGTCATTGCCTGCCGCATCGAGTCGTAACAGCTGCCCGAGGCAACGAAACCCACCCGCGCGCCGGCCGGGTCGACGTCGAGCACGTCCAGCCCGTTCGCGACGGCGTACGCCCGGACGAGCTCGGTCCGCGGGCCGACCAGGTCGGCCTCGGCGCGGACGATCGCGTCCGGGCGGATGATCATCGGGCGCTGCTGATAGCTGTACGGCGTGCCGTCCCACTCGATCGCGGGCGCGACCGGACGTACGTCGGAAGCGGCCGCGTCGACCACCCAGGCGCCATCGGCGACGTCCGCGACGATCTTCAGCGCGACCACGCAGCCGGTCGTCCGGGACAGCTCGATCGCGTGCAGGCCGAGCGTCACGATCTCGGCGGCGTTCCGTGGGAACAGCACCGGGATGCCGAGCGCGGCCAGGGAGCGCTCGCTGACGGCCGGTACGGTCGAGGACTTCGACGCCGGGTCGTCGCCGACCAGCAGGACGGCGCCGCCGCGCGGATTCACGCCGTACATGTTGGCGTGCCGCAGCGCGTCGGTGGCGCGGTCGACGCCGGGGCCCTTGCCGTACCAGAAGCCGGTGACGCCGTCGTGGGTGGCGGTGCCGAGCGGCAGCTCGATCTGGCTCCCCCACACCGAGGTGGCGGCGAGCTCCTCGTTCAGGCCGGGCACGAACTGGATGTCGTTCGCGTCGAGCACGTCCGGCATCCCGGCGAGCAGCTTGTCCAGACCGCCGAGCGGACTGCCCTGGTAGCCGGAGACGAACGAGGCGGTCCGCAGCCCGCGCCGCCGGTCCAGCGCGCGATGCTCGACGAGCAGCCGGGCGATCGCCTGTACGCCGGTCAGCAGCGTCGGCGGCCCCGCCGTACGGAAACGATCGGCGAGGTCGTACGGCGCCGGCGTGGCGACCGGGCGATCGAGCAACTCGGTCATCGGTTCTCCCAGGATCGGCGACGATTGCCCCGAGCGTGCGGCCTGGTGGGCGAGGTCACAACACCGGTCGTCCAGTTTGGCGACGATTCGCAACCGGTACGCCGATCTGCCCGGCTCGCGCGCAACATACCCGGTGTCCGGCGTACATTTTGTTGCGTGACCGACCAGGCGACCCTCGACCGTACCGACCGGGTGATCCTCGACCTGCTCCGGGAGAACGCGCGCCGCCCGCTGCGCGAGATCGCGGCCGCCGTCGGGCTCACCGTGGCGCCCGTGCAGCGCCGGATCGCGCGGCTGGAGAAGCTCGGCGTGATCGAGCGCTACACGGTGAAGATCAACCACGGCCGGATCGCCACCGGCATCGAGGCGATGACCGAGCTGCACTTCGCCGACGACCTCGACCTCGCGCAGATCATGGAGTTCGTCGCGCAGATCCCCGAGGTCGAGGAGGTGCTGACGCTGGCCGGCGACCCGGACGCGCTGGTGCGGATCCGGGTCGAGGGCGTCGACGACCTGCGCCGGGTGGTGAGCAAGCTCCGCTCCGGCGAGGCGATCGCGAGCACGAAGACCCTCGTCGTACTCGAGCAGTGGACCCGGCTCGGCTGACGGGCATACCTGGCCGCCGACCGAGCCCGCCGTCACGGGTTGTTGGCCACCCCCAGGTCCACTTCTTCCTCCGCCCGGGCGCCGGTGATCGCCGCGTAGCTCACGCCCGCGATCGCGGCCCCGACGATCGGGGCGACGATGAACAACCACACCTGCCCGAGCGCCGCGCCACCGGCGAACCAGGCGACTCCGAGCGAGCGCGCCGGGTTGACCGACGTATTGGTGACCGGGATGCCGACCAGGTGGATCAGTGTCAGGCTGAGCCCGATCGCGATCGGCGCGAACCCCTTCGGCGCCCGGTCGTCGGTCGCACCGAGGATCACGTACAGGAAGAACGCCGTCAGCACGACCTCCACGAGCGCACAGGCGAGCAGCGAGTAGCCACCGGGCGACCGGTCACCGTACCCGTTGCTGGCGAAGCCGCTGTCGACGGCGCTGAAGCCTTGCTTGCCGTTGGCAATGACCAGCAGGATGGCGCCGGCCACGGTACCGGCGACGACCTGGGTGACGACGTACGTCGGGACCCACTTCCACTCGATCCGCTTGGCCACCGCCAGGCCGATCGTCACCGCGGGGTTGAAGTGCCCGCCGGACACGTGGCCGACGGCGAACGCCATCGTCAGTACCGTCAGGCCGAACGCCAGCGCGACCCCGAGGTACCCGATGCCGACCGGCACCTTGTCCGGGGTGAGGACGACGCCGGCCAGCACGGCCGCACCGCACCCGGCGAACACCAGCCAGAACGTCCCGAGGAACTCCGCGCCGATCCGAGCAGCAGGACTGGGTGATTCCACGACTGCCTCCTTGAGTGAACGTACTGTTACAGTACGACACAAGGCCGTGACAGTGGGTGGAATTCAGCTCGGGTGGTAGGCGCAGAGTTGCGCGAGGCTCTGGGTCGGGGCCGGCTTGGAGGTGTGCCGGGTGGTCGCCGGGTGGCTGACGGGGTGGCTGACGGGATGCAATGCTTGCTGTACCAGTTCGCGGATCGCCCGGTAGTTCGGGTCGCGGCCGGTCGGGAAGTTCTTGGCGGCGTCCAGATCGACGTTCGTGATCGCCCCGTGCTTCATCTTCACGGCCAGACTGACCAGCGCCGGCAGCAGTTCCTGCGGGATGTCGGTGCGCAGCATCTGCTTGCCCGCGGCAGCGATCTGCTGGTACCGCGCCACCAGCGTCGCCGGGTTCGCGCTGTGCACCAGGGCCTGGATCGTGCACCGCTGCCGGGCCTGCCGCGACGGGTCGTCCAGCCCGTACCGGCCGCGGGCGAACCACATCGCGCGGTATCCGTCGAGCTTCTGGTTCGGCCCGGGCTGCAGGTACCCGGTCGGCTTGCGGGGCCCGCGGGTACCGGGACCGAGGCCGTAGTCGCCGCCGATCGGCACCGGGTAGTTGATGTTCACCGTGACCCCGCCGAGCGCGTCGATCATCTTCTCGAAGCCCTGCACGCTGAGCTGTACGTAGTAGTCGATCGGCAGCCCGACGGCCGCGCCCACGGACTCCTTCAGTACGTCGGCCCCCTCGTTGTCGGTCGGCCCGAGGATCCCCGGATGCGCCTTCGGCACGTTCTCGTACATCGCGTCCAGGTAGTACTCCGGCTGCTCGACGTCGCCGAGGCTCGGGTCCCAGAAGCCGTCCGGATACACCTTGTGCAGCGGGGAGTTCGCCGGGAACGGCATCCGCATCCAGTTCCGGCTGAGCGAGATCAGGTGCGTGACGCCGGTGTGCGTGTCGATACTCGCGACCATCACGCTGTCGGTCCGGATGCCGGTCCGGTCCGTGCCGCCGTCGCCACCGAGCAGCAGGACGTTCAGCTGCGGGCGGTTCGCCCACGGATCGCGGACGTTCACGGTCGGCCGGGTCGCGCTCCGGGAGTCCACGCCGGGCAGGAAGACCGCGCCGATCAGGTCGCGCTGCGAGAGGACCGCCGACACCGCCGCGGTCGTCGGCAGGGCGATCGCGAAACTCAGGACGCCGACCAGCAGCGCGCCGGCCAGCCGGGGTACCCGCTTCATCGTGAGCGGCCGGACCAGTTCGTGGGAGGCCACCACGACCCAGACCCATCCCAGCCCGACCAGTACCAGGCCGACCGCGACGATCAGCAGTTTGTGCGGCGAGACGACCAGCGCGACGACCGCGGTCGGCCGGGCGATCCCGACGTACACCCCGGCCCCGATCAGCGCGACGCTCACCGCGAGCACGAACGTACCGAGCTTGCGGCGCCCGCCGACGATCAGCCCGACGCCGGGCAGCAGCGCCCCGACCACCGTCAGTGCGAGCACGACCGCGATGGAACGCGTACGACGCCGGTCAGCGAAGTCCCTCACACTGGGTGGACTCCGCTGAACCCGCGTCGGTTGTCACCGGGTGGCGCTGAGTGCCTCCACCATCCGGCGGCGCGCCTCGTAGTAGTGCAGCGGTTCCAGAACGGGACGGTCGAAACGCAGCGTGTGATCGGGGTCGACGAGCTGCACCGCGGCGGCGTTGCCCTGGGCGGCGCGGACGGCCTGGAGCGCGCGGTGGTCCCACATCGCCTGCGCGAAGACGCGGTGCCGGAGCGACGGCCACGGCGTACCGTCGGGGCCGGGGTAGACGGCGAACGGGTCACCGGACGGGAACGCGCCGCCGGCGGAGGTGTCCGCGAACGGGTCGATCCGGCGGATCGCGTGCCAGGTGTACCAGAAGTTGAAGCCCCAGTGCAGGAAGCCGTCGACGCCGGAGGCGAACAGCTGGTGCCCGATCGCCCGGTTGCGGGCCGACGGCATCCCGATGAAGCGGTTCGCGACGTCGCGGTCCTGGCTGACGCAGTAGTACACCCAGAGCTGTTCCGGGCGCTCGGCGAGGAACGGCTCGACGTGGTCGGTCGCGACGACCGGCAGGGCCACGGCACCGGATGTGTAGAACGAGTGCTCGCTCAGCGCGTCGACGACCGTCCAGCCCTTCAGCAGATCGGCGACGACGGCCTTCGCGTCGAGGTAGCTCGCCAGCCCGTCCTCCCCCGACGGCTCGTCGGAGATGTGGAAGACGACGTGCTCGCGGTCCCACTTCTCGTCGAGGACCGCCTGCAGCGCGGGCAGCAGCGCCTGCATGAGGTCCCGGTACCGTACGTCGGTCGCCGGGACGTCCCAGCCGAAGGCCCGTTCCTCGTTCACCACGATGCCGGGCGTGGCCTTCGCGCCCCACTGGGTGAACAGGTGCGCGACCTCGACCCCGGTGATCCCGGTACGGCGGCACAGGTCGAGCCAGCGCCGCAGCCGGTCGAAGCCGAACTCGTACCCGTCGGCCGTGGCGGTGATGTCGATCAGCTGTACGACGGTGCGGTACGAGCCGACCGCGGTGTCGAGCGGCGGCGTCCAGACCGGTGCGAGCAGGGACGTCGCGCCCATCTCCACCGCCGATGCCATGAAGCGTTCGACGATCGCCCAGTGCTCCTCGCTGAACACGTCGACGCCGTAGTGGTCGGCGAGCGCGTCAAGATGCATCCAGTGGCTCGACACGATGTCCAGCGGCGGCAGCTCGATCCCGGTGATCTCGACGGACACCGGCTGCCGATGCAGCTCCGCACCGTCGGGCGCGAGCATCACGATCTCCAACTCGTGCACGCCCGCCCGCGCGGGATCCGTCGTACGGACGTCGAACCAGAGCGCGGCCCAGGCCCCGAACCGGACCGGGGCCTCGCCGTTCGTCACCGGCCGCAGGACGTCCGGGTACAGCCCCGGCTCGTCGAACTCGTAGCCGTCGTCGTGCCCCGGGAGCGCGACGAACGTACAGGGCACGAGCTCCACACTCGACACCTCGACGAGATCAGCCGCCGGCCCCTCCACCCGTACCTGCAGCGGGCTCGGATCCCGGAACTCCGGCACCATCGGCGGCCGGTAGGCGAGCTGGAACGACGCCCGCTCCCCGAGGAACGCCTGGAACCGGGTCCCCGCCACCGCGGCTCGCGGCTCCCGCACCGGGTGCACCTTGACCAGGGCGTCGCATACGACGAACTCCCACACCACCGACCACCTCTTCCTGCGTGATTGTGGCACCAATCCTGCCGGTTCACGCAGTAATGCACAACGGCTGGTCAGCCGTCGATCAAGCGGTCCATCAGTACGGTGGCGGCCGCGGCCGCGACCAGCCAGCCGATCGCGAGCAGCCGGGTCCGGTACCGACGCGCCGCCGGCCACCGCCGGTCGGTCCGGAAGCACGGCGCGGTGCCGATCACGGTCCGCCCGGCCAGCCGGTTCAGCGTGACGGCGAGCGCGTAGTAGTAGAGGAACGACACGACCACGTTGTACGTCAGCCCCTGCGCGAGCCGGCGCGCGGACGTGAGGGTCGGGTTGCCGCGGTCGAACGCCACCTTGCCGCGGGACCGCAACTGCCGGAGCAGCCCGAGCTCGTCGGCGCCTTGCGTGCCGGTCAGGTCGTACCCGGACCAGGCGTCCTTGCGGAACGCGATGTTCGTCGCGGTGACGTACCCGACCCGCCCGGTCACCCGGTACGCGACGTACACCGACTCGAACAGGATCCGCGCGTACACCTTGCCCCACCACGGCCCCTCGGGGTACCGGCACGGACCGGCGACCGCGACCCGCCCGTGCCCTTGGCGGAACGTCCGGTCGATCCCCGCCAGCCAGCCGGTCCCGAAGACGGTGTCGGCATCCGTCGACACCACGATCTCGCCGTTCGCCGACAGCGTCCCGCGATGCCGGGCCGCGCACACCCCGGGGATCTCCTCACGAACGACGACCGCGCCGCAGCCGCGGGCGATCTCCGCGGTCCGGTCGGTGCAGTTGTTGTCGACGACAATCACTTCGTACCCACCGGCGAAGTCCTGCCGGGCCAGTGACTGCAGACACTCCGCGATCAGCCGTTCCTCGTTGAACGCAGGAATGACCACGCTGAACCTCGGCCCACCCATGCCCTCCGCCTCTCCCGATGCGCGTGCTGAGCAGGACGAGCGTCATCCTGTCGAGCAACCGCTGAGAGAACACTGAGAGCCGTCAGTAGGTCTGGTAGTAGATGAGTTCGCCGGATTCGCCCGGGGCGGCGCCCTGGCTCGGGATGAACAGCGTGACGACAATCGCGGGGCGGCCGTCGGGGGTCTTGAGGTTGGTGATGGTCGGGTTCGCGAACGCCGTGCTGCCGCCGTCGGTGGTGATCGCGGTCTTGTCGGCGTTGCCGGTCTGGTAGTCGTACAGGAAGGTCCGCCAGGAGCCGAAGTCGCCCTTGGTGTACTGGCCTTCGATCAGCCCGAACTGGTAGCCGCCGTACGTCGTGTTGTCGCGGTCGCCGATGTTGCCGCCGACACCCCAGTACAGCAAGGCGTTGTCGAAGTTCGGCTGGGCGCT
>NZ_DASRVN010000244.1:0-3908 GCF_035655035.1 Kribbella sp. | reverse complement strand
ACGCCTTCCTTGTCGTTCAGGATCTCCAGCCGCTGCTCGGTGCCCTCGTCGCGGCTGTCGAAGATGAACCGGTGCGCGCCGACGATCGCCTGCGGGCCGAAGTACTGGCCGTCGGACCAGAACACCGGGCAGGACGTCGTGCACGCCGCGCAGAGGATGCACTTCGTGGTGTCGTCGAAGCGGTCCCGGTCGGCCTGCGACTGGATCCGCTCCCGGGTCGGCTCGTGACCGTCGGTGACCAGGAACGGCATCACCGAGCGGTACGCCTCGAAGAACGGGTCCATGTCGACGACCAGGTCCTTGAGCACCGCGAGCCCCTTGATCGGCTCGACGGTGATCTCCTTGTCCGGGTTCAGGTCCTTGATCAGGGTCTTGCAGGCGAGCCGGTTCCGGCCGTTGATCCGCATCGCGTCGGAGCCGCAGACCCCGTGCGCGCACGACCGCCGGAACGTCAGCGTGCCGTCCTGCTCCCACTTGACCTTGTGCAGCGCGTCCAGCACCCGGTCGGTCGGCTGCAGCGTGACCGAGTACGTCTTCCACTCGGCCTCGTCGGCCACCTCGGGGTTGTACCTGAGGATCTTGACCTTGACGTCCATCAGTACTTGCGCTCCATCGGCTTGTAACGGGTCTGGACGACCGGTTTGTAGTCGAGCCGGATGTTCACGTTGCCCTCGGCATCGACCTCGCGGTACGCCATCGTGTGCCGCATGAAGTTCACGTCGTCGCGCTTGTCGTAGTCCTCGCGGAAGTGCCCGCCGCGGGACTCCTTGCGGGCCAGCGCGCCGACCACCAGCACCTCGGCCAGGTCGATCAGGAAGCCCAGCTCGACGGCCTCCAGCAGGTCGGTGTTGAACCGCTTGCCCTTGTCCTGGACCGCGACGTTCGCGAACCGGACCTTCAGCGCCTCGATGTCGGTCAGCGCCTGCTTCAGCGAGCCCTCGGTCCGGTACACCTGCGCGTTCAGGTCCATGGTCGCCTGCAGGTCGGACCGGATCGCCGCGATCCGCTCCTCGCCGGTGGAGGTCCGCAGGCCCTCGACCAGCTCGACGACGTACTTCTCCGGCTCCAGCGGGAGTTCCTCGAAGGACGCGGTCTCGGCGTACTCCGCGGCCGCGATCCCCGCGCGCCGCCCGAACACGTTGATGTCCAGCAGCGAGTTGGTGCCCAGCCGGTTCGCGCCGTGCACGGAGACGCACGCGACCTCGCCCGCGGCGTACAGGCCGGGGATCACGTGGTCGTTGTCGGCCAGCGCCTCGCCCTTGATGTTGGTCGGGATGCCGCCCATCGCGTAGTGCGCGGTCGGGAACACCGGGATCTGCTCGGTGTACGGCTCCACGCCCAGGTAGGTCCGCGCGAACTCGGTGATGTCCGGGAGCTTCGCGTCGATGTGCGCCGGCTCAAGGTGGGTCAGGTCGAGCATCACGTACGCGCCGTCGGGGCCGCAGCCGCGGCCCTCGCGGACCTCGTTGGCCATCGCGCGGGCGACCATGTCCCGCGGCGCCAGGTCCTTCACGGTCGGCGCGTACCGCTCCATGAAGCGCTCGTTGTCCTTGTTCCGCAGGATGCCGCCCTCACCACGGGCCGCCTCCGACAGCAGTACGCCGAGCCCCGCCAGGCCGGTCGGGTGGAACTGGAAGAACTCCATGTCCTCCAGCGGCAGGCCCTTGCGCCAGACGATGCCCATCCCGTCGCCGGTGAGCGTGTGCGCGTTGGACGTGGTCCGGAAGACCTTGCCGAAACCGCCGGACGCGAAGATCACCGACTTGGCGGAGAACACGTGCAGCTCGCCGGTGGCCAGCTCGTACGCGACCACGCCGCTCGCCTTGCCGTCGGTCATCAGCAGGTCGAGAACGTAGTACTCGTTGAAGAACTCGACGTTCTGCTTGATGCACTGCTGGTACAGCGTCTGCAGGATCATGTGACCGGTACGGTCGGCCGCGAAGCAGGAGCGCCGTACGACGGCCTCGCCGTGGTTGCGGGTGTGCCCGCCGAAGAACCGCTGGTCGATCTTGCCCTCGGCCGTCCGGTTGAACGGCAGACCCATCTTCTCCAGGTCGAGGACCGCGTCCACGGCCTCCTTGCACATCACCTCGGCGGCGTCCTGGTCGACCAGGAAGTCACCGCCCTTGACGGTGTCGAAGGTGTGCCACTCCCAGTTGTCCTCCTCGACGTTCGCCAGCGCGGCGCACATGCCGCCCTGGGCCGCGCCGGTGTGCGACCGGGTCGGGTAGAGCTTGGTGAGTACGGCGGTCCGGGTCCGCTTGCTCGACTCGAGGGCGGCCCGCATTCCGGCGCCGCCCGCGCCGACGATGATGACGTCGTACTGGTGCTGCTGCATCAAGATCCTTTATTTGCAGACCGACAACGTGGAGTTGGGGTCGAGGCAGGGGTCGAAGGTGAAGATCACCAGGGTGCCGAGGACCACGACCACGATCGCCGCCGTGATCAGCAGGGCCTTCAGCCAGAACCGGGTCTGGTCCTTCTCGGCGTAGTCGTTGATGATCGTGCGCAGGCCGTTCGTGCCGTGCAGCATCGCCAGCCACAGCATCAGCAGGTCCCAGACCTGCCACAGCGGGTTGGCCCACTTGCCGGCCACGAACCCGAAGTCCAGCGCGGTGATCCCGCCGCCGAGCATCAGGTTCACGAACAGGTGCCCGAGCACCAGGATCACCAGGGCGAGCCCGGACAGCCGCATGAACAGCCAGCTGTACAGCTCGAAGTTGGTCTGGCCGGAGCGGTTCCGGCCGCCGCCCTTCAGGTTGCGGGCCCGGGAGCTGGACCGGGGTGCGGCGATGTCGCTCATCTCAGCCTCCGAACACGTGGCTCAGGTGCCGGATGACGAACGGCACGAACAGGACCACCCAGAGCACCAGCACGCCGATCATCAGCTGCCGCTGGTAGCGCGGGCCCTTGGCCCAGAAGTCCACCAGGATCAGCCGGATGCCGTTGAAGGCGTGGAACAGGATCGCCGCCACCAGCCCGACCTCGAGCAGGCCGACGACCGGGTTCTTGTAGGTGCCGATCACCTCGTTGTAGGCGTGCGGCGAGACCCGGACGAGCGCGGTGTCCAGCACATGCACCAGCAGGAAGAAGAAGATCCCGACACCGGTGATCCGGTGCGCGACCCATGACCACATGCCCTCCCGGCCGCGGTAGAGCGTGCCGGCTGGTTTGCTGGGCAAACCGTCCTCCGATCGGACCCCAAGAACCTGGCGGAATCCAGGTCGGTTCGATGCTAATCCCGCCGTACCGGCCGAAAGGTGCTGCCAGGTGTGAGATCCGTCGCGTCGGTGGCCCATCGGGAACAGCCGCGAGTGGCCCTCGACGGACGGCTTGACTTCAACTTGACTTGAGTTCGTTGACTTTCATGCATGACTCGAGAGGGGAACGACACGGTGAGTTTCTGGATCTGTGCGACCTGTGCGGTGGAGCATTCGGAACAGGTCGAGGTGTGTGCGATCTGCGCCGACGAGCGGCAGTGGGTGCCCGCCGACGGGCAGCACTGGACGACGCTCGACGAACTGGCCGGTACCGAGGTGACGATCGACGAGGTGGAGCCAGGCCTGTACGGCCTGCGTTCGAAGCCGCCGGTCGGGATCGGCCAGCAGTCGATGCTGTTGACAACGACCGCGGGCAACCTGTTGTGGGACCCGATCGGCTACCTGGACGACGACGCGGTCCGCCGGGTGCGGGACCTCGGCGAGGTGGTGGCGATCATCGCCAGCCACCCGCACATGTACGGCGTCCAGGTCGAGTGGAGCCACCGGCTGGGCGACGTCCCGGTGTACGTCGCGGAGGCCGACAAGGAGTGGGTCGCCCGTCAGGACCCGGTGATCCGGACCTGGTCCGGTCAGCTCACCCCGCTACCCGGCGTGACCGTCCTGCAACCCGGCGGGCATTTCCCGGGC
>NZ_DASRVN010000243.1:0-6911 GCF_035655035.1 Kribbella sp. | reverse complement strand
AGCTCGCGGTACAGCCGGTCGATCTCGGTGAACTCGTTGTCGGCCAGCTCCATCAACGCCGCCGCCAGCAGGAACCTCCGGTCGAACTCGGGCTTGCGGTCCGGCGGGATGTCCAGCTTGTACCGGATGTCGTGCTCGAACTCGGCCCACGCGTGCTGGACCGCCGTACGGACCTGGATCTCCATCACCAGGTTCTTGAGTACGGCGTACTCCGGCAGCTCGCGGCGGTGCTCGTTCAGCCGGACCAGGTAGTGCTTGCTGGCGTACCCGAAGACGCCCTGCGCCCGGGTGTGCGCGCCCATGTCGGTGTGCTCGACGATCTCGAACTCTTCCTCGATCACCTCGCAGACCCGGTCCACGGCCTCCACCAGGAACGTGATCACCCGGGCCGCGACCAGGTCGGTGATCTGGTTCAGCGGGTCGTCGTACTTCGGCCGTGCGGGATCGTCCGGATGCGGCTTCGACGCCTTCACGAGGAACGACTCCGGATCCTTCGCCCGGGCCGTCGCGCTCAGGTAGTTGATGCCTTCCTCTTCGCCGATCAGCTCGTTGATCAGCGACTCGAGCTTGCGCGCACCACCGACGTACTGCTGATGCACCCGCTCGTACAACGCCCCTGCCTGCGGAGCCCACTCCACCATGGGCGGAACCCTAGTGGTCTTCGGCTCGCTCGGTGTGTCTATCGGAATCTACTCAATTCACTAGAAAGCCGTAGACAGCGCGAGCGACACGCTCTCGTCGTTGATCGGTCAATCTACGGAAAACGCTAGACGGCCTCATACAGTGAAAGCATGGATCCGATCCGGAATCCCTATGCGCCCGGCGCCGGTCAGCGGCCGCCTGAGCTGGCCGGACGCGACATCGAGGTGCGGCAGTTCGAGGTGGTCCTCGAGCGGGTCGCGGCAGGCAGACCGGAGCGGAGCCTGGTGCTCAGCGGCCTCCGGGGCGTGGGTAAGACGGTCCTGCTCAACACGCTGCGATCGCAGGCGATCAAGCGCGCCTGGGGCACCGGGAAGATCGAGGCCCGGCCGGACCAGAGCATCCGGCTGCCGATCGCGCAGGCGCTGCACACCGCGATGCGCGAGCTCGGCCACCGACACCGCGACGACGAGAAGGTCGACGGATTCAGCGCCGTACTGAAGGCCTTTGCACTCCGTACGGCGGCCAACGACCGGAAGGGGATCCGCTGGCACCCGCCGGTCGACGTGGCCGCGGCGAAGGGCCGGGCCGACTCCGGTGACCTGGAGATGGACCTGATCGAGCTGTTCTCCGACGCCGCTGACTTGGCCGGCGACCTGACCGTCGGGGTCGGTCTGTTCATCGACGAGATGCAGGACATCAGCTCCGACGACCTGTCCGCGCTGTGCGCCGCCTGCCACGAGATCTCCCAGCAGAGCGCCCCGCTGGTCGTCGTCGGTGCCGGTCTGCCGCATCTGCCCGCCGTACTGTCGGCCAGCAAGTCCTACTCGGAGCGTCTGTTCCGCTACGTCCGCGTGGACCGGCTGGCCCGGGACGCGTGCGACCGCGCGCTCATGATCCCGGCCGAGAGCGAAGGCGTGCAGTACGACGAGGAGGCCCTGGACGAGCTGTACGCGCAGACCGACGGCTACCCGTACTTCGTGCAGGCGTTCGCGCACTCCACCTGGGACCACGCGCCGACCTCACCGATCACGATCAAGGACGTCGCCGTCGCCGGCCCCGAGGCGTCCGCCGAACTGACCGTCGGCTTCTTCGGCTCCCGCTACGAACGCGCCACCCCCGCCGAACGCGAGTACATGCGGGCGATGGCCGAGCTCGGCATCGGCGTCGACGACGGCTCCGTCCCCACCTCCGAGGTCGCCGCCACCCTGAACCGCAAGCCCCAGTCCCTCTCCCCCGCCCGCGACGGCCTGATCAAGAAAGGCCTCGTCTTCTCAGCCGAACGCGGCACCGTAGCCTTCACCGTCCCCCACTTCGGAAAATTCCTCCGCACCCGCACAGCCTGAAGCAGACCCACGCGTGCTACGCAGCCGCCACCTCGTCGCTTCGCTCCTCGCCCGCGCCCACTACGCGCGCTCCCACCCACCCCCCGGCTAGCGCCGGTGCATCAATACCGGCTGGCGCCGGGAAGTGCGGGCTGGCGCCCTCGGATTTCGCGCTAGCGCGCGATGCGACTACAGTCCCCGCGCTCGCCCACGTGCTCACCCGAAGCAAGGGGCGACGCCCAACGTCAGAGTGAGGTAGAACGGTCTGTTACGGCCGCGCCAACTGTGCGCTGTACGCGGCGGCAACCTCCTTGCAGAATCCGAGGAAGTCCGGCACCTGCTCCGGACGCAACCAACCTGGCGACGTCCTGGCCAGCTGCTCAGATCCGTTGAACCCGAACAACTGATCTGCCCTCCGGCGAAAGTCGTCGGTCACAAGCGCGTCGACCGGGATACCGCTGTTCATGCCGCCGTACGAACTGAACGGCACCAGGACACGCCCGTCCGTGTACAGCACGACAACCGTCCGGACCCCGCTCTTCGCGGGACCTCGCGCCTCGAGTACGACATGGTTCGGTCCGAACCGGCGCCGGTGGCCGGACGCGTCCCAGTCGGCGACAACTTGCCGTGCGGCACTCCAGACGTCAGGGCTACTGAGTCGCTCGAATTCGTCGAGGCTCGACAGGTTGCCAGGCTGGCGGGTCCGCTCGACCTCGGCAGCGAAGTCGTTGGGTTCGATCACAGCTGTGAAGAGCGGCGCCCAGGCACTCTCGTCGACCCTGACTGCCCGTGCCTCGACGAGCCAGACGCTGATCCCGCGGGCTGGGTCGAGTACTGCCAGGTCGTTAAGGTATTCGGCCAGCGCACGGAACTCGTCCCGGTGTTCCTCGGCGACGACGATCAGACCGCGAGCACGACGGGCGACGGCATAGGCGAGTCCCCGAGTCAGATGATCGTGGTCGGCGCGACCGTACTGATTCTCGATCACGAATTCGGTACCGTCCGCGACCTGAGCGACGATATCGATGCGTCGGCCACCGGTGGTGAGCACCTCGGCCTCACCGGCTGCTGTCAGTTCGACCCCGATGGCCGCACCGAGTTGGTCAAGCCGGTCCACAAGCAACGGGGTGAAGTCCGTCGCCTCTCCCTGCCAAGCCTCGGTCAGCCGACCGAAGACGAGCCGCCCCATCGTCGTCATCTGCTCTCTCTAGCACTCGGCGGGGTTGAGCCGGTAGCGGTGGTGTCGCGAGTTGTGCTGTGAAACCGGACTTTCGTGCCCCCGCAGCAATCGGTAGGGTCGAGTGTCATGACCTCCCGGCGGCGCGGCCAGCAGGCGGACACGTCTGGGCGGCGGGGGCGGCACAGCCGGCGGAAGTCGTACCGGGGGCAGTGGCTGGTGGTGACCGCGATGGCGGTGCTGGCGACCGTGGTGGTGGTGAATCCGGATGTGGCCCACCGCAACAGCTTGGCGTCGCAGGCGGTGGCCGGGGTGGATGACGTCGTCGACACGACGGCAGAGGTGACGCCGTTGCCGGTCGCAACACCGACGCAGAAGTTCACCACGCCGCAGCGGCCGGCGCCGTCGTTGACGCGAAAGCCGAAGGGCGCGAAGCCGAACGTGCTTGTGTCCAGCGGGAAGCTCGCCGTGGTGCCCGGGTTCAGCAAGGCGAACGGCGTGCGCGACAAGCTCACGTACCGCGTGGAGATCGAGCAGGGTGTCACGGTGAACGGCACCGCGGTGGCCGCGGCGATTCACAAGACGCTGACGGATCCGCGCGGCTGGCAGGCGCTGCACCCGGTGAGCTTCGAGCGCACCGACAAGCCGGACGCCGACCTGCGCATCATCCTGGCCACGCCGTCGCTCACCGACCAGCTGTGCCTCCCGCTCGACACCGGCGGTGAGGTGTCCTGCCGCGTCGAGGACCGCGTCGTGCTGAACGCGAAGCGCTGGATCTACGCGATCCCGTCGTACAACGGCAACGTCGAGCTGTACCGCAGCTACCTGGTGAACCACGAGGTCGGCCACGCCCTCGGCCACGGCCACTCGACCTGTACGACGCCGAAGACCCCCGCGCCGGTGATGATGCAGCAGACCAAGGGCCTGGCCGGCTGCCTGCCGAACGCCTGGCCCACAGTAAAGGCCACCTGAGACACTAGGTACGGACGGGAGGAGCAGCCGATGTCGTCACAGGACTTCCCGACGTACGGCCGGGAGAACGAGCCCGGCAAGCAGCAGCCGCCCGCTGAGGAGCACCACTACGCTCCGCCCACGCCGTACGGCGGTGGATCGTACGGCCCTGGCCATCAGCCGCCGCAGGAGCCGTTCCCGTACGCCGAGCCGCAGCCGTACGGGTCGCAGCCGCCCCACGAGACCAACCCGGCGTACCACCAGCCGCCGACGTACCGCCCCGGTGCGCCGTACGGTCCCCCGGCGAACCCGCAGCCGCACGAGCTCCCGACGTATGGGCGTCCCGTGACCGCGACCGATCCCCGGGTGTCGCGCGTCCTCGCGCTGGCGGCCTTCATCGCCACGATCTACGGCCTGCTCGTCCTGACCGTCCAGCGGGTCGCGCTCCGGGACATCTCGCAGGCGCCGGGCTCGCCGCTGAACCACCCGCTGCGTACCGACGTACTGGACGCGATCGGCCAGCTGCTGCTCGTGGTCGTCGGCGTCGCCGGCCTGGTGATGTGGATCCGCGACCTGCTGGCCCGCCGGAAGGCAGGCACCAACCCGAAGCCGGCCGAGCTGATCGGTCTGCTGCTGGTCGCGGTGTCGGCGATCCCGATCCTGGTCTGGCTGATCATCGTGCTGTCCACCGGCCTCGGGTCCGACGACGGCGCGGTCCACCGGCTGCCCACGGCGTACGGCTGGGGCGGCTTCGGCCTGCTGATCCTGGCCGTCGGGTTCTTCCTCGGATACCGCGAACTGCGGCCCGAGGTGCCGAACCCGGTCGTCAAGGCGCCACCGGTCAAGGCCCCCTGGGAGTGAGCGCACCAGTCGTCCTCGTGCCCGGCCTGGGCCTCGGCCCCGAGTCGTACGCGCGGACCGTCGAGCACCTCACCACGCCGTACCACGTCGTCACGCTTCCCGGGTACGGCGAACCCGCGGGCGCCCGGGAGGACCTGCACCCGCGGGCGCTGGCGGTTGCGCTGGCCGACAAGATCCGCGCGCGGGCAGTCCTGGTCGGCCACTCGGCCAGCTGCCAGATCGTCGTCGAGACGGCCATCCGCCACCCGGAACTCGTCCAGTCGCTCGTCCTCATCGCGCCGACCGGCGACGTGCGGATGTCGAGCTGGGTCGACCGCGCCGTCCGGCTCGTCGGCTCGGCCATCCCGGACGCACCGAAGCTGGTCCGGATCACCCCGCAGTACGCGCGGACCACGCTGCCGTCGATCGCTCGCGCCGGGGATGCGTCGCGGCACCACGACCTGGCGGCGGTCATGCCGCAGGTGCGGGCGCCGGTGGTACTGGTCCGGGGCAGGTACGACCTGGTGTGCACGGCGGAGTGGCTCGAACGGCTCGCGGAGCTCAGTCACGGCGAGGCCCGCACGCTGGACACCGGCTCCCACATGCCGGTCGTGACGAACGGCCCGGAGCTGGCCGCTCTCATAGAACGAGCGGCCGCTCTTCCCTCGGATAGCTGACGCGTTAAACTCGGCGGCACAAACCTATGCGGGAGCTCGCACCGAGAAGCGCGGGCTGAGAGGGCGACAGCTGGGTCGCCGACCGCCTGAACCTGACCGGGTAATGCCGGCGTAGGGAGTGGGGTCACTCATGACCGATACAGCTGTTCGCGCCGAGGACAGCGCCGAGGCACCGCTGGTCCTCACCACGGATACTCCGCGCACGCTCGGGTTCTTCCCGCAGTTCACGCTCTGGGGAAACCTCGGAATCTCGTTGTTCGGGCCGGTGACCGGCGCGCTGGTCGCGGCGTACACCGGATCCCTGATCCAGGGGCTGCTCGCGATCATCGTGGGCTGCGCGCTCGGCGCCCTCGTGCTCGGGGGCTCGGCCGTGTTCGGCTCGCACACCGGCGCGCCCGCGATGGTGGCCCTGCGGGGGATCTTCGGGCGGCGCGGGTCAGTGGCACCGACGCTGCTGAACATCATGCAGAACATCGGCTGGGCGACGATGGAGATCATCGTGATCTCGCAGGCCGCGGTCGCCGTGACGGGTCCGCGGTGGCGCTGGCTGTTCGTTCTGCTGGCCGGTCTGATCGCCACCTCGATGGCGGTTCGTCCGCTGGGCAGTGTGAAGCTGCTGCGCAAGTTCATGGTCTGGCTGGTGCTGATCGCCTCGGCGTACCTCTTCGTCGAGGTGCTCATCAGGCCCGTGCACAGCCTCCCGCAGGACAACGTGTACGGCTTCTGGCCGGCGGTGGACCTGGCCGCGGCAGGCGTGGTGTCCTTCGCGCCGCTGGCCGCGGACTACACCCGGCACTCCCGCACGAACAAGGCCGCGTTCGGCAGCTCCGCGCTGGGTTACGGTCTGGCCGCGATCATCTACTACGCGCTGGGTGTCTTCGCGGTGGCGACGCTGCAGACGAACACCGACAACGTGATCACCGCGCTCGTCACGCTGCCGGCCGGTGCGATCGCGCTGTTCGTGCTACTCGTGGACGAGGTCGACGAGGCCTACGCGAACGTCTACTCGACGACGATGTCGCTGCACAACCTGATCGGCCACATCGACCGCCGGTGGATCTCGGTCGCGATCGGAGTCGTCGCCACTGGCATCGCGATGTTCATTGACCTGGGCAACTACACGCAGTTCCTGTACCTGATCGGCTCGGTCTTCATCCCGTTGTTCGCGGTCGCGATCGCCGACTTCTTCCTGGTCAGCAAGATGCGCTGGGACGTCTCGAACACGGCAAAGTTCCGCTGGCAACCGGCCGTAGCCTGGCTGATCGGCTTCATCGCCTACCAGCTGGTCAACCCAGGCACCGT
>NZ_DASRVN010000242.1:0-2229 GCF_035655035.1 Kribbella sp. | reverse complement strand
CAGGGTCGGCAGCGAGGCGCGGATCCGGCCGTCGTCGCCGATCACCTCGTTCTTGATCGGCACGTTCAGGTCGGACCGGACCAGTACCCGCTGGCCCGCCAGGTCGCCGAGATCTTCGATGGTCTTCACAGTTCAGCTTCCTCGGGTGAACTCAGATGAACGAGCCCTGCGTCCGGAACGGTTCGTCCGGACGCAGGGCGACGGGAATCGTCAGAGCGAGGCGCCGACGTGGTTGACCAGGTCGACGAGGCGGTTCGAGTAGCCCCACTCGTTGTCGTACCAGCCGACGACCTTGACCTGGCTGCCGAGCACCTTGGTGAGGCCGGCGTCGAAGATGCAGGAGGCCGGGTCGGTGACGATGTCGGTGGAGACGATCTCGTCCTCGGTGTACTTCAGGAAGCCCTTCAGCGGGCCTTCGGCGGCCGCCTTCACCGCGGCGTTGACCTCCTCGACCGAGGTCTCCCGGCCGACGTTCACGGTCAGGTCGGTGGCCGAGCCGGTCGGGACCGGGACGCGCGGCGCGTACCCGTCCAGCTTGCCCTTGAGCTCCGGCAGCACCAGGCCGATCGCCTTCGCGGCACCGGTCGAGGTCGGCACGATGTTCAGGGCCGCGGCGCGGGCGCGACGCAGGTCCTTGTGCGGGCCGTCCTGCAGGTTCTGGTCCTGGGTGTACGCGTGGATTGTGGTCATCAGACCCTGCTCGATCGTGAACGCGTCGTGGATCGCCTTGGCCATCGGGGCCAGGCAGTTCGTGGTGCAGGACGCGTTCGAGATCACGGTGTGCTTGTCCGCGTCGTACAGCTCGTGGTTCACGCCCATGACGACGGTCAGGTCCTCGTTCTTCGCCGGGGCGGAGATGATGACCTTCTTGGCGCCGTTGTCGGCGTGCGTCTTGGCCTTGGTGGCGTCGGTGAAGAATCCGGTGGACTCGATCACCACGTCGGCGCCGACGTCGGCCCACTTCAGGTTGGCCGGGTCGCGCTCGGCGAAGGCCTTGAAGCTGTGGCCCGCGACGGTGATCTCGTCGTCGGTCGCGGAGACCTCACCCGGGAAGCGGCCCAGGATCGAGTCGTACTTCAGCAGGTGAGCGAGGGTCTGGTTGTCGGTCAAGTCGTTGACGGCGACGACCTCGATGTCGGCACCGGACGCCTGCACGGCGCGGAAGAAGTTACGGCCGATGCGGCCGAAGCCGTTGATACCTACGCGTACGGTCACGGGACTACGTCTCCTCTGAACTGGCTTTTCACTGCCGCTACAGTCCGAACACTAGCCCAACAGCCCACCTGGCCAACTGGTAGCGTCCACATCAGACCACCCTGACCGGTCAGTAGCCGCCCGAGCAGACCACCCGGACGCGAAACAGCCCCGGAATGCTCCGGGGCTGCCAGGTGTATACCAGTTGACCAGCTGGTGCCTGCCAGTTGACTCAGCCCAGCCCGAGCGCCGGGTTCGCGGCCCTTCCGCCGGTTGCCTTCTCGCGGGCTCCGTCGGCGGCCGGCTCCGGCTTCTGAACAGCCCCCAGCGGCTGCTGACCGCTGTGCAGCAGGTCGTGTGCCAAGGCGGCATCGCCGGCCTTCCCGACCCGGAGCGCGCCGGCGACCTTGTCCAGCCCGCTCGGCGGCGCCTGCACCTCGCTGTCCGGCCAGCCGGCGGCCGGCTGTCCGTCGGCAACCATCTTGTTCTGCTGCTGCTCCTGGAGCTTCCGCAGCTCCTCCTGGCGCTGCATGTCTCGCAGTGCGTTCTCGGTCCGCACGCGTTCGAGCTCCGTCAGCGCGGCGGCTTCTTCTTCCTGGGTACCCATCGTCGTCCTCACGTGTTCAGCGGATGGCAACCCCCGTGGGAGAGATCCAATCAACAACGCAAGCGCGGTGTGGGTCCGTGGAGATAACGATCCGGTCAGGCCGGGTCGAGCATCTCCGGGGTCAGGTTGGCCTCGGTGTTCGGGATGTTGAGGTCGGCGGCGCGCTTGTCGGCCATCGCCAGCAGGCGGCGGATCCGGCCCGCCACAGCGTCCTTGGTGAGGGCCGGTTCGTGCAGCTGGCCGAGCTCCTCGAGGCTTGCCTGCTTGTGCTCCAGCCGGAGCTTGCCGGCCACCTGCAGATGATCGGGTACGTCGTCGCCGAGGATCTCCAGGGCCCGCTCGACACGGGCTCCGGCGGCCACCGCGGCGCGGGCCGAGCGGCGCAGGTTGGCGTCGTCGAAGTTCGCGAGGCGGTTCGCGGTCGCGCG
>NZ_DASRVN010000241.1:0-21390 GCF_035655035.1 Kribbella sp. | reverse complement strand
GAGCACACCCCCCACCGACCCAGCCGTCGAGCCCGCAGCCGGGCGCGGGGCGTCCGGCCGTGCGCCGTGCGGGCGCCTTGCTCGCTCTCGTCGTGGTGCTGGTGGTGGCGTTCGGCGCCAGTTTGGCGTTGGGGTCGCGGTGGTTGGGGTTGGGGGCGGTGTGGCACGCCTTGGCTGCGGACAACGGGTCCGACGCGGATGTGATCGTCCGTAGCCTGCGCCTTCCGCGGACGGTGGTTGCCGTGCTGATCGGGCTCTGTCTAGGGATCGCCGGCACCCTGATGCAAGGCCACACCCGGAACGCCCTGGCGGAGCCAGGCATCTTCGGTGTCAGCTCAGGCGCGGCGTTCGCGGTCGTACTCGGCTTGCAGGTGGGACTGGTCGAGTCCGTGTCCTCAACAGTCTGGGCTGCGCTGATCGGCGCGTTGATCGCGACCTTCGCCGTGCAGCAGCTGGCCGCCCGCGGAGCCGGCGCCACCCCAGTCGGTCTAGCCCTGACCGGAGCGGCCGTGGCGGCGCTCCTCGGCGCCCTGACCTCAGCAATCGTGCTACTCGACGCAAACACCTTGGACAGCTACCGCTTCTGGGCAGTCGGTTCGGTAGCAGGACGCGGTCTCGACGTAGCCGGGCAAGTGCTCCCCTTCGCAACAATCGGCCTGCTCCTGGCCGCGTTCAACGCCCGCGATCTCGACCTCCTCGCCCTGGGCGACGACGTCGCCGCGGGACTAGGACTCTCGGTACGCCGAGCCCGCCTCGTCGGCCTAGGCGCAATCGGCCTCCTGACCGCCGCGGGCGTCGCCGCATGCGGCCCGATCGGATTCCTCGGCCTGCTGTCCGGCCACGTCGCGCGCAGGATGTTCGGCGCCCGCAACACCTGGCTGATCCCGGCCGCGGGCCTGATCGGTGCGACCACGCTGGTACTCGCGGATCTCGTCGGCCGCCTCGTCGGCGGCGCCGGCGAGGTCCAGGCGGGCGTGGTGCTCGGCGTCGTCGGCGCCCCGATGTTCGTCCTCGTCGTACGGCGCCGGGCGGTGGCCCTGTGAGGTCCCGCACCGTCGTGCTGAGCGTCATATTCGCGGCCCTGGCCGTTGTGATCGCGTTGGTGTCGTTGAGTGTCGGTACGACGAAACTCCCGCTCGCGGACGTGATCGACCTACTGCTCGGTGGCGGCCGTCGCGGGACCCGGCTGGTCGTCCTGGAACTACGTCTGCCGCGGGTTGCGACCGGTCTGCTGGTGGGGATCGCGTTCGCGGTGTCCGGTGCGTTGCTGCAGACGTTGTCGCGCAATGCGCTGGCCAGCCCGGACATCGTCGGCGTGAACTCGGGCGCCTCCGCCGGCGCCGTCGCGGTGATCGTTCTCGCGGGGACCGGCGGCGGCAACATCTCCGGCGTTGCCGCGAAGGTCGGGATCCCGTTGGCGGCGGTGCTCGGTGGACTGGTGGCGACGGTGATCGTCGGCGCGCTGTCGGTCCAACGGGGCGTGGTCGATGCGGGCAAGGTGGTGCTGATCGGTGTCGGCATCGCCGCCGCCGCGAATTCGCTCGTCGCCTGGCTGCTGGTGATCGGCGACGTGAACGACGCCGGCCGCGCGGCCGCCTGGCTGGCCGGCTCGCTCAACTCGCGCGCCTGGAGCGATGCGGTCCCAGTGCTGATCGCGGTCGTGCTGTTGTTGCCGGTGGCAATGATGTTCAACCGGGACCTGTCGGCGTTGGTGCTCGGTGACGACGTGGCCTCCTCGCTCGGCGTCCGGGTGGCGCGGATCCGGCTGGCCTTGCTGGTGATAGCTACCGTGCTGGCCGCTATGGCCACAGCAGGAGCAGGGCCTATCGCGTTCGTCGCACTGGTGGCCCCACAGGTCGCGCAGCGGCTCACCCGGATGGAGAGGCCGCCCTTGCTGACCACTGCGATGCTGGGCGCGCTCTTCGTCGTCCTAGCCGACCTACTGGCGCGGAACGGTTTGCAGTGGGCGCAGGTCGGCCCGTACGAGTTACCCGTTGGTGTGGTCACGGCTGCGTGCGGAGCGCCGTACCTGCTGCACCTCATCGGCCGTCAGCAGAAGGGACGCTAATGCATGTCGAGAACCTGACCCTCGCGTACGACGCTGCTGCACCGGTGGTGGACGGGCTGACGTTAGAGGTGCCGTCCGGTCAGCTGACCGCGGTCGTGGGTCCTAACGGCTCTGGCAAGTCCACACTGCTGCGCGGTATGAGCAGACTGCTCACGCCGCAGAGTGGACGGGTGCTGCTGGACGGCAAGGACATCCACCAACTGCCCGCCCGTGAACTGGCCAGGAAGCTAGGTGTGTTGCCGCAGGGTCCTGTGACTCCGGAGGGCATCACGGCGGCCGAACTGGTGTCGAGAGGTCGCTCTCCGCACCGCGGGCTCTTCGGACGGCTGACCGCGGAGGACGACGCCGCCATCGACGAGGCCCTGGCCGCGGTTGAGCTCACCGAGCTCCGTGAGCGCCCGGTTGATCAGCTGTCCGGCGGTCAACGCCAGCGCGTGTGGATCGCGATGGTGCTGGCGCAGGGCACGCAGTACCTGCTGCTGGACGAGCCGACGACGTACCTGGACCTGGCGCACGCGGTGGACGTGATGAACGTCGTACACGCAGCAGCCACGACAGGGCGGACCGTTGTGGCGGTGCTGCACGACCTGACGCTGGCAGCGCAGTACGCCGACCACCTGGTGGTGATGGGCGAGGGCAGGATCGCTGCTGAGGGGCGTCCGGCCGACGTACTCACGGCTGCTTTGCTGGCGGAGGTGTTCGGGTTGAAGGCGACGGTGGTTGAGGTCGGCGGCGCACCGGTCGTCGTACCGGACCGGAGCTGATCGCCTGCACCACCTGCCCGCGTGGGGGTTATTGGTCTATACAGCCTGGCTCGAAAGGATTGCCGCGCCTGCGGCCGCAACCAAGGCTTGGCGCATGCGCTGGACACGAGTAGTGGTAGCGAGTGGACTGATGGTGACGACGGCTGGGTTGGCGCCATTGGCGCACGCGGCCGGCGCGACACCGGGCATGTGGACCGAGACGTCGTACAACTCGGTCTTCAAGGACAGCGGGCGGTCGGCGGAGGCGGCCGACGACATCCGGCTGGACACTGCGAAGAACGACTACGAGGCAGCGCAGATCGTGCTGCGCGGACCGGCCGCGTTCACCGTGAACAGCGTGGACTTCAGCGCGCTGCAGGGGGCCGGCGACGCCATCGCGGCGAGCGAGATCAGCTACAACCCGGTCGGGTACGAGTACCTGGACCACAACTCGTACAACGGGTGGGAGCCGGACAACTTCGTCGTACCGACGACCCGGACAGCGCCGGGTGACTTCCCGGACCGGCTGCTGAACCAGACGAGTATCGACGTACCGGCGAACCAGACGCAGTCGATCTGGGTCCGGGTGCACGTGCCCGCGACGGCCAAGGGCGGCCTGTACTTCGGGCAGGCGACGGTCCGGACGACGAACGGCAACCTGACCGTGCCGATCCGGGTGAACGCCCGGAACGTGGTGATCCCGCCGGCCAACCAGAGCGAGTTCACCAACGTGATGTGGACGAACTTCCTCGGCCTGACCTCGTGGGACCTCGGCCAGGGCGACACCGTCAAGCTGTTCTACGGGCACGACCGGTACTCGCCGCAGTGGTGGCAGCTGATCGACAACTGGGCCGACACGATGAAGCGGTACCGGCAGAACAGCCTGCAGCTGCCGCTGGTCAACCTGCTCACCGACGGCGGCAGCAAGGTCGATGCCGCTGGCAACTACACGTTCAACTTCGACCGTTTCGACCAGGTCGTGCAGCGGTTCCTGGACAAGGGCGTGGTGAACCGGCTGGAGGGCTTCACCGGCGCCGGGCCGCAGAACCCAGCCCACAACCCGCAGTACCCGCGGTACCTGCAGGAGGTGACTCCCAAGCAGACCGGAAGTCAGCTCCCGGACTTCGTGTACTGGGACACGCCGGAGGCGGACAACTGGTACAAGCAGTTCTACCCGGCGCTGCGCGACCACCTGGCCGCCAAGGGCTGGTCGAGCATGTTCTGGATGCACGTCGGCGACGAACCGGGCGCCGGCGGTGACCCGGGCTGGTTCGGGATCGCGAACAAGCTGCGGCAGTACTGGCCGGACGTGAAGATCGGCGACGCGGTGGTGAACGATCTGGCCGCGCGGGTGGCGCACGTGGAGGACATCGTCATTCCGAACCTGTTCACGTACACCGCGAACCCGAAGCCGTTCGACGACGAGCGCAAGGCCGGCAAGCCGCTGTGGTTCTACAACTGCAACATCCCGGCCGGCAACCACCTGAACAGGTTCATCGACCAGCCGGAGTGGGACCAGCGGCAGACCATGTGGCTCGCGTACGGCAAGGGCGCGACCGGGTACCTGCACTGGGCCTACAACAACTGGCAGTTCAAGATGAGCGACCAGACGGTCAAGGGTGACGGGTACATCGTGCGGCCGGACACCGTGCACAACACCGTCGAGGCCTCACCGCGGTACGAGTCGCTGCGGGACGGCATGGAAGACTGGGAGGTCCTCAACCACCTCGGCAAGACCAATCCGGGCCTGGCGCACGACCTGGCGAACGCCGTGGTGCAGGCCAGCGACAAGTACTCGCCGGACGTGAGCTACATGCAGCGGATCCGTGCCATCACGCTGGACGCGGCCGCCGGCCTTCCGGTGAAGGGCCTCCCGTACAAGAAGACCAACACCTCCAACGGAGTACAGATCGACCTGGGGCGTCAGGCACAGGTGGACGGCGTACAGCTGCACTGGGGCTCCACGTGGGCCAGCAAGTACCACGTGCAGATCTCGTACGACGGCACGAAGTGGGCCGAGGCAGCGAACCGGACCGACGACCCGGCGGACGACCTGGCCAAGCCCGGTGGTGACGACTTCCTCGGTATCAACGCCAAGACGCGCTACATCCGGATCGCGGTGGACGGCACAGCGCCGTACGACCTGCAAGGGCTCGAGGTCGCGGGGCATCAGCTGCTGCAGCAGAACCTTGCGGGTGGGAAGACGTACACAAAGAGCGTTGCACCGTCGACACGGTTCCCGGACGCCGGTAACGAGGCGACCGACGGGGTATTGGGGGACAACTGGGGCGACGGTAAGCAGTTCGGGTACGAGCTGGCCAATGTGGGTGACAGCGTGCATCCGGCGGTCACCATCGACCTCGGCTGGGCGCAGACGGTCGGTACGGTGCGCGTCCACGCGTACGAGGAGTACCCGGACTACCGGCCCGACCAGATCACGGTCGCGACCAGTACGGACGGTACGAACTTCACCAACCGCGGGCAGGTCAGCTCGGTCAACGGAGCATCCCGGATCTGGTACGACATCGGCTTCGCGCCGTCGAAGGCCCGTTGGGTGCGGGTGACGTTCGACAAGACGATGCACAACAAGTACCAGACCGGTGTCTTCATCGACGAGATCGAGGCGTACGGCGCGGGCCACGCGGGGGACGTGGTCCCGGGAGCAACGGCGTACCAGTGGAACGACGCAGGTGGTGCCGGGCACGAGGTGATCTTCGCCCCGACCGCGGCCGGCACCGTGGGGCGCTGGGACTGGAGTGGCGCGGCAGGGCTGAAGCGTAACGACCTTGGCGGAGGCCCTGTCGCCGGTAAGACCACCGGGTACGCCTGGGAGAACCAGCAGCACGCAGTGGCCCGAAGTACCAAGGGAACGCTGCTGCACTGGTGGTGGATCGAGGGTGAGTCAGCGCCGCACTACGCGGACTGGGGAGGTGATGCGGCCGGTGATCCGGCCGCAGTGGTCTGGTCCGGGCAACAGCACATCTTTGCGCGCTCCTCGACCGGGGACCTCTCGCACTGGTGGTGGGACCCCGCAGACGGCCAATTGCGCCTCGACAGCTGGGGCGGGGCGCCCGGACCGATCGTTGGTACGCCGTCGACGTACGTGTGGGACAACCAGTTGCACGTGGTCGCCCGTGGCGCTGACAACCACCTGTACCACTGGTGGTGGCAGCTGGGCGATTTCGAACCACACTTCGCCGACTGGGACGGTGAGGCGTACTCCGATCCCACCACCTTCGTCTGGAACGGACAGCAGCACGTTTACACGCAAGCAGCGGACGGGCAGCTCTACCACTGGTTCTGGGACGCCGGTGACGGGCTGCACCAAGTCGAGTGGGGAGGTGCTCCGGCGAAGTTCGTCGGGGCACCGTCTGCGTTCAAGACCGCGACACAGCAGCACGTGGTCGCCCGTGGGCCCGGCAACACGCTCTACCACTGGTGGTGGGACCAGGGCACCAGCAAGGTGACCTGGGAGGACCTGGGCGGTCAGGTGTACGCCGATCCGGTGGCGTTCGCGTTCGCCGACCAGCACCAGTATTTCGCCCAGAGCGGAACCGGGACGCTGTACCACTGGTGGTGGACGCCGCAGGACGGCTGGCACCAGAACGACTGGGGCGGGTCGATCAAGGTCCCCGCCTGAACCGTCGCGAAAAACTGTCGGTGGCGCCGGGGAGCATCGTCGGCATGAGTCGATTCGCTGCCCAGGCGTCACCTACCGGTAATTCTCTGGTCGGTTGTCCAGCCCCGCAGCCGGAGCTAGGTTCGCTGACGTGACCTCGCCCGGTGGTTCTCCGGCGACGACTCCGATCGGCTCCCGGGCCGAGGCGGAGGGTTACGTCGCGATGGTCTGTTTCAAGCACGGTCCACCTCGGCTGTACGGCGTCGAGCTCGAGTGGACCGTGCATCATGCGGAAGATCCGCACCGGCCGCTCGACGCCGGACAACTGAGCAAGGCCCTGGGCGAGCACGCCCCCGCGACCCTGGTCCGCGGCAGCCCGCAGCTGCCGTTGCGCCGGGGCGCTCTGGTCACCGTCGAGCCCGGTGGCCAGGTGGAGATCTCCGGTCCCGCGACCGACTCGATCCCACGGCTGATCGACGACACCGCCGCCGACGCCGCCGAGCTCACCTCTTTGTTGCTGGACGCCGACCTGGTTCCGGGCGGCTACGGCCTGGACCCGTTCCGGGCGCCCCGCCGCATCCTCACCGTCCCGCGGTACGCCGCGATGGAACACGCCTTCCAGCGGCTCGGGCCACACGGCCCGCGGATGATGTGCAGCACCGCAGGCCTGCAGATCTGCCTCGACGCCGGCGAGCCGGACCAGGCCGCTCAGCGTTGGCGGGCGTTGCACGACCTCGGGCCCGCGCTGGTCGCACTGTTCGCGAACTCCCGCCGCCGGGCCGGCTCCGATACCGGCTGGGCCTCCGCCCGGACGCAGGCCACCTTCGGCACCTGCGCCCCGTTCACCGAGCCGCCGCCACTCAACGGCGACGGCGACCCGGCGGCTGCCTGGGCGCGGACCGCGATGGAGGCACCGGTGTTGTGCCTGCGCCGCGGCGACACCTGGGACGCCCCGACGGGGCTCACCTTCGGCGCGTGGGCGGACGGCGCGCTGCCCGGCGACAGACCGACGTACGACGACCTCGACTACCACCTGTCCACGCTGTTCCCGCCGGTCCGGCCGCGCGGGTATCTCGAGGTGCGCTACCTCGACGCGCAGCCGGGGGACGGGTGGATCGCCCCGACCCTGCTGCTCACCGCGCTCATGTCCGCGCCGCTCGACGAGGTGCTGGCCGCGGCCGAGCCCGCCGCGGGCCGCTGGTTCCCGGCGGCCCGGGAGGGCCTCAGGGACAGGTTGGTACTGCGTGCCGCGCGCGACGTGGTGGCACTCGGTACCGCGGTCCTGGACCGGACCGGTGCGGACCCCGAACTCACCGCTGCCGTCGCGACCCGGCTGCAGCGCATCGTCGACACCACCCGAGAAAGGCGAGCTTCATGAACCACCAACTGTCCGACCTGTCGCCCGAGGGCCTGCGCGCCTTCGTGGGGGAGCAGCTCGAACGATCACGGGCCAGGACCGTGCAGCTGACCGACGCGGTCGACACCGACGACCTGGTCAAGCAGCATTCCAAGCTGATGTCACCACTGGTCTGGGATTACGCCCACGTCGGCAACCAGGAGGAGCTCTGGCTGGTCCGCGACGTCGGCGGCCGGGACCCCCTGCGGCAGGACATCGACGAGCTGTACGACGCGTTCCAGCACCCGCGGGCGGACCGTCCGTCGTTGCCGCTGCTGGGTCCCACGGAGACCCGCGCTTATGTGAACGAAGTACGCGACAAGGTGCTGGACGTGCTGGATCACGTGAAGTTCGATGGCGGGCGTGAGTTGGTGAACGACGCGTTCGCGTTCGGGATGATCGCGCAGCACGAGCAGCAGCACGACGAGACGATGCTCGCGACGCATCAGTTGCGGGCGGGCGCACCGGTGCTGGACGCGCCGGCACCGCCTCCGGGACGCCGGCTCGCCCACCGGGAGGTGTTCGTGCCGGGTGGCGTGTTCGAGATGGGTACGTCGATCGAGCCGTGGGCGCTGGACAACGAGCGGCCGGCGCACGCCGTACAGGTGGCGCCGTACGTCATCGACACCGTGCCGGTGACGAACGGGGACTACCTGGCCTTCGTGCTCGGTGGCGGATATCAGGATCCGCAGTGGTGGTCGGAGACCGGCTGGGAGTACACGCAGAAGAACTCAGTGGTCGCGCCGCGGTTCTGGTCGCAGGACGGCGGGGAGTGGTGGCGGCTGCGGTTCGGGCACCGGGAGCGGCTGCCGCTGGACGAGCCGGTGATGCACGTCTGCTTCTACGAGGCCGAGGCGTACGCGAAGTGGGCCGGCAAGCGGCTGCCGACCGAGGAGGAGTGGGAGTTCGCGGCGCGCTTCGACCCGGCGTCCGGCCGGACGCGGCGGTTCCCGTGGGGTGACGAGTCGCCCGGCCCGCAGCACGCGAACCTCGGCCAGCGGCACCTCTCGCCCGCACCGGTCGGCGCGTACCCGGCCGGGGCGTCGCCGCTCGGGGTCGAGCAGCTGATCGGGGACCTCTGGGAGTGGACGTCGAGCGACTTCCGCCCGTACCCGGGGTTCCGCGCCTGGCCGTACGACGAGTACTCGCTGGTGTTCTTCGGGCCCGACTACAAGATCCTCCGCGGCGGGTCGTTCGGCACCGACGAGGTGGTGGCTCGCGGCACCTTCCGGAACTGGGACTACCCGATCCGCCGCCAGATCTTCGCGGGCTTCCGCTGCGCCCGCGACCCGCGCCTGGAAGAACTGCCCGCCTGATGTGCCGCCACCTGGCCTACCTCGGCCCACCCGTCACGCTGTCGTCCCTCGTCCTCGACCCCACCCACTCCCTCTACGAGCAAAGCTGGTCGCCGCAGGACATGCGCGGCGGCGGCACGGTCAACGCCGACGGCTTCGGCCTCGGCTGGTACCCCGAAGGTGACGCCGCCGTGTCCGGCGGCCCGGTCCGGTACCGGCGGAACGTGCCGATCTGGACCGACGAGAACCTCCCCGGCCTGGCCGGATCGATCCGCTCCGGTGCCGTCGTCGCGGCCGTCCGGAACGGGACCGTCGAGATGCCGTACGGGCAGGCCGCGGTCGCGCCGTTCATGCTCGGCGACTGGCTGTTCAGCCACAACGGGCGGATCCCCGGCTGGCCGGAGTCGACGCTGAAGCTGGCCGAGCGGCTGCCGGTCGCCGACCTGCTCCGGGTCGACGCGCCGGTCGACTCCGCGCTGCTGTGGGCCCTGATCAGCAACCGCCTGTCCGAAGGGGCGCCGCCGGCCGATGCCGTCGCCGCGGTCGTCCTCGAGGTCGAGGCGGCCGCGCCCGGCTCCCGGTTGAACGTGCTGCTCACGGACGGCGAGCAGCTGGTCGCGACCGCGTGGACACATTCGCTCCACGTACGCCGTACGTCCGACTCCGTCACCGTCGCGTCCGAACCCTTCGGCGACGCCGGCTGGACCGCAGTACCCGATCGTTCCCTGCTCGTGGCCACCGCCACAACAGTGCAGGTCACCCCGATGGAAGGACACCAGTGACCCTCATCGACGTACAGCTGACCCCGGACTACGCGGCGCGCGCCCTGCGGGACGACGTCCGCGCGGGGTTGTCGGCGACGCCGAAGTGGTTGCCGCCCAAGTGGTTCTACGACGCCCGGGGGAGTGAGCTGTTCGAGCAGATCACCCGGCTCCCGGAGTACTACCCGACCCGCGCCGAGCGGGAGATCCTGCAGGGCCGCGCCGGCGAGATCGCGGCCCTCACCAACGCGCACACCCTGGTCGAGCTCGGCTCCGGGTCCTCGGAGAAGACCCGGCTGCTGCTCGACGGGCTCCGCGACCACGGCACGCTGACCAGTTTCGTACCGCTGGACGTGTCGGAGACGGCGCTCCGGGAGGCGTCCGACGCGATCAACGCCGACTACCCGGAGCTGGACGTACACGGTGTGGTCGGCGACTTCACCGCGCATCTCGACAAGCTGCCGGGCGACCCGCCGCGGCTGGTCGCGTTCCTCGGCGGCACGATCGGCAACCTGATCCCGGCCGAGCGCGAGACGTTCTACCGCTCGATCCGCGAGGTCCTCGAGCCGGGCGAGTTCCTGCTGCTGGGGACCGATCTGGTGAAGGACCCGGCGACGCTGGTCGCGGCGTACGACGATGCGGCCGGGGTGACCGCGGAGTTCAACAAGAACGTGCTGCGGGTGATCAACCGGCAGCTCGGCGCGGACTTCGACGTCGACGCGTTCGAGCACGTGGCGATCTGGGACCCGGAGAACGAGTGGATCGAGATGCACCTGCGCGCCACTCGCGCGATGCAGGTGCTGGTCCCGGAGATCCATCTCGAGGTGACGTTCGCCGAAGGTGAAGAGCTCAGCACCGAGATCTCCGCCAAGTTCCACCGCGCCGGAGTAGAAGCCGAACTCGACAAAGCGGGCTTCACCCCGGCCGCATGGTGGACCGACAGTGGAACCCGCTTCGCGTTGTCGCTGTGGAGTGCTGTGTGACTAGCTAACTACCTTGCTTGATCAGGCCGTTGATCTTGTCGATGTAGTTCGGGAGGTCGGTGACCGGCTTCTTGCCGTTCAGGATGGGCTGGTAGTTGGCCGTGGTCAGGTCACCGACCTGGCTGGCCCACTGGGTGGTGAACCGGACGCCGACCGTCTTCTCCGCGGCCAGGTCCGCCTTGACCGTGTCGACGACCGTCGGCTGCTGCGCCTTGGTCAGCGCGTCGAAGTAGCTCGCCTGCGCGGGCGTGTACGCCGGCGGCGCGACCGGCGAGGCCGGCAGTACCGCATTCCACACGTTGGTGTTGATGTACTCGAGCACCTTGAACGTCGCGTCCTGGTCCTTCGTGTACTGCGGCGTGCAGATCCCGACCGAGTCGTACAAGGTGGTCGGCGTCTGCACCTGCGGGAACGGCGCGAACCCGTACTTGATCTTCGGCTTGTCGGTCTGGAACCCGGCCGCCAGCCACTGCCCGCCGAACGTCATCGGCACCTTGCCGGCCGCGAACAGCGCCTGCACGTTCGACGCGTCGTACCCGGGCGGCGCGACCGACCCGTTCTTGATCGCGGCGGCGAGCTTCTGGACGCCTTCGGTGTACTTGTCGTCGGCCTGGGCCTTCGTCGGGTGGTTCACGTTGTCGGTGAACGGCGCCCCGCCGGCGGACACGGAGTACATGCTCATCGTGAACGGGCCGTCGGCGCTGGTCAGCTGGTCGGCGACCAGGCCGTACTTCGCGCCGTTCTTGCCCGCGAGCTTCGCGGCATCGGCGTACATCTCGTCCCACGTCCAGCCGGCCTTCGGCAGCGGCAGGCCCGCGGCGGTGAACGCGTCGGCGTTGTACCAGACGCCGTACGTGTTCATCAGTGACGGCAGGCCGCCCATCTGGCCGTCGGACGTCTTCCAGTTCTCGATCGCGGACGGTACGAACTTGTCCGCCTTGAAGTCGCCGTCGCCGGTCTTGATCTTGTCGGCCCAGTTCACCAGCAGGCCCTGCGACGTGTACTGCTGCTCGGTGTCGTTGCCGCACCAGAACAGGTCCGGCAGCTTCTTCGCCTGCGTCAGCGACGCGAGCTTGTCGCCGTACGCACCGCTCGGTGAGTCGAGCAGGTTGACCTTGATGTTGCTGTCCTTGAAGTTCTCCAGCGCCTTCTTGATCGCGGCGTTGGTGTCGGCCGACTCCCACGTCAGCACGGTGACCGTGACCGGGCCGTTGCTCGATCCACCGGAACCGGACCCGCCGCCGCAGGCCGTTGCCGCCAGCAACCCCGCGCAGGCCAGCGCGGTGACGCCCAATATTCTCTTCACGACAATCCTCATTTCTGGTTCGTGCTGCCGAGAGCGCCCAGGCCCTGGATGAAGTAGCGCTGCGCGGCGAAGAAGATGATCAGCGGCGGCAGCATGTAGAGCAGGTTGGTGGCCATGTAGTAACTCCAGTCCGGCGTCTTCCCCGCGAACGGGGAGATGAACGACGCCATACCCACCGACAACGGCCACTTGCCGGACGAGTACAGGTAGACCAGCGGATTCAGGTAGTCGTTCCAGGACGCCTGGAACGCGAGGATCGCCATCGTCAGCCAGGCCGGACGGGTCAGCGGCAGCATCACGCTGACGAAGATCCGCAGGTGCCCGGCGCCGTCGATCTTCGCCGCCTCGTCGATCGAGTACGGGATGGCCAGGAAGTACTGCCGGGCCAGGAAGATGAACAACGGGTTCCCGCCGAGGAACGCCGGCACGATCAGCGGCAGCCAGGTGTCGTACCAGCCGATGCTCTTGTACATCTGGAACAACGGGATCAGGCCGACCACACCGGGCAGCAGCATGCTGCCGACGAACAGGTAGAACCACACCTTGCGACCCGGGAACCGCAACCGGGCCAGCGCGTAACCGGCCATCATCGCGGTCATCACGCCGCCGATCACGCTCAGCAGCGTGATGATCATCGAGTTCAGGAACAGCCGCGGGAAGTGGATCGCCTCCGGCCCCTTGATGAAGTTGCTCCAGTGGAACTCGTGCGGCAGCAGCTTCGGCGGGATGTCGAACACGGCGGTCTGGCTCTTCAGCCCGATCGTGATCATCCACAGCAGCGGGACGATCATCACCGCGCAGATGAACAGCGCGACGACGTACCACGACGTCGTACCGACCACGCGTGGTTTCTTCTTCGCCGGCGTGACGGCCGGGTCGGCGGCCGTGGCCGGGCGGGCGTCAGTCGGAAGTGCTGTCACTGTACGTCCAGATGGAGGAGAACTTCGCGGTCAGGGCGATCACGGCGATGATGATGACGAACAGCACCCACACCTGCGCGGACGCGTACCCGAGCTGCGGGATCCGGCCGAGGGTGGGGAAGCCGTTGTTGTAGATCCCGAGCATCAATACGTTCGTACTGAACCCAGGACCGCCGCCGGTCAGGATCTTCGGCTGGTTGAACGTCTGCAGCGCGGCCGTGGTCTGCAGGATCACCTGTAGCAGCATGATCGGGCTGATCATCGGCATGGTGATCCGGAAGAACACCGACCACGGGCCGGCGCCGTCCACCTTGGCGGCCTCGTACAGCTCGGTCGGCACCGACTGCAGCGCGGCCAGGAAGATGATCATGGTGCCGCCGACGCCCCACAGCATCACCAGTACCACGGACGGCATCGCCATCTTCGAGCTCTGCAGCCAGAGGCTGGTCGGCAGGCCGAGGCGGTCGAGGATCGTGTTCAGCAGCCCGACCTGCGGATCGAGCATGAACTTCCAGAGCGTGATCGTCGCGACCGCGGGCAGCACCACCGGCAGGTACGCGAGCGTCCGGACGATCCGGACGCCGGCGAACCGCTGGTTGCAGAACATCGCCAGCGCGAGCCCGAGGATCAGCGACAACGGGACATAGAGCAACACCAGATAGCCGGTCGCCCGCAACGACGGCCAGAAGGCCGGGTCGGTGGTGAACAGCCTCCGGAAGTTGCCGAGGCCGATGAAGACCGGGTTCGACAACCCGTTGAACTTCGTCAGCGCGAGATAGAACGATCGGATCAGCGGATATCCCACGAAGACGCCGAACCCGATCACCGCCGGAGCGATGAACAGGTACGCCGCCTTCACATCGGAGCCAGCATTGCGACTCATCCCACCGCGGCTCTTCTTCCGGGTGGTTCCGCCTGGAGCTGTATTCATGCTTCCCTCGCTCCGCTCGGGGAAGGACTACTCATCCGGCCTCCTGGACGGTAACGTTTCCAACGATTTACTGTTGGGTGACGATGCCGTGTCCCGAAAAGGAAGTCAACCCCGTGTCCGAAACGTTTCCAAGCAAGCCGAGGAGGTCCCTGATGGCTTCTGAGGTCGCTCGGCCGACGATGATCGATGTCGCGCGGCGGGCCGGGGTCGGGCTCGGGACGGTGTCGCGTGTCGTGAACGGCGGCCACGGCGTCCGGGACGAGACCGCGCAGCGTGTCCGGGCGGCGATCGACGAGCTCGGGTTCCAGCGCAACGAGGTGGCCCGGGCGCTCCGGCCGGGCAAGAAGTCGACCAGCCTGGCGCTGGTCCTCGGTGACCTGACCAACCCGTTCTACGCGAGCATCGCGAAGGCGTCGCTGGAGATCGCCGGGCAGTCCGGGTTCGCTGTGGTGCTGGGCAGCGTCGACGAGGACCCGGAGGGCGAGAAGCGCGCGATCCAGGAGCTGGTCAGCCGCCAGGTCGCCGGGCTGATGATCGTCCCCGACCAGGGCGACCACGCGTTCCTCGAGGGTGCCGGCGTACCGGTGGTGTTCGTCGACCGCCCGGCCACCGGGATCGAGGCCGACATCGTGATGGTCGACAACGAAGGCGGCGGCCGGATCGCCGCCGAACACCTGCTCAGCCAGGGCCACGAGCGGATCGCGATCATCCTGGCCCCGTCGTACTACACGATCGGCCGCCGTCTGCGCGGCTTCCGCCGCGCGCACCGGGCGGCCGGCGTCGAGGTCGACGAGTCGCTGGTGATCCAGCTGCCGGAGGGCACCGCGGAGGAGGCGGAGAAGGCGACCCGCGAGGCGATGCTGCGGCCGGATCCGCCGACCGCGATCTTCGCCTCGACGAACTTCCTGGTCGAGGGCGTGCTGCGGGCGCTCGGCGAGCTGGAGCAGGACCCGGCGGTGGTCGGGTTCGACGACTTCCGGCTCGCGGACATGCTGCCGACGCCGGTCACGGTCGTTGCCTCCGACATCGCCGAGCTCGGCCGCCGCGCCGCGCGGCTGCTGCTCGACCGGGCCTCCGGTACGGACACCCGTCCGCCGCAACGGATCGTGCTGCCATGCGCTCTGATCGAGCGCGGGTCTGGCGAGCGTCCGCCTTCTGCTGTGAACAGAAAGACTCCATGACCCCGACCCCGCTGGTTAAGGTCGCAGTGTGTACTACGAGTCCGTCGGCAGCGGCCGCCTGATCTTCTTCCTCCCCAGCTGGGGCGGTGACGCCGGCGAGGCCCGCGCCGTCCACGAACCGATCTTCTCCGAACACCCGGGGTGGCGTCGCATCTACGTAGACCCACCCGGCACCGGGAAATCGCCCGCCGACCCCTCGATCACCGACCAGGACGGCATGCTGTCGTCCATTGCCGAGCTGATCAACTCTGTGGCCGGTGACGAACCCTTCGCTCTCGCAGGTACCTCCGCCGGTGCCCTGCACGCCCGCGGCATCCTCAAGCAGAACCCGTCCCGCGTCCTAGGACTGTTGCTCAGGGCACCGGGTGTCGTCATCGACCGCTCCCGCCGCACGCTGCCGACCGACGAGCATCTCGTCCTGTCGGAGGCTCGCGACCAGCAGCACAAGTACTACGAAGCAGCGGAACAGCTGGCGGACCTCGAGTTCCTCGGCCGGATCCAGCGCGACGTGTCGACGTACAGCCTGCGGGAGGATCCGTCGGTCCACTTCGACCGCCCGACCTTGATCGTCACCGGCCGGCAGGACACCACAGCCGGGTACGCCGACGCCTGGCCGCTCCTCGACGACTACCCGCGCGCGACGTACGCCGTCCTGGATCAGGAGGACCACTTCCTCCCCGGCCCGACCTCCGCGCTGTACCGCGCACTTGTCGCGGACTGGCTGAACAGGGTCGACCACCCGGATGCGTGAGCTGTCCTCTAGTACTCCGCGTCGAGTTCGGCGTCGAGCTCGGCCTTCCGTTTGATCCAGCGTTCGCTGAGGCCCTTGACCTCTTCGCTGATGAAGTCGATGAAGGCCAGCGAGATCCGGATCCGGCGGTGCGCGTCGGTGTCGTCGCCGGCCGCGTCGAGGACCTTGCGCAGCGAGGCCGACCAGCGGGACAGGGAGACGTCCTCGGTCATCATCGTCTGGTACCAGGCGTCGTCCTGGACGACGTACACGTCGCGGCGGGTGCCCGGCTCGCGCTCGCGGGTCGCCAGGCGCAGCTGGAGCAGGTAGTTGACCGCCCCGGAGACCGCGGCGGGGCTGGCCTGCAGCTGCTCGGACAGCTCGGCGGCCGTCATCCGCCCGTCGACGCTGGAGAGGATCGCGGCGAACACCCGCCCCGCCATCCGCGGCCAGCCTGTCTCCGCCAGGAGGTTGCCGAACTGCTCGGTGTACCGCTTGACGGCGTCGTCGTCCCGTTGTGCACTCACCGCCCCATCATCTCCTCCGCGTCGTCAGAAAGCTGTTAGGAAGATTCACAAACTTCTGAACGAAGTGTACCTTGTGAAACATGACATCAGCCATCGTGGTCTCCGGACTGCACAAGTCGTACGGAAGTACGCACGCCCTCGACGGCCTCGACCTGGAGGTCACGACCGGTGAGGTGCACGGATTCCTCGGCCCGAACGGCGCCGGGAAGTCCACCACCATCCGCGTCCTGCTCGGCCTGCTGCGGGGTGACGCCGGCGATGTCTCGCTGCTCGGTGGCAACCCCTGGCACGACGCGGCCAGGCTGCACCGCCGGCTCGCGTACGTCCCGGGCGACGTGAACCTGTGGCCGAACCTGACCGGCGGCGAGGTGATCGACCTGCTCGGCCGGCTCCGCGGCGGCCTGGACGAGAAGAAGCGTGACGAGCTGCTCCGCCGGTTCGACCTGGACCCGACCAAGAAGGGCCGGACGTACTCCAAGGGCAACCGGCAGAAGGTCGCGCTGGTGGCCGCGCTCGCGAGCGATGTCGAGCTGCTGATCCTGGACGAGCCGACCTCCGGCCTCGACCCGCTGATGGAGGAGGTGTTCCGGCAGTGCATCGAGGACGAGCGGCAGCGCGACCGTACCGTGCTGCTGTCGAGCCACATCCTCTCCGAGGTCGAGGCGCTGTGTGACCGGGTGAGCATCATCCGCCGCGGCAAGGTGGTCGAGACCGGCACGCTGTCCGAGCTGCGGCACCTCACCAGGACGTCGATCCACGCCGAGCTGGCCGGGTCGCCGAACGGTCTGGCCCAGCTGCCCGGGGTGCACGATCTCGATGTCGAGGGCAACCGGGTGCGCTGCGAGGTCGACACCGCGCAGCTCGACGCGGTGATGCGGCAACTGTCCGCGAGCGGCATCAAGAGCCTGGTGGCGCAGCCGCCGACGCTCGAGGAGCTGTTCCTGCGGCACTACGAGGACGACGTACCGGCGGAGGTCCCGGCGGGTGCCGGGGCGGCGGTCCGATGAACGACTTCGTCGGTACCGGGACGCTGGTGCGGCTCGCGTTGCGCCGCGACCGGTTGCTGATCCCGATCTGGATCCTCGTCTTCGTGATGTCGGCGGCCGGATCGGCCAAGGCGTCGATCAGCCTGTACTCCGACCATCACGCCCTGGTCGCGGCGGCGCGGACCTCGAACGCGTCGCCGGCCCTGGTCTCGCTGTACGGGCGGATCTTCGACGAGACCTCGCTCGGGGAGGTCTCGTTGTTCAAGCTGACCGCGTTCGGCGCCGTACTGGTCGGCCTGCTGGCCGGGATGCTGGTCGTCCGGCACACCCGGACCGAGGAGGAGAACGGCCGCCTCGAGATGCTCAGCGCCGGAGTCCTCGGACGGTACGCCGCGCTCGCGTCCGCGCTGATCCTGTCGGGCGGGACGGTCATCGTCCTCGGCCTGGTGACGGCGCTCGCGCTGATGGGGAGCGGGCTGGACGCGACGGGCTCGTTCGCTTTCGGGCTGATGTGGGCGGCGGCCGGGCTGGCGTTCGCCGGGGTCGGTGCCGTGACGGCACAGGTGACCGAGAGCGCGCGGGCCGCCAACGGGCTGACCGCGGTCGTGCTCGGTGTGTCGTACGTCCTGCGGGCCATCGGTGACTCGTCGGCGGACGGCAGCACGCGGTGGGTGTCGTGGCTGTCGCCGATCGGATGGGCGCAGCAGGTCCGTGCCTTCGCGGGCAACCGGTTCGTCGTACTACTGGTCCCGTTGGCGTTCCTCGGCGTACTGGTCGTCGCCGCGGTCGCACTGATCCGGCGGCGTGATCTCGGTGCCGGACTGGTACGGCCACGTCCTGGTCCGGCACGGGCGTCCGCGGCGCTGCGGTCACCTCTCGCGCTGGCGTGGCGGCTGCACCGCGGGGCCTTGTACGGCTGGGGTTTCGCGTTCCTGCTGCTGGGGCTGCTGGTCGGCAACATCGCCAGCAACGTCGACGGGTTCGTCACCAGCGACAGCGCCAAGGAGATGGTGCAGAAGCTCGGTGGCGTCCAGGGGATCACGGACGCGTTCCTGGCCACTGAGATGGGCATGGTGGGTCTGCTCGCGTCAGCGTTCGGTATCCAGGCCGCAATGCGGCTGCGGTCCGAGGAGACTGCGCTGCGGGCTGAGCCGCTGCTGGCAACCGGTGTGACGCGTGCGCAATGGCTGGCGAGCCACGTGCTCATGGCACTCCTCGGCACTGGCGTCTTGATTCTCGTCGCCGGCCTGGGGTCCGGTATCTCCAGTGGGGCGTCGCTCGGCAACATGGGGCACCAGGTGCCGCGGATGCTGGCTGCAGCCGCCGTACAGCTGCCCGCGATCTGGCTGGTGACCGCGCTGGTCGTCATCCTGTTCGGGCTGGCGCCGAAGCTGGTCGCCGGGGGATGGGTGCTGTACGGCGTGTTCCTGCTGATCGGGCAGTTCGGTGAGCTCTTCAACCTGCCGCAGTGGATGATCAACCTCAGCCCGTACGGTCACACGCCGCGGCTGCCCGGCGGTGACTTCTCCGTCACACCGGTGCTCTGGCTGACCGCGATCGCCGCCGCGCTCACGATCGCCGGTTTCGCGACGTTCCGGCGGCGAGACATCGGCTGACGGTTTCGGCCGACCGAAGCGGCGCTGGTCTGAGGGGTCCAGCGCTCACGGGCCCGCCCGGCGAAGCGCCGGGCGGGCCTGTCTACGATCGCGGGGTGTTGACTGAGCAGCTGGTTGGGTTCTGGACCGAGCGGCACCTGTGTGTGCTGAGCACGGTCCGGGCGGACGGGACCGTACACGCGACGCCGGTAGGCGCCACCCTTGACGCCGAGGCCGGCCTGCTGCGGGTGATCTGCTCCGGTACGTCGTACAAGGCCCGGACGATCCGCCGGCTGGGCGAGGCGTCCGTCGCGGTGACACAGGTGGACGGCCGCCGCTGGAGCACCCTGGAGGGACGCGCTGTCGTCAGTGACGACCCGCTCCACGTCCAGGAAGCCGAAACGCGCTATGCCAAGCGCTACAAGCAGCCCCGCCCCAATCCAGCCCGCGTAGTCATCCACATCACCATCACAAAGGCCCTGGGCAATGCCGGCTGACCCCATCACCGTCGTCGGCATCGGCCCTGACGGCTGGGCAGGCCTGACCTCGCCGGCCCAAGCTGCCCTGCTGCAAGCCGAAGTCCTGCTAGGAAGCCCCCGCCAACTAGCCCTGACACCGTCCTCCCTTGACGCTGTGCGTGTACCTTGGCCGTCACCTCTCTCAGAGGCTCTGCCCCGGTTGCTGGAGGAACACCACGGGCGCCGCATTTGCGTGCTCGCCAGCGGCGACCCCACCTTCCACGGCATCGGTACGACGCTGGTCCGCCTGCTAGGCGCCGTACACGTGATCCCGCACCCTTCCAGCGTCTCCCTGGCCTGTGCGCGGCTCGGCTGGCCGCAGGACCAGGTGCAGGTGGTCAGCGCGGTCACCAACCCGGTAGACCGCCTGCACCCGCACCTCCAACCCGACAGGCGCATCCTCGTCCTCAGTCGCACCGCACAGACCCCCGCTGAGGTCGCACAGCTACTAGTGGCCCGCGGCTACGGCAAGAGCGCCTTTACAGTCCTGGAGCAACTGGACGGCCCAGCGGAACGCGTCCGCACCACAACAGCATCCGACTGGTCCCACGAGGTAGACCCCCTCAACGTCATCGCCATCCACTGTCCACCCGACGCCCCCGTGCTCTCCACCGTCCCCGGCCTGCCCGACGACGCCTACGAGCACGACGGCCAACTCACCAAACGCGAAGTACGCGCGGTCTCCCTCTCCCGACTCGCGCCCGTACCAGGACAGCTCCTCTGGGACATCGGCGGCGGCGCCGGCAGCATCGCGATCGAGTGGTCCCGCCACCACCACACCAACCGAGCGATCGCGATCGAACGCGATCCCACCCGCGCCGACCGCCTCGAACGCAACGCGACCGCACTCGGCGCCGCGGTCACCGTCGTACAAGGCGCCGCTCCGGCCGCTCTCGAAGGCCTCGAAGTACCGGACGCGATCTTCATCGGCGGCGGTGCTACCGCCCCGGGCTTGTTCGACGCCTGCTGGAACGCGCTGCGTCCCGGCGGCCGCTTGGTCGCGAACGGCGTCACGTTGGAGACGGAGGCGCTCATCATCCAGTGGTACAAGACGTACGGCGGCGATCTGGTACGCCTCGACGTCCAACGCGCCTCTCCGATCGGCACCATGACCGGCTGGCGCCCCGCCATGCCCGTCACGATCTGGAGTGTCGTCAAATGACCGTCCACTTCATCGGCGCCGGCCCCGGCGCGGCCGATCTGATCACAGTCCGCGGGCGCGACCTGATCGCCGCGTCCCCGGTCTGCCTGTACGCCGGTGCGCTGGTACCGGTCGATCTCCTCGACCACTGCCCGCCCGGCGCCCGCCGGATCGACACCGCGAACCTCACCCTCGACGAGATCGTCGCCGAACTCGCCGCCGCCCACGCTGCCGGCCACGACGTCGCCCGCCTGCACTCCGGCGACCCGTCCGTCTTCAGCGCGATGGCCGAACAACTGCGCCGCCTCGACGCCTTGCGGATCCCGTACGACGTCACGCCCGGAGTCCCGGCGTACGCCGCCGCGGCCGCCACGCTCAACCGGGAACTGACCGTGCCCGAGGTCGGGCAGACCGTCATCCTGACCCGCGTCGGCGGCAGCGCCAGCGCGATGCCGCCCGGCGAGGATCTCGGCACGCTCGGCGCCGCCCGCGCGACGATCGTGCTACACCTCGCCGTCCAGCAGATCGACCGCGTCGTCGCGGAACTCGTGCCGAACTACGGCGCCGACTGCCCGGTCGCGGTGGTCGCCCGCGCCTCCCGCGACGACGAGGTCGTACTCCGCGGCACGCTCGGCGACATCGCCGCCCAGGTGCAGGCCGCGGGCATCCGCCGTACCGCGGTCATCATCG